>CAVEWV010000022.1:0-32636 GCA_963619535.1 Acutalibacteraceae bacterium | reverse complement strand
TCCCATGACCTCGGGCTGCCAGAACGCCCAGTCCATGTGGCCGGCCTCGGGCAGCTCGATCAGGGTGGCGTCCACGCCGGCGCCCTCCAGCGCCTCGTAGAAGCGTGCGGAGTCTGCCGGGGGCACCACGGCGTCGCGGCCGCCCTGGAGGATGAGGAAGGGCGGGATGCTCCCGGCCGTGCCTGCCGCCGCGGCGTCTTGGACATAGGCCTGCGGGTTGGCCGCGGCCACCAGGTCCGGGGCGTCCTCGGGTTCGGCGCCGAGCAGGTTGCGGTAGACGAAGTCGAACGCGTGGCCCTCGTTGCCCTGCTTGGCCGTGAGGGGGCTCACCACGCCGTAGTAGTCCACGACGGCCTGCACGCGGCTGGGCTGTTCCAGGTGGGCGCCCACGTCGAAGCGCTCCTCGCCGCCGGTCACGCCGAGCAGGCTTGCCTGGTGACCGCCCGCGCTCTCGCCGGCCACCGCGATGCGGGAGGCGTCGATGCCCCAGCGCGCGGCGTTGGCGCGCAGGAAGCGCACGGCGGCCTTGGCGTCCTCGAGCGGGGCGGGGAAGGCCGCCTTGTTGGAATCGCGGTACTCGGCGCTGGCCACCACGTAGCCGGCGCGCACCGCGTCCACCAGGTTGGGCAGGTGCACGTTGGGGTCGCAGTCCATCCAGCCGCCGCCGCAGAGCCACAGCAGGCAGGGGAGCGGCTCGTGCATGCCGAGCGGGCGCATGACGGACATCTTGAGGTCGCGCGTGGTGCGGCCGAGCCAACCCGGCACCTGTGCAAACGTGACGTTGGCGTCCAGGTCGATGGGGTGGCGGGTAAGGTTGGGGGTCAGGGTCTCGCGCATGGTCGGCTCCTTTTGCGTGCTCGCGTGAGGGACCGCGCGGCCCCGTGAAGGTAGCGGAGTGGGCCGGTAAGCCGGGTTCTGTCGTGGACGACCATTTATCTTCTGCCTACGTTGCCGCAGGCCTCACTCTCAGGCAACCCGAACGCGGGCCGGGCCGACCCATGGCGTTCCTATTTGCCCTTTCTCCGGATGGGGTTTGCCAAGCCGCGCCGTTACCGACGCGCTGGTGCGCTCTTACCGCACCGTTTCAGCTTTTCTCGCCTACGCACAAGGCCCAAGCGGGAGTCTTCTTTTCTGTGGCACTTTCCGTCGGGTCGCCCCGCCCGGCCGTTAGCCGGCATCCTGCCCTGTGGAGCCCGGACTTTCCTCACCGAGGCGCGAACGCCTCCAGCGCGGCCGCCTGGCCCACTCCGCAGCAGGGGAGTATATACCAAAGCTCGCGGCGCGCCCATCCCGCGGGCGTCATCGCCGCGACTCCACACGACATGCGCCCCGTCCGTCCCGTGCGCCCGACACGAAAACCCCCGCTCACCTCGTCAGTCGGTAGGTGGGCGGAGGCTTTTCGTCAGTACATGTGCTTGCCGGGTATGTCGTACTTCTTGGGGTCCTTCTTCATCTTCGCCAAGTACTTGTTGTACTCCTCCAGGCAGTCGTCCCAGGCAGAGTACGCCTCGTCGTCGCGGTGGTCGGTCAGGCCGTACGTCTCGCTGAGCAGCGCGGCCATCCAGTCGCTCACCTTCTTGGCGCCCCTGTAGTTGAGGTGCACGCCGGCGTCGCGCGCGTCGTGGGACCAGTCGATGTCCACCTCGCTGGAGACGGGGTCGACGTTCATGTCGATGAAGTCGATGCCCAGCTCCTGGGCCAGCTGCGTGCAGCCGTTGTGGCGCGCGTAGCTCCAGTCGCGCACCTGCGGGGTGGAGACGAGCACGAACTCCACGCCCTTGTCCTGGCACATCTTGATGAGCATCTTGAGCACCACGACGCTGAGGTCGTCGGGGAGCTCGACCTCGTCGGAGGGCGTCATGTACGAGGACGTGTCGGCCGGCTCGGTGAGGGCCTTGGGGTTGGCCCCCTTCATGGTGCTCACCTTGTCGGTGCCTTCTTTGAGCAGCAGGTCGTCGACCGTGAGCTCCTTCCAGCGGTGGTGGTACTCGAAGATGGGGAAGGCGTCCTTGAGCAGCTGCTTTGCGGCCTTGCCCACGTCGAAGGGGTTGTAGAGCATCTGCGTCTCCAGGAACACCACCTTGGGGCTCTGGTGCGAGAGGAAGTCGCCCAGCATCGTGAGGGCGTAGCTGATCTGCTCGCCGTTGACCGAGCACACATAGCTCGTGACGCCGGCGTCCTCCCACATGCGCATGGGCAGAAACGAGGTCGAGGCCAGGCTGTCGCCCATGAACATCGCGTCGAGGGTGTTGTCGGGCTCGGCCAGGAATCCGTACGCGCGGCTGTTCACGACGCCGGCCTGCTCGGTGTTGTCCTTGGGGACCAGGATGCGCCCCGCGAACCAGAAAAGGCCCAGCAGGATGGCGCAGAACACGACGGTGAGCCCTAGGTACTTGAAGAAGCTGCGCAGGCGCGAGGGCTTGGGTTGGGTTGTCTCAGTCATGCTTCCTCATTAGAACTGGGCGTAGATCGGGTCGAGCGGCGCCGTTCCCACGCCGTAGGAGCCGAAGATGACGATTGCCAGGATGAGGGCGTACAGAACCGCCCAACGGATGGCCAGGTTCTTCTGTGCCAGGCGCTCGGTGATGCACACGCCGCGCTCCTCGATGAGGGCGACGACGAGCAGGAGCACCACGAAGACCCCCACGGCGGCGTAGTCGGCGACGCTCAAGCCGATGACCTGCGTCGTGACCGAGGGGAAGGTCATGCCGATGGCCATGAAGCCGCCGTTGAAGAAGGAATCGAGCGTGAAGTTGCCCACAAGCTGGCCGAACATGTAAAGGCCCGCGTCCAGCCCCTCGGCGCGGAAGAAGAGCTCGCCGACGAAGACGACCACGAGCGTGCGCACGAGCTGGAACGCCCGCCACGGGCGCCCCTGGCGGTCGATGTGCAGCTTGGTGCAGCCTGCCTGGGCCAGCGGCTCCACGAGGCCTCCCAGCAGGATGAGCACGAAGTAGTACAGGCCGAAGAAGATGTACTGCGAGCCCGCGCCGTGCCACAGGCCGTTGGCGAACCACACGCAGAACAGCGGGATGGCGCTGGCCAGAAGCGGGCCGTAGCGGTTGCCAAAGCGCTGGCGGCAGCCCTTGGTGAGCGACTTGACGGGGCCCGACAGCGACAGGGGGTAGAACACGTAGTCGCGCAGCCACGCGCCCAGCGTGATGTGCCAGCGCTGCCAGAACTCCGAGGCGGTGCGCGAGAAGAAGGGATGGCGGAAGTTCTCGGGCAGGGTGACGCCGAAGATGCGCGCGGTGCCCAGGCCCACGTCCATGCAGCCCGAGAAGTCGCAGTAGAGCTGGATGGTGTAGAGCACGGCCGCGGCCGCCACGACGCCGCCGTCGTAGGACGCGTAGTCGGCGAAGATCGGCTTGACCACCAGGTTCAGGCGGTCGGCCACGATCATCTTCTTGGCGAAGCCCCACAGGATCCGCACCGCGCCCCGGTAGAGGTTGTCCTTGGTGATGGGGGCGCCCGCCCACAGGTCGGAGGAGGTCTGCGCGTAGCGGCAGATGGGGCCTTCCATGATCTGGGGGAAGAAGCTCAGGAAGAGCGCCACCCGGCCCAGGTTGGCGTCGGCCTTGATGGTGCCGCGGTAGATGTCGAACAGGTACGAGGCGGCCATGAGCGTGTAGAAGGAGATGCCGATGGGCACGCCGATGTAGGGCACCGACACGGGCACGCTCACGCCGAAGAGCGCCAGGAGCGACCCGGCCACCTCGCCGAAGAACACGAGGTACTTCAGGCATACCAGAAGCAGCAGGTTGAAGACCACGCCCAGGGCGCAGACGCGGCGGGCCTTCTTCTGGTAGAGGTGCTTCAGCTCCTTCTTGCGGCTCTTGTCCTGGGCGATGGCGGCGTCGCGCTCGGTGTAGAGCCTGTCCATCCAGCGCCCTGCGGCCCAGACGCTTACGGTGGATATCAAGACGAAGACGATGAGCTTGCTGGAGACAGACCAGAAGAAGGCGTAGCTCGCCAGCAACAAAACCGCCCACCGCGCCCGCTTGCCTACCGCCTGGTAGGCGACGAGCACGATGGGCAGGAAGATGGCGAGGTAGACGACGGAGAAGTACGAGTGGAGGGAGAAGCTCAAGAGTCGGCCCGCCCCGTTGCCTTACGCGTCCTCTTCGACCAGGCGCTCAACGAGGGCGTTGATGGCCTGGGCGGAGTTGAAGTTGGCGGGCACGATCTCCACGGCGGGGATGGTCACGTCGAAGGCGTCCTCGAGCTCGGGCACCAGGGCCAGGATGGTGAGGGAGTCCAGGACTCGCCCGTCAACCAGGTCGGTGGCGTTCTCGTAGTCGACGCCGGGCTTGAGGGACTCAAGAATCTCGATGACTTCGTCCATTGCATACCCCTTTGCTGCAGTTGAATGAAAGCTGAAACGCAAACGTAACAACAGCACATTACCAGCCATGTGTGGAGCGTGGTGGACGGGTCTATGCAGTTTTTCCACGCAATCTATGACACTTGCGTCATGTGCGCCCTTACTGGGAAGGGCAGTTGAGCGGGTAGGTCGCCACGCCGTCGCGCACAAGCCGGGGGGTGCCGTCGGGGCCGATGAGGCACACGCGCGGCAGGTCGCGGCTCAGGAACAGCGAGATGCCCTCGGTCATGCAGTAGGCCCCGGTGTTGGCGAAGGCCAGCACGTCGCCGGGCTCAAGGCCGGGGAAGGGGAGCTGCTTGGCCAGGATGTCGTTGACCGAGCACAGCGACCCACACACGTTCCAGGGCTCGCTGTCATGCGCCTGGCGCCCGTCGCGCTCGAGCAGCGCGCACTTGGGGTCGCGCATGGCCAGCGACTGGCCGAAGTAGACCAGGTGGTTCATGCCGCCGTCCACGATGGCGTAGCGCTGGCCGTCGTTGACCTTGGCGTCCACCACCGAGGTGAGGAACGTCCCGCACGACGCGGCGATGCTGCGCCCCAGCTCAAGGGCGATGGGGCCGGGGAAGGCCAGGTCGCGCAGCTGCGAGGCGAACTCGGCCAGGAACGCGTCCTCGTCGAAGGCGTCCTCCTCGAAGTACTGCACCGGAAAGCCCGGCCCGAACTCCAGCTCGCGGCAGGTGAAGCCGCACTCCTGCGTCAGGCGGTCCTGGATCTTGCGCACCTGTCGCAGCTCGCGGGCCAGGCGCTTGGTGGAGGTCTTCTGCGTGCCGGAGAAGTACTGCACGCCCCAGATGTCGAGGTGGGGGTCATGGCCGTGCTCGGCCACGATGGACACGAGCTCGTCGGCGTCCAGGCCGAACTGGTTGGAGCTCGTGAGGCGCAGAAGGACGGGGATGCGCACGTCGTGGCGACGGGCGCACGCGAGCAGCATGTCGAACTGCAGGCGCGACTCCACCGTGTAGCGGCCCACGGGCATGCCCGACCCGATGAGCTCGTCCATGAAGTCGGCGTCCTTGTTCACGCCCGACACCACGAGGCTCTCCGGGCGCGCCCCGCAAGCCAGGCAGATGCGCGCCTCGCCGGTGGAGCAGGCCTCCAGGCGCGCGACCTTGTCGGCGAGCAAAGGGATGACGAAGGTGTTGGCCTTCACGGCGTAGCACAGCTCCACGTTGGAGGGCAGGGATGACTGCAACTTCTCCAGGCGCGCCTCAAGGACGCGGCCGTCGAACACGTACAGCGGGGTGCCGAACTCGCGGGCCAGCCCCAAAAGCTCGTCGTTACGCATCGGTCTTGCTCCTTTTCTGGGCGCGGGCAAGGCGGCGCAGCTCCTTTTGGCGCGCCTGCTCCTGCAGGTAGTCGTCGAGCAGCCGGCGTCGGTCCACCTTGCCGTTCTTGGTGAGCGGCATGTCGTCGACGCGGGTGAGGCTCGAGGGGTACATGAAGACGGGCAGCTCCTCCCGCAGGCGCGCGGCGAGCTCGTCTGCGGTGGCCGGGCCCTCGTAGAAGGCGTGGATGCGGCTCTTCTCGGGGTCGAACGAGCAGCGGCAGCGGGTCACGCCCTCGCAGCGCTCGAA
This sequence comes from Acutalibacteraceae bacterium, assembly GCA_963619535.1. GTDB lineage: Bacteria > Actinomycetota > Coriobacteriia > Coriobacteriales > UMGS124 > UMGS124. The sequence continues at coordinate 26,678 of CAVEWV010000022.1, read as the reverse complement.
GGCGGCCTCGATCTCCTCGAGCTCGATGCGGTGCCCCATGTGCTTGATCTGGTTGTCCTTGCGCCCGCAGAAGTAGAGCTCTCCCTGCCCGTCGTACTCGGCCATGTCTCCCGTACGGTACATGACCTGGGGAAACGCCGCCTGCAGGGGGTCTTGCACGAAGTTGCGCGCGGTCTGGTCGGGGTTGGCGAAGTAGCCCAGGGCCACCGAGGAGCCGCGCACGCAGAGCTCGCCCTGCACGCCGGGCTGGGTGACGGGCCGGTTCTCGGCGTCGAGCAGCACCACGGCGCGGTTGGCGAAGGGCCGGCCCAGGGGCAGCCCCCGTTCGTAGGCGCGCCCGCGCTCCACCTCGTGGTAGGTGCAGTTGCAGGTGATCTCGGTGGGGCCGTAGAGGTTCACGAACCGCGCCTGCGGCAGGCTCTCCATCCAGACGGCCAGGTGCTTGAGCGGCATGACCTCGCCGCTGAAGAGCACGCGGCGCACGTGCGGCAGGCCCCGCCCGTCCAGGGCGTGCAGGCTGCTCACCAGGCACAGGGCCGCCACGGCCCAGGTCATGACCGTGGCCTGGCAGGCGTCGACGTACTCCACGAGCGCGGCGGGCTGGGAGAAGAGCCTGCGGGGCACCACGGCGAGCTCGCCGCCCGTGGCAAGCGCGCTGTAGATGTCCTTCACCGACACGTCGAAGTCGAAGGGCGCCTGGTTGGCGAAGACGTCGTCGCAGGTGAGGCCGAAGGTCTCGACGAAGGTGTCGATGAAGTCGATGATGGCGCGATGGCTGACGGCCACGCCCTTGGGCACCCCGGTCGAGCCCGAGGTGAAGAGCACATACGCCGGGTCGACGTCGAGCACGCCCGCGCGCAGGCGCGCGAGCAGCCCCTCGTCGAGCGGGGCGGACAGGCTCGCGGCGTCCACGAGGCGTGCCTGGGGGAGCGCCTCGCGGGCGCGCGCCGCGGTGTGCTCGTCCACCACGACGGCCGGGGCGTCCAGGGCGTCGAACATGGCGTGCAGGCGCGTGTCGGGCGCGGCCGGGTCGACGGGCACGTAGAAGCCGCCGGCGTACAGGATGCCCAGAAACGTGGCGAGCGTGAGGGCGCCCTTCTCCATGAACACCATGGTGGGGCGTCCCGACGCCCCCAGCGCGGCCAGCGCGCACCCGCGCGAGCGCGCCTCGTCGTGCAGCTCGCGGTAGGTGAGGGAGGCGTTCTCGTCGCTTACGGCCGTCGCCTCGGGGCGCGTCGAGGCCGCCCGTTCGAGATATTCCAAAACGTTGTGTTGAGACATGGCAGGTCGATTCTTTGTCATGGGTCTTGGGGGTTTGGGCCGGGCGCTATTGTAATATGCTCTCACGCGTTGCGCCCCCGCGGCCGCCACGGTGCCGCACTGCCTACATGTTGGCGTACGGCTATACCGTTTCAATGAATAAATGTTTCCAACCATATATCGAAATTGCATGAATGGGCGCAGGCCAAACATTGCGTTGGCCCGGGGTCGTATCATTGCGAGAGTCTATGTATCGAAGTGCGCAAATCGCTGAGTGGCACGGCGCCTGCCGTTGGCGTCCCTGCCCAGACAGATAGGGGGAATCGTGGAATCTAAGCTTGCCGGCCGTGACCTGCTCCGCCTGCTCGACCTCACGCCTGCCGAGGTCGCCCTTGTCCTGAAGACCGCCGAGTGCCAGAAGGCCGACTGGGCCGCGGGCATCCACGAGGCGCCGCTCGCCGGCCAGGCCGTGGCCATCATCATGGAGAAGCCCTCGCTGCGCACGCGCAACTCCTTCGAGATCGGCGCCTACCGCCTGGGCGCCCACCCCGGCGTCATGGCCGACGACCACTCCGCCTTCTCGCGCGGCGAGACGGTGGAGGACACCGTGAAGGTGCTGCAGAACTTCTACGACTGCATCGTCTTGCGCACCTTCGCCCAGTCCAAGATCGAGGAGGTCGCCGCCTGCGCCGACGTGCCGGTCATCAACGCCCTCACCGACGCCTACCACCCCTGCCAGATCCTGGCCGACTTCCTGACGCTCGTCGAGCACGGCAAGACGCTCGAGGGCCTGAAGCTCACCTACGTCGGCGACGGCAACAACATGGCCAACACCTACCTCGAGGGCGGCGCCCTCACCGGCATGCACGTGCGCATCGCCTCGCCTGAGGGCTTCGAGGTCGACCCGCAGGTGTTTGCGCAGTGCCAGGCCGCGGCCGAGAAGTACGGCACGGGCGCCACGCTCGAGCTCATGCGCGACCCGGTGGCCGCCGTCGAGGGCGCCGACGTGGTGCTCACCGACACCTGGACCTCCATGGGCGACGAGGCCGAGCACGACATGCGCGTCGCCGCCTTCCAGGGCTATCAGGTGAACGCCGAGCTCATGGCCCATGCCGCGCCCGACGCGCTCTTCATGCACTGCCTGCCGGCGCACCGCGGCGAGGAGGTCAGCGCCGAGGTCATGGCCGCGCCCTACTCGGTCATCTACGACGAGGCCGGCAACCGCCTGCACGCCCAGAAGGCCGTCATGTCGCTGCTCATGGGCGTGCCCGCCCCCCAGAAGGCCCTCGACGCAGCCGCCCAGGCGGCCGAGAAGTGGCACGCATGAGAGGCAGGGAGGAGCGGCAGGCCGCCATCCGCGAGATAGTGCGCAACGACTCCGTGCAGACCCAGCGCGACATCGTCGACCTCCTGAGCGCCCGGGGATTTGCCTGCACGCAGGCCACGGTGTCGCGCGACATCACCGAGATGGGCCTGTGCAAGCTGCCCGAGGGCATGTACGTGCTCGCCGAGGACCTGCGCCTGCAGCGCATGGTGCGCGACCTGGTCTCCTCGGTGACGCACGCCAACAACCTCGTGGTGGTCAAGGCATCCACCGGCACGGCCCAGGGCGTCGCCGCCGCGCTCGACGCGGCCGACCTGCCCGACATCCTGGGGTCGGTGGCCGGCGACGACACCATCCTGCTCGTGGCCCGCACCGAGGAGGCCGCGGTGTCGTTTGAGAAGATGATCCAGCGCCTGTGCGGCGCGGTCGAATAGCACGTTAAACCTGTTGTTCAACGTCGTCCCGGCATGGCGCCGGGGCATGTGGAAGGGAGTTCTACCATGGCACGTGAGAAGTGCGTCCTTGCATACTCGGGAGGCCTCGACACCTCCGTGTGCATCCAGTGGCTCATCAACGAGCGCGACCTCGACGTCATCACCCTGCTAGTCAACGTCGGCCAGGACTGCGACGACCTCGAGTTCTCGCGCAAGAAGGCCCTGGACTGCGGCGCCATCGAGTCCATCGTGCTCGACGTGCGCGACGAGTTCGCCGACGAGTACTGCGGCAAGGCCATCGCCGCCAACGGCCTGTACGAGAACAAGTACCCGCTGCTGTCGGCCCTGTCGCGCCCGCTGATCTCCAAGCACCTCGTGGATACCGCCCACAAGTACGGCGCCACCTACATCGCCCACGGCTGCACCGGCAAGGGCAACGACCAGGTGCGCTTCGAGGTCAGCGTCCAGGCGCTCGACCCCGACCTCAAGGTCATCGCCCCCGTGCGCGTGTGGGACCTGCACACCCGTCCCCAGGAGATCGCCTTCGCCGAGGCCCACGGCATCCCGGTGGGCGCCAAGAAGGGCAAGCCCTACTCCATCGACGACAACCTCTGGGGCCGCGCCATCGAGTGCGGCGTGCTCGAGGATCCCTGGAACGAGCCTCCCGCGGACATCTGGGAGACCACGTCCGACCTGGCCGACTGCCCCGACACCCCCGAGGACGTCATCGTGGGCTTCAAGGCCGGCATGCCCTGCTCGCTCGACGGCGTCGAGATGAGCACGCGCGAGGTCATCGAGAAGCTCGACGTCATCGCCGGCCGCAACGGCTACGGCCGCCTCGACCAGATCGAGAACCGCCTCGTGGGCATTAAGAGCCGCGAGTGCTACGAGGTCCCCGGCGGCCTGGCGCTCATCTGCGCCCACAAGGCCCTGGAGGACCTGTGCCTGGAGCGCGAGCTGCTGCACTACAAGCTCGGCGCCGAGCAGAAGTGGGCTGAGCTCGTGTACTACGGCCTGTGGTTCTCCCCGCTGAAGATGGCCCTCGACGCCTTCTTCGCCTCCACCCAGCAGCTGCTGACCGGCGAGGTCAAGCTGCGCTTCATCAAGGGCACCTGCACCGTGGTGGGCCGCCGCTCCGACTACTCGCTGTACGACTACAACCTCGCCACCTACGACGAGGGCGACACCTTCAACCGCGACTCGGCCGCCGGCTTCATCGAGCAGTGGGGCCTGCCGAGCAAGGTCTGGGCCAAGCACCGCAAGGACACGGGCAACGAGGGCACCATCTAATGAAGGCAATGCTGTTCCTTATCATCTCGATGGTCGCGGCGCCGGTGTGCCTCGTGGCGCTTGTGTGGCTGCTTGCCGCGTACAAGCGTCGCTGCAGCATGCACCCCGAGGCGTTCGCGCCGGCAAAGGAGGCCTAGGGCATGGAAGGCAAGACTCCCAACAAGGCCCTGTGGGGCGGGCGCTTCGAGGCTCAGCCCGAGGAGTTCCTCCAGCAGTACGGCGCGTCGCTTCCCTTTGACAAGCGCATGTGGGCCGAGGACATCCAGGGCTCCAAGGCCCACGCGAAGATGCTCGCCCACGTGGGCGTCATCTCCCAGGACGACGCCGACGCCATCCGCGCCGGGCTCGACGAGGTGGGCGCCGACATCGCCGCCGGCAACTTCACCTTCGACATCAACGACGAGGACATCCACATGTCGGTGGAGAAGTCGCTGACCGAGCGCATCGGCGCGGCTGGCGGCCGCCTCCACACGGGCCGCTCCCGCAACGACCAGGTGGCGCTCGACGACCGCCTCATCGCCCGCCGCCTGTGCCGCGAGCTGCATGCCAAGGTGTGCGAGATGCGCGAGGCGCTGCTGGGTCGTGCTGAGGGCGAGTTCGGCGTCGTCATGCCGGGCTACACGCACATGCAGAAGGCCCAGCCGGTGCTCTTCAGCCACCACATGCTGGCCTACTACTGGATGTTCACGCGCGACGCCCGCCGTCTGCGCGCCGCCTTCGAGGCCGCCGACGTCTGCCCTCTGGGCAGCGCCGCCCTCGCCGGCACCACCTATCCGCTCGACCGTGCCATGGTGGCCGATGAGCTGGGCTTCTCCGGCATCACCCAGAACTCCATGGACTCGGTGAGCGACCGCGACTTCTTCCTCGACCTTCTCTACGCCTGCTCCGTGACGCAGATGCACCTGTCGCGCCTGTGCGAGGAGCTCGTGTACTGGTCGAGCGACGAGTTCCGCTTCGTCACGATGGACGACACCTACTCCACGGGCTCCTCCATCATGCCGCAGAAGAAGAACCCCGACTTCGCCGAGCTCACGCGCGGCAAGACGGGCCGCGTCTACGGCGACCTGGTGAGCCTGCTCACCACTATGAAGGGCATCCCGCTGGCCTACAACAAGGACATGCAGGAGGACAAGGAGCCCGTATTCGACGCGGCCGACACCGTGGCCGACGCCCTGCACGTGTGCGCGGGCATGGTGCGCACGATGCGCGTCAACCGCGACAACATGCGTGCCGGCGGCCTGGGCGGCTTCATGGCCGCCACCGACCTGGCCGACTACCTCGTGGGCAAGGGCATGCCGTTCCGCGAGGCCCACTCGGTCATCGGCCATATGGTCCTGTCGTGCGAGAAGGCCGGCAAGAAGCTGCAGGACCTCACGCTCGACGAGCTCAAGCAGTTCAGCGAGCTGTTCGACGAGGGTGCCTTCGAGGCGACCGACATCGACAAGGTCGTGGAGCGCCGCACCACGGCCGGCGGCACGGGCCACGAGCCCGTCCGCGCCCAGCTGGCGCAGGCCAAGGAAGCCCTTGAGGCCGACATGGCCTGGGGCAAGTAGGGGCTTGCAAGCACCCCTTCAGGCACACGCAACGAGAGTTTCCGGGAGGCCGTCCAATGGGCGGCCTCCTTTTTGTTTGCCTGCCGGCTTTGCGCTGCCTGCATATGGCACGAAAAAAGGGGCCCGGCAGTGCGCCGGGCCCCTTGGGGGTCGTGCCGTTCTTCCCGTGCGCCAGGCGCAGGCCTAGACGTCGGTAAACTCGGAGTCGGAGCTGTAGTCCGTCTGCCCCGAGGAGTCCGTGCCCGTCGAGGAGTCGGTGGTCGCGGTGCCGTCGGTGCTGGTGGAGGTGTCCGTCGTCTCGCTCGTGTCCTCGGTGGTCTCGTCGTAGGTGTAGACGGGCTCCACGTAGGTTCCCTTCGAGAAGCTCCAGGAGTAGTTGTCGCGGTAGACCGGGCTGTCGGCGGTGGGGAACTCGGCGCGCGGCTCGTCTTTGAGGGCCTCGGAGATGAAGTTGGCGAAGATGGGGCTGGGCAGCGTGTGGGTCGATCCCAGCGAGCCCTGGTACCAGATCTCGGTCTCGGTGCGGTAGCCCACCCACACGGCCACGGACACCTGCGGCGTGTAGCCCACGAACCACAGGTCGCGCGTCTCGTTGGTGGTGCCCGTCTTGCCTGCGACGGGCTGGTCGACGCTGGGCTGGGCCTCGGTTGCCGTGCCGTAGGACACGACGCCCTCGAGCACGTTGGTCACGGCGGCGGCGACCTCCGAGGAGATGGCCTGGGTGTTGGAGGGCGTGTAGGTGTACAGGGCGTTGCCGTTGCGGTCGAGGACCTCGGTGATGCAGGTGGGGTCGTTGTGGATGCCGCCCGTGGCGAGGGTGCCGTAGGCCGAGGCCATCTCGAGCGGGCTGATGCCGGCGGTGCCCAGCGTCAGCGAGTTGTAGGCGTAGTCGCTCAGGTCGGTGGTGATACCCATGGCGTAGGCCGTGTCGATGACGCTCTGCACGCCGATCTCGTTGATGACCTGGGCATACACGGTGTTGCACGAGATGTAGGTTGCCTGGCGCAGGCTGATGGTGCCGTAGCTCTGGTTCTGGAAGTTCGTGACGTTCCAGTCGCCCACCTGGATGTTGTTGCTGCCGTCGGCCAGCACCGAGGGGTTCATGCCCGCCTGGATGGCCGCCGTCAGCGTGAACACCTTGAACGACGAGCCGGGCTGGCGTCGCGCCATGGTGGCCAGGTTGAACTGGTCGGTGTAGTAGTCGCGGCCGCCCACCATCGCCAGGATGTAGCCGGTGGAGGGGTCGATGCACACCAGGGCCGACTCAAGGCCGTCGTCGGCGTACTGCAGCACGCTGTTCACGGCGTCCTCGGCGGCGGTCTGGTACTTGGGGCTGATGGTGGTCTTGACGGTGAGGCCGCCCTTGAAGATGAGGTCGGTGGAGAACTGCTTGCTGAGCTGGGTCTTCACGTAGTCGACGAAGTAGGGGTAGGCATAGGCGCCCGACTTCTCCGGGGCGGTGTAGTTGAGCACGAGCTCGCTGGCCACGGCCTGGTCGTACTCCTCCTGCGTGATGTGGCCCTTGTCGAGCATGTGGGCCAGCACCACGTTGCGGCGCTCCACGGCGCTGTCGGGGTTGGAGAGCGGGTTGTAGTAGGAGGGCGACTGGGGAAGGCCGGCCAGGGTGGCGGCCTCGGCGATGGTGAGGTCGGCCGAGGACTTGCCGAAGTAGGTCTGGGCCGCGGCCTCGATGCCGTAGCAGCCCGCGCCGTAGTAGATGGAGTTGAGATACATCATGAGTATCTCGTCTTTGGTGTACATCTTCTCGAGCTCGGTGGCGATGTAGGCCTCGCGCACCTTGCGCGACAGGGTCTGCTCGAACTGCTCGTCGGACAGGACCGTGTTGCGCACGAGCTGCTGGGTGATGGTGGAGGCGCCCTCCGAGCCGCCCGTGAGCTGGGCCACGACGGCGCGCAGGATGCCCCTGATGTCGACGCCGTTGTGCTCGTAGAAGCGCTCGTCCTCGGTGTCCACCGTGGCCCACAGCACATAGTCGCTGCACTGGTCCTTGGTGATGGGCTGGCGGTTCTCCATGTAGAACTGCGCGATGACGTTGCCGTCGGCGTCGAGCACCTTGGTGGGCTCGGCCAGCAGGTAGGAGTCGGCGTCGGAGTAGTCGGGCAGGTCCTTGAGCCACGACATGGCAAGCGTGTAGGTGGCGCTCACCGTCGCCGCCACCCCCAGCACGAACACGATGAGGGCGATGATGAAGATGTATTTTCCGACGCGCGGCTTGGCGGCCTTGCGTGTGGTGCGCAGACGTGCGGTCATGCGTGGTGTCCTTTCGACGTGCACATATAAGACGGCATTATCGCCCAAACAGGCCTGGGTTCTGCGGGGAGTGCCGCCGCGGGCGCGTTTCTTCACCGCCTGCCTAGAAGACTGAGGCAAACCAAGGTCTGTGTACGTCCTGTTTATGGGTATATCGGGCGCTTCGGGCGCACAAAGCGTCGCGAAAAGCATATACTCACGCGTTTAACGGCATTGCAAACCGGGCCTGCGCCCCCAACCGCGCGCTTGCGCCACCGAAAGGATGGGTTCGTTGAATTTCTCCGTGGAAGAGCAGCTCCGCATCATCACTTCCGGCACCGACACCATCGTGCCTGTCGAGGGCCTCAAGAAGAAGCTCGAGCAGGACCGCCCGCTCAACATCAAGCTCGGCGTCGACCCCACGAGCCCCGACCTGCACCTGGGACATGCCGTGCCCCTGCAGAAGATGCGCCAGTTCCAGGACCTCGGCCACAACGTGACCCTCATCATCGGCAACGGCACGGCCTTCATCGGCGACCCCTCCGGCAAGAACTCCACGCGCCCCCAGCTCACCCACGAGCAGATCGAGGCCAACGCCGCCACCTATGTGGAGCAGGCCATGAAGGTCCTCGACCCCGCCAAGACCAAGATCGTTCACAACGGCGACTGGATCTTGTCCATGGACCTGGGCAAGCTGCTGGAGGTCGCCAGCAAGTTCACCGTGGCGCGCATCCTGGAGCGCGACGACTTCACGAAGCGCTACCAGAGCCACACCCCCATCGCGCTGCACGAGTTCCTCTATCCCGTCATGCAGGCCTACGACTCGGTCATGATCAACGCCGACGTGGAGATGGGCGGCCGCGACCAGCTCTTCAACCTGCTCGCCGGCCGCGAGCTCATGGAGAAGATGGGCATGGAGCCCCAGGTGGCGCTGTGCATGCCGCTGCTCGAGGGCACCGACGGCGTGCGCAAGATGAGCAAGTCCTACGGCAACTACGTTGGCCTCACCGACGCGCCCGACGACATGTTCGGCAAGATCATGAGCATCCCCGACACGCTCATCGTGCGCTACTACCGCCTGGCCACCACCTTCGACCCGGCCAAGATCGACCAGATCGAGGCCGACCTGGCCGCCGGCACGGGCAACCCCAACGCGCTCAAGCGCCAGCTCGCCCGCCTGATTATCGACAACTACCACGGCGCCGGCCAGGGCCAGGCCGCCGAGGAGGAGTTCAACCGCGTCCACCGCGACCATGAGATCCCCCAGGACGTGGAGGAGTTCGCCTACGACCTGTCGGGCGAGGTGTACCTGCCCGCGATGCTGCAGGCCCTGGGCTTCGCCTCCAGCGCCGGCGAGGGCCGCAGGCTCATCGACGGCGGCGGCGTGCGCTTCGACGGCCAGGCGGTGGCCCCCAAGACGTACAACGTGGCCGGCGCCGACGTGTCGGGCCGCGTGCTGAGCGTCGGCAAGAAGAACCGCTTCGCGCGCATCGTCGCCCAGTAGCGCGGCACGCGTTCGGCGCGAGCGAGCAGAATAGAGGCGCGAACGGCCCGGCGAACATGCCGGGCCGTTTTTTTGTTCGCGGCGTCACAGGCATGTCACCGCGGAAACATGCCTGGTCAAGGGCCGAGTTTCTTCCCATGGACGGGTATATAAAACTTTCATGCGTATTTGGGTTATCCCAGGGGTTCCCTCACTGTTACCGTCATGGCGATGAGCCACACGAACAGCGCGCCGCGGTGCGGCCGCGGAAGGCGGGGGGCAGATGGCGGCGGCAGGGAACACGGGCGTGCGGGGTTCGCATGGGCGCAGCACGGTCCCGCGCGTGCAGTTGCTCGACGAGATCGACGAGGGCCTCGCCCACGAGGGGGTCGTCGTCTTGAAGGCCCCCTGGGGCTACGGGAAGACGACGCTTCTGCGGGAGTGCGCGCAGAGGGCGCGGGAGACGTCGGTGCGCCCCGTGGTCCAGGTCGAGTTCGGCTCCCCGGAGGTGATGGGCTTTCTGGAGGGCAACGACGCCGAGCTCGTGCGCGCCCTGTCGGGGCCGGCGCGCAAGGACAGGCCGGCGGGGGACCCCGATGCGCCGGGGCAGGACCGCGAGGCCTCGGGCATGGCGTCGCTGCAGGTGACGCGCCACAAGGGGCGCGCCCCGCAAAGGGCGCTGCAAGACGTGCCGCCGCGCTATGCGAGCCGGGCGGCCAAGGCCGTATGGCTGCACATGAGGGCGGCCGGCGCCGCCTGGTGCCGGGGCCTGGAGGTCCCTTCGGGCGCCCAGGACCAGCAGCGGTGCGCCCCGATGCTGCTCATCGACGACCTCCCGCCGCTCGACAAGGCCTCCTCGGCGGACTTCTGCGCGGCCGTGCGCCTCTGGGCGAGCAGGGGCGCGGCCGTCCTCATCGCGTGCACGCCCGGGGCCGCCCCCGACGCGGGGCTGCTGCGAGGGGCGCTCGTCCTGGGGCCCGACTTCCTCGGCGTCGGTGTCGAGGAGCTTGGGATGTGGCGCCGATGGCTGTCCGTGGCCTGCGACCTCGACGTGGCGGGGCTCACGAACGGCGCGCCCATGCTTGTGAGCGCCTGTGCGCGCGTCCGCGCCGCCGACCCGCTCCTGGACAAGTCGTACCAGAACTCATGCGAGCGGCTGCTGTGCCATGTGCTCGCCGAGCCCCTGGCCCATCCCGCCCTCACGGCGGTGCGGGCCATGATGGTCTTGGGGCAGGGTCGCCTCTCGGAGCTCAAGGCGGTGGGCGCGAGTTGCGAGAGGGCTTTCCTTGAGCGGCTGGCGCAGGGGTACCCCCTGTTCGGGATAGACCTGTCCCGGGGGAGGTTCCGTTGCCCGCCGATCGCCGTGGGCGCGGGGTACTCGTGCGTGCGCATGTGCGTGGAGGACGACGCCGGCCTCGCCATGCGCTGCTGCGAGGCGCTTCTGGCGCGCGGCGACGATGTGCGGGCGGCCGACGTGCTGTGCTTCATGCCCACGCCGCAGCGCGTCGCCCTGCTCGCCGCGCATCCGGCCTCGCTGGCAGACGTGGCCGACGTCGAGGTGGTGCTCGCCTCGGTGGAGGGGGCCTCGGCGCGCCAGGAGGACTTGCCCGAGGGCGTGCGCGCCGTGTCCGGCTTTCTCGAGCTGTGCCGGGGAGGGGTCTCGACGCGGCAGTGCTGCGGGTTTGCGGCCCCCATCCATGCGGTGCTCGACTTCTGGCGGCGTTTCGCCGGGTTCGCGCCCCAGGCAGGCGATGCCGGGCAGGACCCCGACCTGGTGGTGCGCCTGGGGCAGGCGGGGCTTGCGGGGGACGCGCCCGTCGTCGCGGCGGCCCTCGAGGAGCTCGGGGAGGCCTTGGCCAGGGCCGGTGCCGAGGAGCTGCCCGCAAGCGTGCTCCGCTGCCATGCGGTGGCCTGCGCCGTGCTGGCAGGCTGCTCGTCGCAGGCGAGGATCTGGCTCGCGCCCCACGCCCAGCGCCTGCGGTCGCGCCGGGCCCGCGCGCAGGTTCCCTGCGGCGTCGCCGACGCGCTGTGCGCCGCCGCCCTCGTGCTGGCCTCCTACGCCGAGGAGCTTCCCAGCTCCGGGGCGCAGGCGTGCGCCGACATCGAGGTCGTGCGCGCGTCCAGGCGCTACCTGGAGGACCGCCAGGTCAGCTTCGGCGCGTCGTTCTGCGCGGCAATCGAGGCCCTGATGCTCATCGGCACGGGCGACGAGACCCGGGCCGACTCCCTGCTCGACGAGCAGCTGCGCCATTGGGCCGCCGCGGGGTCGTGGCTGGGCCAGGCCTATGCGCGCTTGGGCAAGGCGCAATGCGCGCTCGTGCAGAACAGGCCCGCCCAGGGCCGCGGGCATGCCGCCATAGCCTTGGGCATCGGGCAGCGGCTGGGCTTCGCGCGGCTCGAGTCCTGCGCGCGCCTGCTGCTGAGCGTCTCCTTGCTCAGGTGCCACGACGTGAAGGAGGTGGGGGAGCACGAGCTGGTCACGCAGGCCCAGATGAGCGCGTCGCGCGGGCAGGCCCGCGCCAGCGTCGTGCTCTGCTCTGCGGTCTTCCGGGCGTTTCGCGGCGAGCTGGCCGAGGCCTCGGAGCAGCTGGAGGGGCTGGCGCTGTCCTCGAACCCGGCCGAGCTGCGTCTGGGCGGCCTTCTCACCCGCGCCTTGGGGGCGGACAAGGCGCCGTTCCTCGAATGCCTCCCCGACTGCCTCGTGCGCGAGCACAGCGCCATCCGCGAGGCCCGGCGCAGGAAGCGCTCCCAGCAGGAGTTCGACGATCAGGACGATTGGGGCTGCGAAGCCGTATCGGCCCCGGGAAGGGGGCTGGCGGTCAACGTGCTGGGGTCGATGGGCGGCCAGCTCAACGGCAGGACGCTGGGCGAGCGCGACTGGGGCAGGACGAAGGGACTGTACGTCGTGTGCGTGCTCGCCCTGTCCCCCTCCGAGCGCATGCCGCGCTCCGACCTCGCCGAGATACTGTTCGACTCGCCCCAGCAGTCGCGCCGCGTGAGCTCGCTGAGCACCGTGCTGAGCAGCCTGCGCGACGCCTTGGGGCAGACGGGCGGAGGCCCGGAGTACATCGTGGGCGGCATGGGGACGCTCGGGCTCAACCCGGCGCTCGTGGAGTCCGACGTCTCGCGCTTCGAGCAGGCCGCCGCCCAGCTGCTCGCGCGCCAGGGCGAGATGACGCTGCGCGAGACCACGCTGGCCTGCGACGACATCGTCCGGCTGTTCGGGCTGGGGCCCGACCCGCGCCTGGCCCAGCTCGGGGGCGTCGTCGCCAAGCGCGTGGCGCAGCTGTGCGACACCTTCGCCGACTGCATGCTCTGCGGGGCGGACGTGTGCTTCGCCCGCGGGGAGTTCGAGATGTCGCTGGGTTACGCCAAGCATGCGAGCATGGCCGCCCCGGAGCGCGCCGACGTCGCCTACGCCCACGACATGGCCTTGCGCGCGCAGGCCCGCAAGGCAGATCCCGCCCAGGCGTTCTCACATGCGGGGGCCGACGTGTGGGCGCATGCGGTGTGATGAGTCGGTGTGGCGGGGCCTTCAAGCTGTGTACTTCCTGGAACATGCCCGAGAAAATGGGGAACGAGGGGGGCGTGTGGTACATTGAACAACCGGTATGCATGTGAAACCCGCACGCCTCAGAGCCGATCAGACCGCAGGACGCCCCGCATGAGGGGGCGTCCGAGACACGAATAGGGATGTAATGGCTGGCTTTCTCTCCAAGCTCCTCAACTTCGGCGCCGACAAGGAGCTGAACCGCTTCAAGAAGCTCGCGGCCCGCGTCAACGACCTCGAGCCCACCTATACGGCGATGAGCGCCGAAGAGCTCGCCGCCTGCACGCCGGCCTTCCGCGAGCGCATCGAGAAGGGCGAGACGCTCGACGACCTTTTGCCCGAGGCCTTCGCGGCCATGCGCGAGGCGTCCCGCCGCGTGCTGGGCATGAGGCACTTCGACGTGCAGGTCATCGGCGCCATCGCCCTGCACAACGGCATGATCGCCGAGATGAAGACGGGCGAGGGCAAGACGCTCGTCGCCAACCTCGCCGGCTACCTCAACGCCCTCGCGGGCAAGGGCGTGCACGTGGTCACCGTCAACGACTACCTCGCCCGCCGCGACGCCGAGCAGATGGGCCGCGTGTACAGCTACCTGGGCATGACGGTGGGCCTGCTGCAGAACAGCATGCGTCCCGCCGTGAAGCGCCAGGCCTATCTGGCCGATGTCACCTACGGCACGAACACCGAGTTCGGCTTCGACTACCTGCGCGACAACATGGTCTCCCGCGCCGAGGACCGCGTGCAGCGCCCGCACTTCTTCGCCATCGTCGACGAGGTCGACTCCATCCTCATCGACGAGGCCCGTACCCCGCTCATCATCTCCGGCGCGGGCACCCGCTCCAGCGAGACGTACGCCAAGTTCGCACGCGCCGTGCGCCACCTGCAGCCCGAGACCGACTTCGAGATGGACGAGGCCAAGCACACCATCGCCGCCACCGAGACGGGCCTGCGCAAGGTCGAGCAGCTCGTGGGCATCGACAACATCTACGACGACCTGTCCGGCCAGCTCGTGAACCACCTGCAGCAGGCGCTCAGGGCACAGTTCATGTACCACCGCGACAAGGACTACGTGGTGGACTCCGGCGAGGTGAAGATCGTCGACGAGTTCACCGGCCGCATCATGGAGGGCCGCCGTTGGTCCGAGGGCCTGCACCAGGCGGTGGAGGCCAAGGAAGGCGTCCTGGTGCGCGAGGAGAACCAGACGCTGGCCACCATCACGCTGCAGAACTACTTCCGCCTGTACGAGAAGCTCTCCGGCATGACGGGCACCGCCCTCACCGAGGACGCCGAGTTCCGTCAGATCTACAACCTGCCCGTGCAGCCCATCCCCACCAACAAGGACGTCATCCGCGACGACCGCGACGACCTGGTGTACCGCAGCATCGACATCAAGTTCAGCGCGGTCGTGGAGGACGTCATCGCCCGCCACGCCCAGGGCCAGCCCGTCCTCGTGGGCACCGTGGCCATCGAGAGCTCCGAGAAGCTCTCGCGCCTGCTCACGCGCCGCGGCATCAAGCACGAGGTCCTCAACGCCAAGCACCACGAGCGCGAGGCAGCCATCGTCGCGCAGGCGGGCCGTCTGGGCGCCGTCACCATCGCCACGAACATGGCCGGCCGCGGCACCGACATCCTGCTGGGCGGCAACGCCGAGTTCCTCGCCCTGGACCTCATGCGCGAGCGCGGCATCGACCCCGACTCCGAGGACACCACCGACGAGCAGCGCGCCGAGGCCCTCGCGCGCGCCAAGGAGATCTGCGCCAGCGAGAAGGAGCAGGTCCGCGCCGCCGGCGGCCTGTGCGTCATCGGCACCGAGCGCCACGAGTCGCGCCGCATCGACAACCAGCTGCGCGGCCGTTCCGGCCGTCAGGGCGACCCGGGCTGCACGCAGTTCTACCTCTCGCTGGAGGACGACCTCATGCGCCGTTTCGGCGGCGACAAGATGGAGGGCATCGCCTCGCTCATGCAGCGCATGAACATGCCCGACGACATGCCCATCCAGGCCAAGCTCGTGTCCAAGTCGGTCGAGAGCGCCCAGCGCAAGGTCGAGGACATGAACTTCGCCGCCCGTAAGCACGTCCTCGAGTACGACGACGTCATGAACAAGCAGCGCCAGGTCATCTACGGCGAGCGCAACCTCATCCTCGACGGCAAGGACATCACCGAGCACGTGGAGGACGTCCTGGAGGACACCGTCCAGCGCCAGGCCGCCACGTTCGTCTCCGACGGCGCCGACCCGGCCGACTGGGACGTCGAGGGCCTGGCCGACTGGCTCAAGCAGCTCACCGGCAAGGAGGAGGTCGACGCGGCCGCCATGCTGGCCAGCGAGGACGCCGAGCAGAGCCGCCAGGCAGTGGTCGACTGGGTCAAGGAGGTCTATGCCGCCAAGGCGCAGGCCCTGGGCCCCGAGCTCACGCGCGTCCTGGAGCGCCAGGTCATGCTGCGCGTCATCGACACCCGCTGGATGAACTACCTGCAGGAGATGGACTACCTCAAGGCCGGCATTGGCCTTCGCGGCTACGGCCAGCGCGACCCGCTCGTCGAGTACAAGGAGGAGGCATACGCCGCCTTCGGCATCCTCGTCGACACCATGTACGAGGACTTCCTGCGCACCGTCCTGCGCATGGAGCTCGCCCAGACTCCCGCCGGCGCCCCCAAGGTCCCCCAGGCGGGACCCGACATGCTCGCGGGCGCCCGCTTCTCCGGCCCCGCCGAGGTCGACGGCGACAACCGCCCCTCGCAGCCCCGCCGCCCCGGCATCCCGGCCGGCGCACGTCGCGCCATGCAGGGCCTCACGGCCGCTGCCGCCCGGAAGGCCGCCCAGGCGGGCGAGGGCAAGGTCAAGACCTACGTGGCCAACGAGGAGGACCCCTACGCGGGCGTGGGCCGCAACGACCCGTGCCCCTGCGGCAGCGGCCTGAAGTTCAAGAACTGCCACGGGAAGAGCGCGTAGCGTATGGTCGAGTCGCATGCCGCACAGCTGCAGGCCATGGAGGCGCGCCTCGCCGAGGTGAAGCGCTACCTGGCCATCGACCTCAAGCGCCGCACGCGCTCCGAGCTGCAGGAGTCCAGCGCGGCCCCGGGCTTCTGGGACGACACGCAGGCCGCCCAGCAGGTCATGGGCGAGATATCGCGCCTCGGCGAGGACATCAAGGACTACGACGCCGCCCTGGAGCTGCTCGAGGAGGCGTCGAGCGCCGACGAGCTGGCCCTGGAGGCCGACGACGAGGAGACCTCCCAGTACGCCGCCGAGTGCCTGGGCAGGCTCGACGTCATGCTCGATGCCCTGGAGCTGTCGAGCTGGTTCACGGGCAAGTTCGACCACGGCGACGCCATCGTCACCGTCACGCCCGGCCAGGGCGGCCTTGAGGCCCAGGACTGGTGCGAGATGCTCCTCAAGATGTACCTGCGCTACTGCGAGCGCCGCCACTGGAAGGTGGAGGTCAACGACGCCCCGGCGGGTGAGGCCATCGGCCTGGACCGCGCCACCTTCACGGTGCACGGCAAGGACGCCTTCGGCATGCTGAGCGCCGAGGCCGGCGTGCACCGCCTCGTGCGCATCTCGCCCACCGACATCAAGGGCCGCCGCCAGACCACCTTCGCCGGCGTCGAGGTGCTCCCGGTGATCCCCGACGACATCGAGGTCAACCTCGACATGAACGACGTGCGCGTCGACGTCTACCATGCCAGCGGCCACGGCGGGCAGGGCGTGAACACCACCGACTCGGCCGTGCGCATGACCCACCTGCCCACGGGCTTTGTCGTGACGTGCCAAAACGAGCGCTCCCAGCTGCAGAACAAGGCGTTCTGCATCCAGGTGCTGCGCTCGAAGCTCTACGAGCTGGAGTGCGAGAAGCGCGACGCCGAGCTTGCCGACCTGCGCGGCCCCAAGACGGCCATCGGCTTCGGCAACCAGATCCGCAGCTACGTGCTGTACCCCTATCAGATGGTGAAGGACCTGCGCACGGGCCATGAGACGAGCAACGTCGACGACGTCCTTTCCGACGGCGACCTTGATCCCTTCATCGTCTCCTACCATCGTTGGCGTGTACTTGAACAACAGGAAGTCTAGGCAACCCGCGGCGTGCTACCATGCACGCCGTGTTTTTAACTGCGAGCACCTAGGGACGAGGAGCTTTGACCAATGAGCGGGAGTAACACCACGTTCGACGCGGCGCGCGTGCGCGCGGCGGCCACCCAGATGCGCCGAGACATCGTGAGCATGCTGCACGAGGCCGGCTCGGGCCATCCGGGCGGGTCGCTCTCGGCGGCCGATTTCATCGCGACGCTGTACTTCGGCGGCACCCTGCGCCACGACCCGGCAAACCCCGCCGACCCCGAGCGCGACCGCTTCATCCTCTCCAAGGGCCATGCGGCGCCCGCGCTCTACGCGGTTCTCGCCCAGGACGGCTATTTCCCCCGCGAGTGGCTCCTCAGCCTGCGCAAGCTCGGCAGCCACCTGCAGGGCCACCCCGACATGAACAAGTGCCCCGGCGTGGAAGTCTCCACCGGCTCCCTGGGCCAGGGCCTGTCCATCGGCTCGGGCCTGGCGCTGGGCCTTGCGCAGGACGCCGCCAAGCAGGGCGCTGAGGCCCGCCGCGTCTTCGTCCTCATGGGCGACGGCGAGCTGCAGGAGGGCCAGGTGTGGGAGGCCGCCATGTTCGCCGCCCACCGCAAGCTCTCCAACCTCGTGGCGGTCGTGGACAACAACAACCTGCAGATCGACGGCCACCTGGCCGACGTGGTGGACCTGGGCGACATCGCCTCGAAGTTCGCCGCCTTCGGCTGGCGCGTCATCGAGGTGTCCGACGGCAACGACGTCCAGGAGTGCCAGGCCGCCCTTGAGTGCGCCTGCGCCGAGCAGGACGGGCGTCCCGTGGCCATCGTGCTGCACACGGTGAAGGGCAAGGGCGTCTCCTTCATGGAGGACCAGGCCGGCTGGCACGGCAAGGCCCCCAACGCCGATGAGCTTGTTCTGGCACTTGCCGAAATCGACGCCTCCGCCCAGGCCGAGTAGACGCTAAGGAGCACCCCCATGACGAACAACCTCCCCGCCCGCGCCACGCGCGAGGCTTTCGGGCAGACCCTGGTCGAGCTTGCGCAAAACGGCGTCGACGTCGTTGCCGTCGACGCCGACCTGGCCGGTTCCACCACCACCAAGAAGCTCGGCGCCTACGATGCCGAGCGCCTCGTCGACGTGGGCATCGCCGAGGCCGACATGATCGGCGTCGCTGCCGGCCTGTCGCTGGCCGGGCGCATCCCCTTCACGGGCTCCTTCGCCGTGTTCGGCACCGGCCGCTGCTACGACCAGATCCGCAACACCGTGTGCTACGGCAAGCTCAACGTGAAGGTGTGCCCCACCCATGCGGGCCTGTCCGTGGGCCCGGACGGCGGCAGCCACCAGATGCTCGAGGACATCGCGCTCATGAACGCGCTGCCCAACATGCGCGTCCTCGTGCCGGCCGACTACGAGAGCGCCTGCGCCGCCATCCGCCTGGCCGCCGCCGAGCCCGGCCCCGTCTACGTGCGCATGGGCCGCGCCAAGGTTCCCCAGGTCTACGAGCCGGGCTTCGAGATGACCCTGGGTGGCTCCCGCGTGCTGCGCGAGGGCTCCGACGTCACGCTCGTCGCCTGCGGCATCGAGGTCGACGAGGCCCTCAAGGCCGCCGAGGCGCTCGCGGCCGAGGGCATCCAGGCCGAGGTTATCGACGCCTACAGCGTCAAGCCCCTCGACGAGGAGGCCGTCGTCGCCTCCGCCGCCAAGACGGGCCGCGTCGTGACGTGCGAGGAGCACTCCGTCAACGGCGGCCTGGGCTCCATCGTGGCCGGCGTCCTTGCCCGCCGCCATCCCTGCCCCATGCGCATGATCGGCACGCAGGACGTCTTCGGCACCTCCGGCGAGCTGGCCGAGCTGCTCGTGAAGTACGGCTGCGACAGCGCCGCCATCGCCGCCGCGGCCCGCGAGCTCATGGCCTAGTTCCAGCTGCTTTTCAGAAATGCCCCGACAGGCCCCGCGCAGGTGTTTCTTGTGCGGGGCCTGTCTGTTTTTTTCTGCACATGGACGGGCTGTCTGGTGTATGCCACTCCTTCTCCATAGCGCGAAGCTGGCCTTTTGTTAAGATTCCAGGCAAGTGCGCACTTGTGCGCGCAAGCAGACATGCGTTCTTCAGACACATCCGGTCTGCGCAAGTGATTGGAGCAACAAGTGGCAAACCACTTCGGAAGCGCGGCGCCCGCGCAGGCGGGCCAGACGGCCGCGCCCCATGCGGCCGCCGGCGCGCCTCAGGCCAGGCCCGGGTACGGCAACGTCCCGCCCACCATCGCCATGCGTCACGTGTCGCTGGTCTATCCCGCCCAGCCCGACAAGCCGGCGCTCAACGACATCTCCCTGGACATCATGCCCGGCGACTTCGTGTTCCTCGTGGGTCACTCCGGCTCGGGCAAGTCCACCTTCATCAAGACGATCATCCGTCAGCTGAAGCCCACCTCGGGCCACATCTACGTCGCCGGCCAGGACCTGTCCAACCTGCGCGACCGCAAGGTGCCGTTCCTGCGCCGCCAGATCGGCTGCGTCTTCCAGGACTACAAGCTGCTGCCCAACCGCACCGCCTACGAGAACGTGGCTTTCGCGCTGCAGTCCATCGGCAAGCCCAAGAGCGTCATCAAGGTGCAGGTGCCCGAGGTGCTGCGCCTGGTGGGCCTCGAGGAGAAGATGGACAAGATGCCCGACCAGCTCTCCGGTGGCGAGCAGCAGCGCGTCTCCGTGGCCCGCGCCATGGTGAACCGCCCGCCGCTGCTGGTGTGCGACGAGCCCACGGGCAACCTCGACCCCGCCATCTCGCTGGGCATCATGAAGCTGCTCGAGCGCATCAACCGCACCGGCACCACGGTCGTCGTCGCCACGCACGACCGCGAGATGGTCGACTCGATGCGTCGTCGCGTCATCGCTCTTGAGAACGGCCAGGTCGTGCGCGACGAGGCGCAGGGAGGTTACGGTTACTATGGTGCCATTTAACTTCGGCTACTCCGTCCGCGAGGCGGGGTACCACTTCAAGCGCAACTTCGGCTCCAGCTTCGGCGCCGTCATTACCATCTTCCTGTCGCTGTTCATCATCGGCGTGTTCGCCATCGCCTCCTCGATGGTCAACAACGTGGTGGGCGACGTGGAGAGCCGCATCACCATCCAGGCGTTCCTCGCCGACGACGCCGACCAGACCACGGTCGACTCGCTCGAGGCACGCATCGCCACGTGGGACGGCGTCGACACCGTCACCTACAAGAGCAAGGACGAGGCCCTGGCCGAGTACCGCGAGACCATGGTGTCGGCCAACGCCGCCGACGCCGTCGAGGCGCTCGACGGCCGCAACCCCATCCCGGCCTCGCTCGTCATCAAGCTGACCGACGCCTCCATGGCCCAGACCGTCGCCGACCAGATCGTCACCGACGACCTGTTCCTGTCGGTGTGCGACGCCGCCGACACCCCCTCCGCCTCCGTGCAGTACGGCGCCGAGACGGTCGAGAGGCTGCTGTCGCTCACCAACTCCATCCGTATCGTGGCCGGCGCCCTGGTCATCCTGCTGGTCTTCGTCGCCTTCGTGTTCATCAACAACACGATTCGCCTGTCCATCATGGCCCGTTCCGACGAGATCGGCATCATGCGCCTCGTGGGCGCGTCGAACAGCTTCATCCGCGGGCCGTTCCTCATGGAGGGCATCATCCAGGCCCTCATCGGCTTCGTCGTGAGCCTGGGCGTGCTCGAGATCTTCCACCGCGCCGTCGTGCCCCAGATCACCGCCTCGCTGAAGTTCCTGAACTTCGCCATCCCCGAGGTCACGTACCTGTGGGTCTACCTGATGCTCCTCGTGCTCTCCATCCTCATCGGCGTCGTGGGCTCGCTCATCGCCATGAACCGTTACCTGAAGGTCTAGTCCTATTTCCGCCCAAAAGAAGCGCACGCATCGGCCGGGAACCCGGCGCCGTCCCCGCAGCCCCCTTGCTGGCTACCTCAACGTCAGCATGCGGGGCTCGGGGACGGTTCATACCCAGGAGGGCGACTTCCACATCCCCGCCCGCTACGTGGCCGAGGCCATGAACGGCGACCGCGTGCTCGTGCGCCGCATCGCCGGCCTGCACGACGGCATGCCCGTGGGCGCCGTGTCCGGCGTCGTTGAGCGCGCCCACCTCACCTTCGCCGCGACCTTCGCCGACGACGGGCGTCTGCGCGTGGCGGTGCCGCTCGACGAGCGCCTCTGCCACGATTTCATCGTCCAGGCGTCCGACCGCACCCCGCAGATCCTGGGCTGCTCCGACGGCGACCTCGTGAGCGCGCGCATCCTGCAATACCCCACCCGGCAATCCGCCGGCGTGGCGACCCTGGAGCGCCGTATCGACCAGGGGAGCGCCTCGCAGGTGGCCGTCGAGGCCATCATCGCCTCCCACGACCTGTCGTGCCTCTTCGACCCGCAGGTCCTGGAGCAGGCGCAGGCCCTCACGCTCGATGTCGACGCGGCCCTTGCCGAGCCGCTGCGCCGCGACATCCGCGACCGCTTCGTGGTCACGGTGGACCCCGACGACGCGCGCGACTTCGACGACGCGCTGTCGCTGGAGCCGCTGGAGGGCGGCGGCTGGCTTCTGGGCGTCCACATCGCCGACGTGAGCGCCTATGTCGCGCCCGACAGCCCGATCGACGTGGCGGCGCGCGCCCGCGCCACGAGCGTCTACCTGGCCGACCGCGTCATCCCGATGCTGCCCGAGGAGCTGAGCTGCGACCTGTGCTCGCTCGTCGCCGGGCAGGACCGCCTCGCCATGACGGTGGACATGCGCATCGACGCGCGCGGCCGCGTTCAGTCCTGCGAGGTGTACCCCAGCGTCATCCGCTCCCGTGGCCGCTTCACCTACCGCGAGGTCGACGCTATCCTGAAGGGAGTGCCGGCCGAGCCCGGCATGCATCCGGATTGCGCGGGCCGCGACCTTGCCGAGCACTTCGGGCGCCTGTCTGCGATCGCGCGCCAGCGCCAGGGCCTGCGCCGCGAGCGCGGGGCCATCGAGTTCGTGTCCTGCGAGGCCAAGGTGGTCCTCGACGACCAGGGCATGCCCACGGGCGTGGACGTGCGCCGCTCGACCCCGGCCATCTGCCTGGTGGAGGAGGCCATGCTGTGCGCCAACGAGGCCGTGGCCCGACGCCTGGTGGCCACGGGCCTGCCGTGCCCCTTCCGCGTGCACGAGCCGCCCTCGTACGACAGCATGGCCGCGACCGTGGCCGTCTTGCAGGAGCTCGGCTGCATCGAGCCCCAAAACAAGCCCGGCCTGCTCATGTGCGACCCCCATGCCGTGCAGGCGGTGCTCGACGAGGTCGCAGGCGCCCCCGCCGAGGAGCTTGTGAGCTCGCTTCTGCTGCGCTCCATGAAGCGGGCCACCTATGAGCCCGAGAACCTGGGCCACTACGGCCTGGGCGCGCCGGCCTACTGCCATTTCACAAGCCCCATCAGGCGTTATCCCGACCTCATGGTGCACCGCATCCTGAAGGCGGTGCTGGCGGGCCCCGTCAAGTCGGGCCTTCGCCGCGAGCTTACCTATCTCATGCCGGGAGTGTGCGCGCAGTCGTCAAAGATGGAGCGCGTGGCCGCGGAGTGCGCGAGCCTGAGCCAGGCGGTGAAGATCGCCGAGTACATGGAGGGATTCATCGGGCAGGTGTTCGAGGGCGTCGTCGTGTCGGTGCAGCCGTTCGGCGTCTTCGTGCGGGTGGGCCTCACCCAGGCACAGGGCCTTTTGCACGCCCGCGACCTGGGCGGCGAGTGGGACTTCGACGAGGCCCGCATGGAGCTCGTGAGCCGTGAGGGGGCGGGGGTCTATCGCCTGGGCATGAGCGTCGAGGTGCGCGTGCGCTCCTGCGACGTCTTCCGCGGCCGCGTGGTCTTCGCGTTGCCCTAAGTGTCGCCCGCCTGCCTGGCCACCCGGGCCACCGCCGCGCCGCGCGTCGCGGTTGCCTTGGGGTTGCGACTACCCTCATCCGCGCAGGTGCGCCACATCGCCTGCGCCCGCATGTGCTACGCTAACCCGCTGACTTCGAAACACCGGCATGAAAGGGGTGGCTATGGCCCCCGACATCCTTGCACGCCTTCAAAAGATCGAGGGATACCTCGCCGCAGGCCAGGCCTTGGAGGCACGGCCCGCGCTTGAGTCCATGCTTCGCGAGGTCGAGCTCTACATCGACGAGAACTGCGCCACCACCGACACCGTGCAGTACTTCTCATTCTCCTCGCAGTTCGAGAAGCTCGCCTACCAGCGCGTCGAGAACGACCCGCGCCAGCTCGTGGTGGTGGAGGCTCCCTTCGACCGCGTCTATGCCGACTACGCGTTCTGCCTGCTGTCGCTCAACGACCCCGAGGCTGCGGCCGAGGCCCTCAAGCAGGCGGTCCGTTGGAACCCGATGGACTGCGCCCACAGGCTCGACCTGGCCGCCGTGCTCAACACCCTGGGCGATGACGACGAGTTCCTGCGCCTGTCCTACTCGGTGTTCGAGCGTGCGAGCGTGTCGGCGCACCTGGTGCGCGCCTATCTCAACTTCGAGCAGGCCTACGAGGCCGCGCAGGAGTGGGAGACGGCCGCGGCCTGCGCCAAGTGCGCCTGGCATATGAACGAGGCCGACCCCCGCGTGACCGAGGTGTGCGACCGCCTTGCCGACGAGCACCAGTGCGACCCGCGCAAGCAGGCAGACGAGCTCACGGCGAGCCTGCTCGAGGCCCAGGGGCTGCCCGAGGGGGCCAACGTCGCCGTGGTGGTGTGCGCCCTTCTGCTGAGCGACCTGTACCTGGAGCAGGGCGACACCGACTCGGCCGAGCAGCTCACCTGGGTCGCCATCGACCTTGTGGGCCAGGAAAACGCCCGCGCCCTGAAGCAGCTCGTGCGCGAGCAGGCCTAAGGGGGAGGGCATGGACCGCAACGCACAGCAGGGCCGCCGCCGCGAGCCCAAGGAGATTGCCAAGAACCGCACCGCCGCCCACGAGTACTTCATCGAGGAGACCTTTGAGGCCGGCCTTGTGCTCACCGGCACCGAGGTGCGCAGCCTGCGCGAGCGCAACTGCCAGATAACCGACGCCTTCGTGCTCATCCGCAACGGCGAGGCATGGCTGCACGGCGTGCACATCCTGCCCTTCTCGCACGGCAGCATCTTCAACGGCGACCCCGACCGCAAGCGCAAGCTGCTGCTGCACCGCAAACAGATCCACTACCTCGCCTCGAAGGTGCAGACCCAGGGCTGCGCCATCGTCGCCACGCGCATGTACTTCGACGAGAACAACCGCGTGAAGGTCCAGATCGGCCTTGCCCGGGGCAAGAAGCTCTACGACAAGCGTGCCGACATGGCGAAGCGGGATATGGATCGAGAGATACAGCGAGTTATGAAATCCCGCTCTCTGGGGCGCTAACGGGGCGCTAACTGAGGCACGCCGCCCGCTGCGTTCCTTCGACCCTCGTGTACCTTGAGTACACGTCGGGCCGAAGCGCCTTGCTGGTGCCGCACCTCAGCGCGCCCGGGGCGGGGCGATGAGGAAGGCGGGTGCCTGCAGGTTTGGGTTGGGCGCGCCGACCTGCGGTCGAGCGTGCGGGCGCAAGTCGCGGCATTCCGTCGCACAAGAAAAGGGCCCTTGCGGGCCCTTTTCTTGTGGGTTTACTCGGCGGCCAGGAAGGCTTGGAGCTCGGCCCAGCGCTGGGTGGCGACGGAGCGGCCTTGCAGGTAGAGGTCGAGCAGCTTGGCGCCGTCGTGCTCCATGTTGGCCACCGCCACGGGGCGCTCGGGCGCCAGGATGAAGGCGTTGCCTGCGCGCTCCTGCTCCCAGATGTACTCACGCTGGGCGTTGTAGCGCTCCGGGCGGCTCTCGATGGCCTGCAGGTAGTAGGGGAAGTCCTCGTAGAGCTTGCGGGCGGCGGGCATGAGCGAGGCCTGCCCCTTCTTGTAGGAGCGCTCCTGGGTGAGCACCACCACGGCGCGCGAGCAGCCCGGCTCGCGCAGGGCGCGCTCGAGCGGCACCGAGTCGGTCGTGCCGCCGTCGAGCAGCAGCCTGCCGTCCACCTTCACCATGCGTGACACCACGGGCAGGCTCGCCGAGGCGCGCACGTAGTCCATCTTCTCGGGCAGGCTTGTGATCTCGACGTAGTCGGGCGTGCCGAAGGTCACGTCGCTCACCGTGGCGAAGAGCCGGGTGGGGTTGGCGTTGAACGCGTCGTAGTCGAAGGGGTCGATGTCGTTCTGTACCTCGTTGTAGAGAAACGTGGTGCCCACGATGTTGCCCGTCTTGGCGAGCTGGTAGGTGCTCATGTAGCGCTTGTCGTCGCGGAAGGCCAGGTTGATGCGGCAGCTGCGGCCCAGCTGGCCCGACAGGTAGCTCGTGGCCATGAGTGCGCCGGCCGAGACGCCCCACACGCTTGAGAAGCCCGCAAGGCCGCGCTCCATGAAGACGTCGAGCACGCCGGCGGTGAACATGCCGCGAAAGCCGCCGCCCTCAAGTACCAGGCCGATGTCGTTTGTCATGAGCGCCTCCCGCGTCGTGTCGCTGTCGTATGCACGCAAGTGTACCCGTGCGCGGCTCTTGTGGTCGCAGGCGCACGGAGTTTGACAGAAGGGCCGCACACGAGTAGCATCCAACTCCCGCAGCGGCAACGCCGCGCGCACTCTGACAAGGTGGAACGCTTCGCACCTCGCACATGGGGGCGACTGGTTTCGACATGGTCATTCTGAGGGGGGCAGCAAGCCGAGGTCTCCTCACCTCGCAAAACAGGGGTACTTGTCAAAATAAATGACAATCGTTCTAGCTACGCCCTCGCTGCTTAATTAGCCAGCGACGTCAACCCGGGGCTCATCCCTGGCTCCGGTGCGACGCCATTTTAGGGGATTGCTCGTGGGCACGTAGTCTGTATGGCCCGCGCTAAGACCGAACGGACTGGACTCAAGGCCGCCTGACGCCGTGTGGCTGCGAGTCGAGACTCAAACGGAATCTGAGCTTGGAGATACCGCCCAGGGTTTGGCCATGGACCGGAGTTCGATTCTCCGCGCCTCCACCATCGGACATCTGGCGCATATGGCGCCTGCAATTGAGAGGCCCCGGCCCCGCAGTCTTCATCGACGAGCGGGGCCGGGGCCTCCTTGCGTTTGTGCGGCTTGCTTTGCCAAGGCGCTGTCGCTAGCGCCTCTTCCATCCCACGCACTCGGCCTGCGCCTCGAGGAGCTGCTGCAGGCCCGGCTCGGCCAGGTCGAGCATGGCGTTGAGCCTGGCGCGGTCGAAGGGGGAGCGCTCACCGGTGCCCTGCACCTCGATGAACTCGTGGCTGCCGGTGTAGGCCAGGTTCATGTCCACCTCGGCCTGTGAGTCCTCGGAGTAGTCGAGGTCGAGCAGCAGCCTGCCGCCCACCATGCCCACCGACACGGCAACCACCTGGTCGGTGAGGGGGATGCGCGCGATCTTCTTGGCGTCGACCCAGGACATGAGCGCGTCGTGCAGCGCCACCCAGGCGCCCGTGACGGCCGCGGTGCGCGTGCCGC
>CAVEWV010000021.1:0-35105 GCA_963619535.1 Acutalibacteraceae bacterium | reverse complement strand
CGCCGATGCCCTTGCCCTCGGCGGTGTACTCGCCGTCCTTGTAGGAGCCGGCGGCGGCAGCGTCGCCCTCAGCGGCCTCGTCGCCGATGGTGAAGGCGGGCTGGACGGCGCCGTTGTAGGTGTCGAGGATGAAGTTGTAGGTCTTCTCGGACAGCAGGGCGTCCTTCAGGGCCTGGATCTTGGCGACGTCGGAGTTGCCGGCGTGCACGACGAGGATGTTGGAGTAGGTCTTGGCGGCAACGCCGTCGGCGGCCTCGATGGCCAGGGCGTCGGCGATGGTGTAGCCGGCGTCGAGGGCGTAGTTGCCGTTGATGCAGGCGATGGCCACGTCGGGCAGGGCGTTGGGGATGTTGGCGGCCTCAAGCTCGACGAACTCGAGGTTCTTGGGGTTCTCCTCGATGTCGTTGGTGGTGGCGGTGACGCCGGCGTCGGCCTTGAGCTTCAGCAGGCCCTCCTGCTCGAGCAGCAGCAGCGCGCGGGCCTCGTTGGTGGTGTCGTTGGGAACGGCGACCTTGGCGCCGTCGGCGACCTCGTCGAGCGTGGCGACGTTGCCGGGGTAGATGCCGAAGGGCTCGTAGTGCACGGCGGCGACGGGCACGAGGTGGGTGCCGTTCTCCTCGTTGAAGCTCTGCAGGTAGGGGCCGTGCTGGAAGTAGTTGGCGTCGATCTCGCCCTGCTCGGTGGCGTCGTTGGGCAGGATGTAGTCGGTGAACTCGGTGACGGTCAGCTCGTAGCCCTGCTCCTCCAGGATCTCCTTCACCGGGCCGTTGAGGATCTCGGCGTGGGGCGTGGGGGAGGCGCCGACGTTGATCTTCTTGTCGTCGGCGATGGCCACCTCATCGGCGTCCTCGAACTGGTAGGCGGGGTCGGCCGGATCCTCGGGGGAGGCGAAGGCGACGTTGACGCCCACGGCGGTCAGGGCGGCCAGGGCGGCGGCGGATGCGACGAAGTTGCGGCGAGTCAGCTCGGACATGGGTGCTTCCTTTCAAAAAAGAACGCTCGTGCGTTTAGGGGGACGTTTCGGCGCGTTCGATTGAATTCAACGCGCGGCTAGTACATGCCACCGTATATAACCACGACTCCCCCGCTGTTGCAAGAGCGCTGGTCATTCATAGTTTTAGCCTTTGGTCATCGACAAAACCGATATCCCCCGGACCACCGCCGGTGCTGCCACCCAACGCGACGCATCGAGCCGTGCAACAAAAAAAAAGCGACCTGCATAGGTCCGGGTACCCGCTAGAGGCCGCTTATGGCTGCTACCTCCCGGTCCTGACCAGGTTCGCGGTGTAACGCCACCCGAACCCATGCAAGTCGCTCGATATGCGAGTATACCCGACGCCCGCGCCCGAAACGGCGCGAACCCCCGATTACTTGCCCCGCCAACGCAATCCCCAACAAAGCACCGGGATTGCAGGGAGCACATCGCCTCTCTGGAAAGGGCCCGGACGCCTTGTGACCCAATGAGACGCCCGGCTGATACCTGCATGCGGGGGCCGCGATGTCACACGGCCCCGGCGGGCGTCAGCGTATCAGCGGTGCCAGTCGAAGGCGATGCGCGGCGTGCCGTCCTCGCAGTAGATGGTGCCGCGCGGCATAAAGCCGAACTTCTCGATGCAGGCACGCATAGGGGCGTTGTCGAGATGGGTGTCGATACGCAGATGGTCGATGCGGCTCACGCAAAAGTCAAAGCACGCACGGGCGACCCCGCGCACGCTGCCGTCAGACGCGATGCGGTGGATGGTGCCGTACTCATCGTCGAAGCGCCAGGAGCCGTCCTCTATCACCTGGTAGGTGGGCTCGTCGCCGACGATGAACGCGAACGTCCCCACGACGCGCCCCTCGTGCTCCACCACATACCCCACGCCGTCCTCGATGTCGCCCTCGACATCGACCCGCCCCGGGTACGCCCCCGCCCACTGCGTGGGATTTCCGGCCTGCACCATAAACTCCCGCGCCCGCCCATATATAGCAAGCACCGCCGGCACATCCCCCGTCTCAGTAAGACGAATGCTCAGCCCCTCACTCATCGCCGCTCCCCTTTCTTCCACATTCGTACACGCCCCGCGCAAGCGCGTGCCCTCAAACGCCCTCACGGGAACCCCATGGCAAGTGTCATGCAGCGGGTCCCAGGTCTTCTTCAGGCGAGTTCCGCAGCCGCGCAGCGGCGAGGACTGTCTGAGCCTGAGGGAGACCTGGGACCCCCGGGAATCCACCAGCCATGTCCCCCCCAAACCGCCCTCACGGGAACCCCCATAGCAGGCAGCATGCAAAGGGGCCCCAGGTCTGCTTCAGGCGAGTTCCGCAGCCGCGCAGCGGCGAGGACTGTTTGAGCCTGAAGGAGACCTGGGGCCCCAGAGGGAATCTACCAGCTATGTTCCCTTAGTTGTTGATCAGCTTGTCCTGGTCGGCCCAGCTGTACAGCTTGCGGATCTCGGCGCCCACGACCTCGCTCTGGTGCTCGGCGTGCAGCTTGCGCATGGCGTTGAAGTGCACCTGGCCGCCGGCCTCGGACATGTCGAGCAGGAACTCCTTGGCGAAGGAGCCGTCCTGGATGTCGGCCAGGACCTGCTTCATGGCCTTCTTGGTGTCCTCGGTGATGATCTTCGGGCCGGTGATGTAGTCGCCGTACTCGGCGGTGTTGGAGATGGAGTAGCGCATGCCGGCGAAGCCCGACTGGTAGATCAGGTCGACGATGAGCTTCATCTCGTGGATGCACTCGAAGTAGGCGTTGCGGGGGTCGTAGCCGGCCTCCACCAGGGTCTCGAAGCCAGCCTGCATGAGGGCGCACACGCCGCCGCACAGAACGGCCTGCTCGCCGAAGAGGTCGGTCTCGGTCTCGGTGCGGAAGGTGGTCTCCAGCACGCCGGCGCGGGCGCCGCCGATGCCGGCAGCGTAGGCCAGGGCGATGTCGAGGGCGTCGCCGGTGGCGTCCTGCTCGACGGCCACGAGGCAGGGCGTGCCCTTGCCGGCCTGATACTCGGAGCGCACGGTGTGGCCGGGGGCCTTGGGGGCCACCATGGCGACGTTCACGTCCGCCGGGGGCTTGATGCAGCCGAAGTGGATGTTGAAGCCGTGGGCGAACATCAGGGTCTTGCCCGCGGTGAGGTTGGGCTCGATGCTCTCCTTGTACAGGGCGGCCTGCTTCTCATCGTTGATGAGGATCATGATGATGTCGCCGGCCTTGGCGGCCTCGGCGCTCGTCATGACCTTGAGGCCCTGGGCCTCGGCCTTGGCCCAGCTCTTCGAGCCCTCGTACAGGCCGATGACCACGTCGACGCCGGACTCCTTGAGGTTCAGGGCATGGGCATGGCCCTGCGAGCCGTAGCCGATGATGGCGACGGTCTTGCCGGCCAGCTTCTGCAGATCGCAGTCCTGCTGATAGAAAATCCTGTTCTCGGCCATGACGCAAAACTCCCTTTCTTACAAACCGTTTGTATCTATCCCAAGCCCTTTGCGGACTTAAAGATGGGTGACGTTGCCAATGGTAGAACCGCCGCGCTCCAACGACACCACGCCGGTGCGACAAATCTCAAGAATCGTATAGTCTCGCATGAGATTGATGAAGTTGTCGATACGGCGCGTGCCGCCGGCGAGCTGGATGACCATCGACTCGCGGGTGTAGTCCACGATCTTGGCCTCGTAGGCGGCCAGCGCGGTGTGGATCTCCTCGCGGGTGTCGGGGTCGTTCTTCATCTTGATGAGCAGAAGCTCGCGCGAGACGGAGTTGTCGTCGAGCTCCTTGATGTCCACCACGTCGGGCAGCTTGTAGAGCTGGTTGACGAGCTGCTCCTTGTGCTCCTCGTCGCCCTCGAAGATGGTGGTGATGCGCGAGACCTCGGGGTTCTCGGTGCAGCCCACGGTGAGGCTCGAGATGTTGAACTGACGGCGGCGGAACATGCTCGTGACGCGGTTCAGCACGCCGGGCTGGTTGGACACCAGCACTGCCAGGGTGTACTTCATGGGCTACTCCTCCCCCTGCTTGACGATGATGTCGTCGATGGCGCCGCCGGGAGGCAGCATCGGCATGACGAACTCGTCCTTGTCGATGAGGCAGTTGACGACGTAGGGGCCCTCGTAGGCGAAGGCGCGGCCCAGGGCGGCGTCGAGCTCCTCGGGCGTGCGCACCGTCTCGCCCTCGGCGCCGAAGGCGCGTGCCAGGGCCACGAAGTCGGTGGGACGGTCGAGCGTGGTCTGCGAGTGGTGGCCGTCGAAGAAGAGCGTCTGCCACTGGCGCACCATGCCGAGCACGCCGTTGTTGAGCAGCAGGATGGCCACGGGCACGTGGTGCCACGACAGCGAGGCCATCTCCTGGCAGCACATGCCGAAGGAGCCGTCGCCGGTGACGAGCGCGGCATGCTTGCCCGTGCCCAGGGCCGCGCCCAGCGAGGCGCCCAGGCCGAAGCCCATGGTGCCCAGGCCGCCGCTCGACACGAAGGTGCGCGGGCGCGACAGCTCCACCGTCTGGGCGGCCCACATCTGGTGCTGGCCCACGTCGGTCACCACGGGGGTGTCGGGCTCCAGGTGCTTGTTGAGCTCGAGGATGGCGTTGCGCGGGGTCATGCCGGGGCGCTTGTCGGTGGCGTTCTCGTCCTCGTAGGCGCGCAGCTCGGCGATCTGCCTCTGCCAGGAGGGGCGCTCGCGGCGCTCGACCTGCTCGATGAGGGCGCCGAGCGTGAGGTTGAGGTCGCCGCGCAGCGAGACGTCGGCGTGGACGGTCTTGCACAGCTCCGCGCCGTCCACGTCGATGTGGACGATCTTTGCGTAGGGGGCGAAGGCCGACACCTTGCCGGTGGAGCGGTCGTTGAAGCGCACGCCGCAGGCGATGATGCAGTCGGCGGAGTTCATGCCCACCGAGCTGGCGTAATGGCCGTGCATGCCCTCCATGCCCAGGAAGCGCGGGTGGTCGGTGGGAATGCCGGAGATGCCCATGAGCGAGCAGCCGATGACGGCGTCGAGCTTGTCGGCCAGGGCCAAAAGCTCGCCGGCGGCGTCGGAGGCGATGAGGCCGCCGCCGAAGTAGATGAAGGGGCGCTCGGAGGCGTTGATGATCTGGGCGGCCTCCTCGACGCGCACCGGCTTGGCGGCGTGCATCTGGTCGAAGGGCACCACGGGCTGCTCGACGTACTCGGCAAGCGCCGTCTGCACGTCCTTGGGGACGTCGACGAGCACGGGGCCGGGGCGGCCCGACTTGGCGATGCGGAAGGCCTCGCGGATGGTGGGGGCGAGGTCCTCCACCGACTTCACGAAGTAGTTGTGCTTGGTGATGGGCAGCGTGATGCCCGTGATGTCGATCTCCTGGAAGGAGTCGGTGCCGATGAGGGCGTTGGAGACGTTGCCGGTGACGGCCACGAGCGGCACGGAGTCGAGGTAGGCCGTCGCGATGCCGGTCACGAGGTTCGTGGCGCCCGGGCCGGAGGTGGCGATGACGACGCCCACCTTGCCGGTGGCGCGCGCGTAGCCGTCGGCGGCGTGCGAGGCGCCCTGCTCATGGGCGGTCAGCACGTGCTCGATCTCGTTGCGATACTTGTAGAGCGAGTCATAGATGTTGATGACCTGGCCTCCGGGGTAGCCGAAGACCGTCTCGCAGCCCTGCTCGATGAGCGTGCGGACGATGATGTCCGCTCCTGAGAGTTGCATGGGCACCGTCCCTTCCTGGTAAACGCCCCTGATTGGATGTAAAGTCGAAAGATAATAAGCCATTTCGGTTTCGGCGGCGCACAAACTCGCCAGTCGGGCGCATGCACGAAGCAAACGGCACATTTGCGCTACACGCAAGGCTCCGTGACGGCCGTCGACGGGGGCACGCGTGCGGCCCGAGATGTGGCCATGCCGTCGAAAGCGCGCACATCGGCGTGTGCCCTGCTAGAATGGCACGTCGATTTTCGCCTTCGATAGGAAAGGAAGCGCGCACCATGCAACTCAGCTCAAACGTCGCCCGCATGGCACTTCTTCCCCTTGCCCTGGGCGTCGCGGTGTCGGGCCTGGGCCTGGCCGCCCCCGCACGCGCCCACGCCGAGGCAAGCGACGCCACCCTGGCGGCCCTCTCCGACGCGCAGGCCCGCTACGAGGCCGCCTGCGAGCAGCTCAACAACCTCTACCAGCAGGTCTACGAGGCACAGAACGCCTACCAGGCCACCACGGCCCAGCTCGAGCAGACCAACGCCTCCATCGCGCAGCTCCAGGAGCAGATCGCCCAGGAAAAGGCTGAGCTCGAAGAGGCCCAGAACGTCCTGTCCGAGCGCCTCGCGGCCAACTACCGCGCCGGCGAGTCGAGCATGCTCGACGTCATCTTCTCGGCCACGAGCTTCGACGACCTGGTGAGCCGCATCTACTACGCCGGCAAGGTGTCCGACGCCGACGCCGAGGCCATCCAGAACGTGAAGGACATCAAGGCCCAGCTCGAGGCCAGCGAGGCCGCCCTGCAGGAGCAGCGCGCCCAGCAGGAGGCGCTGCAGGCCCAGCAGGCAGCCGAGCTCGACAGCGTGACCGCGCAGACCCAGGAGTGCGAGGACTACGTGAACAGCCTCGACTCCGAGGTGCAGGCGCTCTACGCCCAGGCCCAGGCCGAGGCTCAGGCCGCAGCCGAGGCTGCCGCCGCAGCCGCGCAGGCCTCCATCCAGTCGCAGGCCCAGGAGGCCGTGGCCGCGGCCGAGAGTGCCGGCTACACCTACGACGAGGACTCCGGCTCCTGGACCGACTCCAGCGGCAGCACGGTTGACTCGAGCACCGTGGCCGCGGCAACCGGTTACTCCTCCTCCATCCTCGACCGCGCCTACGCGCTCATCGGCACGCAATACAACCTGGGCTCCGACGGCTCCGACGGCTACATCGACTGCTCGGGCCTCACCTCGGCGGCCTACGGCGGCACCATCCCGCACTACTCCTACGACCAGTACACGAACTCGCTGAACAACGGCACCTTCACGAGCGACCTGTCGAGCCTGCAGCCCGGCGACTGCGTGTACTACTCCTACGACGGCGGCGCCACGACCTACCACGTGGCCCTCTACATCGGCAATGGCCAGGTCATCGACGCCATCCCCAACGGCGGCGTGCAGATCCGCGACGTCAACTACTGCGAAGGCGCCATCGGCGGCGGCAACCCCTCCTAGTCGGGCGGCCGCCCATCCGGCGCCCAGCACCGCTGCACCGCCTGCCATCGCCTGGCAGCACCCGCATCGCCCCGTTCGGCTGCCTGGCCGGGCGGGGCGTTTTCGTTTCGTGCTACCCTGGGCAGGCTTGGCTCCCACGCGAACGAGACGGAAAGGCATCGCACATGAACATCTGCATCCTCGGCGACAAGGCATACTACAAGCGCATCCTGCCCCACAACGAGCGCATCGAGCGCGACGACGTCGTCTTTCTGGGCCGCGCCGCCACAAACGACGAGGTCGTGGCCGCCATGCCCGACGCGCAGATCCTCATCGCCGACGCCATCGCAACCGTGGACGCCGACCTCATCTCGCGCCTGCCGCAGCTGCGCCTCATCCAGAGCGAGGGCGTGAGCTACAACAGCTTCGACTGCGCGGCAGCGGCCGAGCGGGGCGTGTACGTGTGCAACAACGCCGGCATGAACGCGGGCGCCGTGGCCGAGCAGACCATCCTGCTCATGCTGGGGCTTCTGCGCGGGGTGGCCGTGCACGACACCGCCGTGCGCCAGGGACATCAGATGGAGGCCAAGATGCGCTGCATGCGCGAGGGCGTCACCGACCTGGCCGACTGCTGCGTGGGGCTTGTGGGCATGGGCGCCATCGCCCAGGCCACGGCGGCGCGCCTGGCGGCCTTCGGGTGCCGCGTGCTCTACACCAACCGCACCCGCAAGCCCGCCGAGCTGGAGGAGAGCCTGGGCATCGAGTGGTGCGAGATGGACGAGCTGCTCGCGCCGTCTGACATCGTGAGTCTGCATTGCGCCGTGACCCCGCAGACCACCGGCATGGCGGACGCGGGTTTCTTTGCCAAGATGCGCCCCGGCAGCTACCTGGTGAACACCGCGCGCGGCCAGCTCATGGACAACGCCGCGCTTGCGCAGGCGATCGTCTCGGGGCACCTGGCCGGCGCGGGCATCGACACGCTCTACCCCGAGCCCTTCGAGCCGGGCGACCCCATGCTCAACCTGCCCGAGGACGTGGCGGGGCGCGTGCTGTTCTCGCCGCACATCGGCGGCGTCACCACAGGCAGCATGCGCCGCGGCCAGGCCCACATCTGGGAGAACGTCGCCGCCCTGGAGGCGGGACAGCGCCCCACCTGCGTGGTGAACGGCATCTAGCCAGGGGCGCCGCCCCAGCCGCGCCACGCCGAACAAGCCCCGCAAACAGACGAGGGCCCCGCGAGCAATACGCCCGCAGGGCCCTCGAGCCATACATGGCAGGCGGTCGGCCGTGCTAGAAGATTCCCAGGTTGCCGCAGTCGTAGGCGTCGGGCTTCGTCATGCCCACGAGGCGCGCGTAGTAGGCGCCGAAGCGCTCGGCGGCGGCGTGCCCGGTGTCGCAGGCGCCCACCACGCCGTGCTCGTCGCTCACGAGCATCACCTCGTCGCCGGGCTGGGGCAGGGCCTCGGGGTCGAAGGACACGCCCATCTTGAGGGTCCGGGCGAGGTCGGCCACGAGGGAGTTGGCGCCGGAGAGCTCCTTTTCAGCCTCCACGCGCGCCACGAGCTCGCATGAGTCGCCCTGGCTGCGCACGACCCAGGCCACCTCGCCGGGCACCGCGTCGGCCGCGCACGCCTCGGCGCGCGCCACGAGGCCCGCGGCGTCGAGCTCGCCCAGCGGCTCATAGGGCTCCACGCCCATGACGGCGCGCCCCTGCTCGTCCACGACGAGCGTCATCACGCCGTTGGGCTGCTGCAGGGCGCCCTCGGCAAGCGTCCACTCGAGGTGCTGGCGCGCCCAGCTCTTGAGGCCGGCGGAAAGGCCGCGCGACTCGAAGGCATGCAGGTGCCTGTTCTTGAGCGGCAGGGCGCACTTGTGCAGGCGCCAGCGCACGGAGATGACGGGCTCGCCCGCCACGAGGTCTTCGGGGATGAAATCGCTCATCGTATGCTAACCGTCCTTACGGGTCGTCCTTATGGGCGTCGGGCGGCCGCATGGGCCGTCCGGTACAAAAGCTCGAGGTCAGACGCCTGTCTGAGTCGTCCCGGCGTCAGGCGCAGGCGTGCTGTCGGGGCCGGCGTCGGAAACCTCGGCATCGGCATGGAGCACGGTATCAGATGTCGAGGCCTTTCGCAGGTAGTACATACCTGCGGCGATCGCGGCGGCGCCGGGGCCGGGCAGCACGAGCATGGGGATGCCCGCCATCACGAGCAGCGCCCCCACGGCCTTGTTGCCCACGGGCCCGAAGTCGTCCTTGGCCCCGGCGGGGTAGACGTGCGCATAGTCGCGCGCGCCGCCCGGTCCCCTCACGTAGGCCTCCACCACCACGTCCTGGCCGGTGCGCTCGTTTCGCACCGTGTGCGCGTGCGCGTCGGCCTCGCGGATGTCGGCCGCGTTCTTCACGGCCACCTCGGTCACGGCGCGCGCCGCCGCCTTGCCGGCCTTGCCTACGGCGCTCTTGGCGGCCGACTTCGCGGCGCTGGCCACCACAGACGCGGGCCGGCCGCCCTTGATGGCGGTCTTCGCGGCAGACTTCGCGGCCTCAACCGCGGCGTCGGCCACCTCGGGGGCAGCCGCACACACCGCCTGCGTCACGGCCGGGACCGCGCGGTCGCAGGCCTTCCCCACCGCCTCGGGCACGGCCTGGGCGGCGGCGCGGGCGGCATGCCCCGCGCTCGCGGCGGCCTGCGTCGCGGCGGCGGGCACAGCCCGGGCGGCAGACCTCGCCCCTTCGGCCACGCGGTCGGCAGCGGCGCGCGCGGCACGCCCTGCGGCCTCGCCCGCATTCGCCGCGGCGGCCTTGGCGCCATGCGCGGCCTGTCCCCCGGCCTGCGCCGCCCTCTGCGCCGCCTCGCGCACGAGCGGCGTGGCCGCCTCGGCCGCATGCGCGGCCTCCAACGCGGCCTTGTGGCCGAACATCTTGAGCTTGCCCGCTATGTCCATGCAGCCTCACCCGGCCTTCGTGACGCGGTTACCGTGTCAGTTCTCAAGCGACGCGAGCACGGGGGCGATGGCGTCGTCGTGCATGCCCATGCCCGCCGCGCCCAGCAGCTTGTACGCGAGCTCCTTGTTCCCCGCCTCCAGCACGTCGCCGGCCGCCTTCACCAGAAAGTCCACGTTCTCGCGGTGCTGGCCCAAATCGACCCCCACGGCGCTCAGGGCGATGTTGGCCTCGCGCTCGGTGAAGGCCTTGACCTGCCAGTCGCGGCGCTTGGCGAAGTCGGACAGCTCCGCGGAACACGTCTGGGCAAGCGAGTGGTCGAAGGCCGCCGCGCGCTGGTAGCAGGCCATGCCCGCGTCGGGCGCGTCGGTCATGCAGTAGGCGTATCCCAGCCAATAGAGCGCAAGCGCCATGTCCTTGGGGTTCCAGATGATGCGCACGGCCGCCTTGAGCGCCTCGATCTCGCTCACATAGTCGAAGGCCGAGAAGTACGCGCGCGCCAGGCGCAGGTGGCTCGCCGCCACGCCCGGGGCAAGTTCCACGCAGCGACGCGCGTGGGCGATGGACTCCTCGGCGTCGTCGAGGTCGTCGCCCAGCAGGGTGGAGAGGCGATAGTGCGCCATGTAGTACTCGTCGGCGCACAGGCGCAGCTCGCGCCCGCCCAGGTCGTCGGCCCCGCGGTAGGCGTACAGGGCGCGCGCCGCATAGGAGTCGAAGTAGCGGAAGCACCTCGTCTTGGAGTCGCGGAACCACCCCTGGGACTCGCAGCGCCCCACAAGCTCCTCGAGCAGCCTGCGCGCCTTCGGGGCATTCTGCCCCACCACCTGCGCCGCCTGGCTCATGAGCGGGTGCAGCCCGTAGATGTCGTCGAGGGTGTCCTGGGCCCTCTTGCGGGCGTCGGGGCCCAGCTCGTCGGTGGCGATGCCCTCGATGACCGACATGAGCGCGGCCTGGGTGAGCGGGTTCTCCGTGCGCGCGAAGGCGTCGCGCGCGCAGGCGATGGCGGCGAGGCTCCCCTGGCCCTGATAGGCGTCCATGATGCGGGCGGCCTCGTCCTTGCGCGCCGAGCCCTCGAAGATCCCCATGTCGCACACCCTGCGGGCCGCCAGGCGCGCCTGGGCCTGGGCGGGCATGGGCGAGCAGTCAAGCTCGGGGTCGGCCGGTTCGGGGCGGCGAAGGGGCGCCTCGGCGTCGGGCGACTCGGGGGCGGCATCCTGCCCGGACCCCTCCGCCTGGACCGCGAGGGCCTCAAGCTCGGCCTGCTCGCCCACCCAGAACAGCGGGCGCACGTCGCGCAGCGCCCCGTCGACCCCCAGGCTGAAGACGTGGCGGACCTGACCGATGAGCTCGAAGGGGTCGGCCTGGCAGCAGGCGCGGCCCTGCTCGTCGCCCAGCGCGGCGCAGAAGCGCTCGCGGTCGAAGTCAACCGACAGGATGCAGTTCGTCTCGGACTCGGCCTGCCCGAAGGCCCCGTCGGAAAGCAGGCGCTGGAGCTGGGCGGTCAGGTCCAACTCATGCTCGTCCTGGCCCATCTTTCGGCCCGAACCGAAGTCACGGCGGGCGTTCACACGCACGCGCTCGACGTCGGCGCCGGCCCAGAAGCCCACGGCGGCCACGCACTCGGCGCAGAAGGCCGCATAGCGGCTCGCCATGCCCTGGCGCGTCCCGGCGTCGAGCGCCCGCCACGCATGGGCCTGCGCGTCCCAGGTCAGGCGCGGCATGACCTCGGCGGGCATCGCGCCCATCTCCACCGTCAGGACGTGCCCCGCGGCGTCGTAGGAGAAGTCGTACTCCAGGCGATACGGCAGGCGCAGGCACTCGCAGCCCCGCGCGAAGGCAAGGCGCACCTCGAGCTCGGTGGCGCCCGCCGGGGCGGGGGCGGCCTTGCGCAACGTGGAGTCGAGGTAGGGGAAGGCGGCGGTCAGGGCCTGGTCCTGCACCCAGGCGTCCAGCTCGGCGGCGTCGGCCTCGCCCAGCGACTGCAGCACCTCGGCGTCCTGACCCTTCTGCATCATGGCCAAGCGGTTGAAGAGCCCCTCGGCCTCCAAGAGCATCCGAGCCCCCTCGGCGCTCAGCTGCTCGGCATCGAAGGCGATGTAGAACGTGTCGGCGTACTTGGTGGTGCGCATGAGGCGCACACGGACGGGCTCGGCGTCGGCGGACCTGCGCCTGACCACCGCAAGGCCCGGGATGCCCGTGGCCGCAAGGGCCTGGCCCACCACGTCTGCCACCTGCTGCATGAGATAGGCGATGCCCTCGGCGGCCTCGGCGCCGTCGGCCTGCCCCGTGGGCAGGAAGGGCACGCCCGCAGGCGCCAGGCCCGCAAGCCCGGGCACCCCGCCGGCCTCGTCGGCCAGGTCCTGAACGTCCAGGCCAGGCGTGAAACCGGCCTCGACCAGGGTCTGCGACGCGTATGAGATGACGCCCGGCACGAGCACGTTGGGGCGCGCCTGGGCCTGCTCGGCCACGTCGATGAAGGCATGCGCCGCCTCCAACGCGTCGTCGCCGCGCAGCTTGGCGATGGCGTCGCGCACGCCCACGCCCCGCAGGTCGTAGCCGCCCAGGTGCGGGATGAGCCAGAAGGCCACAAACGCCACGGCGCACGCCGCGCACAGCGACAGCCCCCGCATGCCCTCGCCCAGCTCGACGCGCGAGTTGACGAGCGCGATTCCCTGCTCGTCCTCCACGAACTCGCACACGCGCAGGGCGCGACCGCCCTGCTGCGCCAGGTCCACGCAACCCCGGCCGCCCTCGTCGGAGTAGCGCTTGAACTGCACGTCGGGCGCGCACGCCGGCGACATGGCGCTGGGCCTCTCCTGCGAGAACACGCGGCCGAACTCGTCCACCAGGGCGATCACGCGCACGCGCGCCGGCTCCACGGTGCGCAGGATGGAGGGCGCGGAGCGAAGCGGCCGGGCGCCAGCGGTCGGGTCGCAGGCGGCGCCGAACGACACGAGCCAGGCGGCGCCCCCAGGGGGCAGCGCGATGCCCTGCGCCACCAGGCAGTACCCCGTATCCGCGGGCGCCCCCACAGGCGAGGGCACCTTCTGGACCTTGGACGAGCGGCCAAGCAGGTACAGGCCGTCGGCATCGGGCTCGGGCATGGGGTCCGCCCCGTGCGCCACAAGGCCGCGCAGGGCCCCCGCCGCCTTGGCGAGCAGGCCCTGGCCCTGCTCGGGGGCGGCCTTCTCGGCCCCGCTCACGGGCTTTTCTTTCATGAACTGCGGTTTTGGCGCCGGGGCTATCCGCACGCGCGGCTCCGGCATGCCCGACTGCTGAGGTGTGCCCAACGTCAACGCCCTTTCTCAAATGTCATGGGTAGAGTTTCCCACACCTGTGGCCCTCATGCGACACTTTCCAAAATATGAGCGAGTTCCGCGCATGGCGGCCCGGGCCGGCCCGCATTGCTATCATGGGGCCGGACGTTGGCCGCGCGTCGGCCCCGACGAAAGGAACGGCATGGCCCAGCCGCCACATGGACGATTCGCCCCCACGCCCTCGGGGCGCATGCACTTGGGCAACGTGTGGTGCGCGCTCGTCGCCTGGCTCGCCGTGCGCTCGCAGGGCGGCACGCTCACCCTGCGCATCGAGGACCTCGACCCCCGCAAGACCCCGGCGGGCGCCACCGAGACGCTCATCGACGACCTGCGCTGGCTGGGCCTGGACTGGGACGAGGGCCCCTTCTTCCAAAGCGAGCGCTCCCACGTCTATGCCGAGCAGCTCGCCCGCCTGCAGGACCTGGGCCTCGTGTACCCCTGCTTCTGCTCGCGTGCCGAGCTGCACGCCGCAAGCGCGCCCCATGCCAGCGACGGCACGCCCGTCTACGCCGGCACCTGCCGGGGCCTGTCCCCCGACGAGGTGGCGCGGCGCTCGCAGGCGCGCCCGGCCGCGCTTCGGCTGCGCGTGCCCAGCATCGACGAGGCGCGCGGCTCGGTGGACTTTTACGACGACGTGTTCGGCGCGCAGCGCGAGCGCCTGGCCAAGGAATGCGGCGACTTCCTCGTGCGCCGCTCCGACGGCGTGCACGCCTACCAGCTGGCCGTGGTGGTGGACGACGCGCTCATGGGCGTCGACCAGGTGGTGCGAGGCCGCGACCTCATCGGCTCCGTCGCCCGGCAGGTCTACCTGCAGGAACTCCTGGGCTTTGCGCGCCCCCGCTACGCGCACCTGCCCATGCTCATGGCGCAAGACGGCACGCGCCGGCTCTCCAAGCGCGACCACGACTGCGACCTGGGCTTTATGCGCGCCCATTTCGGCCGCCCCGAGGTGCTCCTGGGTAAGCTCGCCCACCTCACCGGGCTGCTCGACTCCGCAGACCCCGTGAGCGCCCGCGAGCTTGTGGGGGAGTTCTCCTGGGAGCGCCTGCGCGCCCAGGCCGCGAAGGGCGACATCAAGGTGCCGGGCGGCTTCTTCTGCTGAGCCGCGCCTGCGTCGCGCCCGCATCGCGCCCATTCGGCGGGCCGTTCGTGGTTTTCTCATCACAAATCGCGCCAATTTCACGAAATCCCGTTGTGCGCGCCGTCGATTATGCGCTATGCTTCCTCAGCACGCGGAGAGCTGACCGAGAGGCCGAAGGTGCTCGCCTGCTAAGCGAGTAAGGGGCCATAAAGCCCCTTCTAGGGTTCGAATCCCTAGCTCTCCGCCACGCGCAACCTCAAGGGACCGGGCTTTGCCTGGTCCCTTTTGCGTTTACGGGCACCGAGACAGCCCCAGCGCACGGGCGCTGCGCCGCCGCTCTTGCCCTCGCAGGCGGCCCCGCATCGCGCCACCGCCCTTGCCCCGCACAAACCCAGCTCCCGCAGGCAGCCCCGCGCAGCGCGGCACCTTGAAACGCCGCCGCCCTTACCCCGCAGGACGCCCCGCCGCCAGAAGCCGCCCCTCCCCTCGCATGAAAAAGGCCGCCCCGAGGGACGGCCCTGATTGCATACGAATTTGCGCAAGCGCCCGGCTCTACGGCACCCACACCGAGGCCATCACCGGCAGGCCCTCGTTGCAGAAGCGCACGTAGTGCGTGGCCTCGTTGGTGTCGTAGGCAAAGTACAGCAGCGCCTGCGACGTCTGGTTGGGTGAGAGGTTCTCGAACACCGAGGTCACGGAGTCGGCGTAGAGCGAGGAGGCGTCGGACACCTGGTTGGTGTAGGGCGAGTAGATCTGGTAGCGCATCTGCGAGATGTGCCACACCGACGAGGAGTTGTTCGTCGCACGCACCGGGATGCCCACCACCGCGCGGCCGTTCCAGTACTCGTCGCCCTCGCGCGACACCGTGTCCCACACATAGGCCGAGGTGTCGGTGCCGAACATGAAGGTCACGCCGCCCACGGCGAAGGGCGTGCCCTGCACCACCGACTGCTCGGCATTGGCGGCGTTGATGTTGGCGGGCAGGGGCGCGGCGCCCTGGGGCGCGTCGGAGAAGTTCACGTCGAACGACACCGAGGGCTTGCGGCCCAGCATGTTGTCGAACTGCACCGTGTAGGTGCCCGAACCCTGGAACATGAAGTAGATGGTGCCCGTCGAGCTCTGGCCCACCGACATGCTTCCCGTGTTGCGCAGGTCGTCGGCATACGTGTCTGCAAGGCTGGCGAGCTGCACGCCGGCGGGGCTGACCACCTTGCAGTACATGTCGGAGATGACGCGGGCCGAGTCGTCGCCGTTGACCGCGATGGCGGGCACGCCCACCACGAGGTTGCCGTTGTCCGCCGAGGACGCGTTCTCGTAGACGAGCCACGTCCAGTACGACGGGTCGATGCTCAGGCGGATCTCGACGTTCTCGAAGTCCACCAGGCCGGGGTCCTCGACGTCGTCGTACTCCACGTCGTTGGGGTTCTCGATGCCCAGAAGCGAGCAGCCGCTCAGGAAGGACGCGCAGGCCATCGCGCCGAGGGCGAGCCCCGCCTTGACGACGGACCTGCGGTCGATGGTGCTGTCCATGGATGCCTTGATGTCGCTCATCGGTATCTCTGCTGCCTTTCAAACAATGGCGGACGCGCCGGGCGCCTAGGAGTGCCTGCCAAAACGACCGCCCGCCGGGCCGCGGCCGCGCGAGCGCGACCCGCTGAACACGCTGCGCTGGCTGCGCGAGGTGGCGCGCTTGTCGTTGGGGACGATGCGGCCCTGGGCGAACGTGAAGCCCTCGGGCTCCCACACGGGCACGAGCTGCTTGGTGAAGTACTCGATCTCGCGGAGGGGACCCACCTCGTCGGGCGCCAGGAAGGTGAACGCCACGCCCGTCTCGCCGGCGCGGCCCGTGCGGCCGATGCGGTGCACGTAGTCCTCGGGGTCGAGCGGCACGTCGAAGTTGACCACCCAGTCGATGTCGGACACGTCGATGCCGCGGCTCATGACGTCGGTGGCCACGAGGGCCGAGAGCTTGCCGGAGCGGAAGCCCTCGAGCGCCTGCTCGCGCTGCCTCTGGGCGCGGTCGGCATGCATCATGCCCACCTTGAGGCCGCCGCGCTCAAGGGCGGCGGCCACGGAGTCCACGCGCTGCTTGGTGCGGCAGAACACAAGGACGCGCTTGGGATGCCCCGTGGAGATGAGGTGCTCGAGCAGGGAGACCTTCTGGCCCTGCACCACGGGCACCAGGCGCTGCTCCACGGTGTCGGCCGTCTGGCCCGAGCGCGATATCTCCACCAGCACGGGGTCGTGCAGCATGGTGGGCATGCTCTGCTGGATGTCGCCGGAGATGGTGGCCGAGAACAGCAGCGTCTGGCGCTGACGGGGCAGGCGCGCCACGATCTTGCGGACGCTGGGCCAAAAGCCCATGTCGAGCATGCGGTCGGCCTCGTCGAGCACGAGCACCTGGACGTGCGACAGGTCGGCGTCGTTGTGCTCCATGAGGTCGATGAGGCGGCCCGGCGTGGCCACGAGCACGTCGCAGCCCGCCTGGAGGCTCTTGATCTGGCGGTCGTAGCGCTCGCCGCCGATGACGGTGGCCACATGCTGGCCCGTGGCCTGGCACAAGGTGCCGG
Organism: Acutalibacteraceae bacterium; assembly: GCA_963619535.1. Lineage (GTDB taxonomy): Bacteria > Actinomycetota > Coriobacteriia > Coriobacteriales > UMGS124 > UMGS124. The sequence goes on along the minus strand of CAVEWV010000021.1, from coordinate 18,108 downwards.
CGACCCTGTCGATCTGCTGGGCAAGCTCGCGGGTGGGCGTGACGATGAGGGCCCGCGGGGCCTTGCAGCCCTCGGGGGCCGTGCCCACGAGCTGCAGCGTCGGCAGCGTGAAGGCGGCCGTCTTGCCCGTTCCCGTCTGTGCTGAGGCCACCACGTCGCGGCCCTGCAGCACCCAGGGGATGGCCTGGGCCTGCACGGGGGTGGGTTCGGTGAAACCGAGGGCGTCGATGCCCCGGAGCAGCTGCTCGTTCAGCCCGAGCTCGGCAAATGTCTTTTCCATGCTTTGCAGTATGCCGCATGTGCGCCCCTTGCGCCACGCGCGCGGGGCAGATGCATAAAAAGAGGGCGTTTTAGCAGGAAGACCGGGCAGTTTTTAAGCGTTTCTTTCAGATTCGTCACCTTGCGCGGGCCATGTCGGGGCCGCGGCGGACGGAAGCGTCGCATACCCCGAGTCTGCCCCCAAGTCCATCTGGGCCTGCCGGGCGGCGAGCTTGGCGGCCTTCGCCTCGGCGCGGCGGCGCCGGAAGAAATCCCGCAGCACGCCGGCGCACTCCTGCTCCAGCACGCCGCCCGCCACCTCGAACTCGTGGTTGAGCCGGGGGTCGTGGCTCACGTCGTAGAGCGTGCCCACCGCGCCGCCCTTGGGGTCAGGCGCGCCGAAGACGCAACGGTCCACGCGCGCGTTCACCATGAGGCCCGCGCACATGAGGCACGGCTCCAGCGTCACGTAGACGCAGCAGCCCGTGAGCCGCCAGCGCCCCAGCGTCCGCGATGCCTGCAGCATGGCGCTGAACTCAGCGTGCGCCGCCGGGTCGGCCCGGGTCTCGCGCCTGTTGCCCGCCGCGCCCACGACCCGCCCGTCGCACACCACCACAGCGCCTATCGGCACCTCGCCCAGGTCGGCGGCAAGGCGAGCCTGCTCCAAAGCAAGCCCCATGAAACGTTCGTCGTCGCTGAGCGCCACGCAGACCTCCATTGCTGGTATCCTTCAGGCGCAAACGATAGCAGCTACACGCAAGGGAACCCATGCCGGCACGCCATTTCGCACAACCCGACCCCTCCCCCAGCCCCTCGCGACACGCCCGCTCGGCCCAGCACGCCCTGGAGGTGCGCGCGAGCCGCAAGCAGGCGAGCCGTCGGGAGTTCCTGGCCGCCTCGGGCGGCATGGCGGCCCTGGTGTGCCTGGGCGGCCTGGGGGCGGCCTGGGCGCTCACCCACCCGGGGCAGCCGCGCTACGCGAGCTATGCCCAGGAGCACGCCCAAGAGCCCCAGCCCACCCTGTGCGACGAGACCTACCGCCGCGTGACCCTCTCCGCCGTGGGCGACAACCTCATGAACTTCCCCGTGGTGGAGGCCGCCGACGCCAACGCCGGCGAGATGAACGACGGCTGGTACGACTTCACCCCCATGTACCAGGGCGTGGCCGACATCGTGAGCTCCCACGACCTCAACTTCATCGACATCGAGACCATCCTGGGCGGCGACTACCTGGGCATCACGGGCTACCCCGTGTTCAACTCCCCCAACTGCATCGCCGAGCAGGTGGCGGGCTTCGGCTGGAACCTGGCCACCACCGCCACGAACCACTCGCTCGACGTGGGCCTCGAGGGCATCCAGAACTCCTGCAACACCTGGGCGAACTTCCCCCAGGTGCTTGAGACGGGCACCTTCTCGAGCCAGGAGGACCGCGACCGCATCCGCACGTGCGAGCGCAACGGGATGACGTTCGCGTTTTTGTCCTACACCGACTACCTCAACGGCTACATCGTGCCCGAGAGCGCCCCGTGGTGCGTGGCCGTGGCCTCCGACGAGGCCATCACCGCCGACGTCACGCGCGCCCATGAGGTGGCCGACGTGGTGATCGTCGCCATGAGCTGGGGCACCGAGAACGACTTCTACCCCAACGACGAGCAGCGCCACTACGCCCAGCTGCTGGCAAACCTGGGGGTCGACCTCGTCATCGGCTTCGGGCCGCACGTCATCCAGCCCATCGAGTGGCACTACGGCGCCGACGAGGCGGGCAACCCCACAGGCACGAGCACGCTCGTGGTGTTCTCGCTGGGCAACTTCCTGTCGAACCAGCCGTACTCCTACGCCAACGTGGAGGGGTGCTTCACCTGCGCCTTCGAACGCCTGGGCTCCAAGGGGCGCGCCACCATCACCGACCTTGCCTGGACCCCGCTCATCAACCACATCTCTTCGGGCTGGCACCAGGTGTTCAAGCTCAAGGACTACACCTCCGACCTGGCCGCCTCGCACGAGTCCATCGGGCAGGAGTCCGACCCCCTGGGCTACTGCTACAACCTCACCCAAGAGATTATCGGCCCCAGCGGCGTGTACATCGACTGGTAGGCCCCGCGAACAGGCTTGCGCCCCAAACCAAAAGCGCCTTGGGGCCGCGATGTATCTCCGCAACCCCAAGGCGCCCGCAACTATTAGGCTGTACCCCCGCTCCCCTACACCACCTGGAAGATGAAGAACTTCAGGTAGTTGGTCTCGGGGATGCCCCAGACGATGGGGTGGTCGGGGGCCTGCTGGCGGATCTCGACCTGGCGCAGCTGGACGTTCGCGTCGTGAGCCGCCTCGGCCACCACCTTCTTGAGCATGTCCTCGGCCATGAAGTGCGAGCAGGAGCACGTGGCGAGGTAGCCGCCGCGCGGCAGCAGCCTCATGGCGCGGGCGTTGATCTGCTTGTAGCCGCCGGCCGCCTCGCGGATCTTCGCACGGCTCTTGGTGAAGGCCGGCGGGTCGAGCACGATGAGGTCGAAGGGGCCGCCGGCCTGGCGCATGCCGTCGCGCGTCTCGAGGCTCGGCAGGAAATCGAACACGTTTGCGCAGGTGAAGCGCGTCGTCGCGTCAAGCCCGTTCAGGACGGCGTTGCTGCGGCACAGGTCGACCGCCGTGGCGCTCACGTCCACGCCGTGCACGAACTCGGCGCCCGCCGCCGCGGCGTTGAGCGCGAAGGTGCCCACGTGCGTGAAGCAGTCGAGCACGCGCCTGCCGGCCGCCAGGCGCGCCACCGCGCGGCGGTTGAACTTCTGGTCGAGGAAGAAGCCCGTCTTCTGGCTGTTCTCGAAGTCGATGTCGTACTTGATGCCGTTCTCGCACACGATGCGCGTCGTCTGCGCGGGGGTCTGCTCGCCGGGCATGGCATACCAGCCCTTGTAGAGCTCAAGGCCCTCCTTCTCGCGGACCTTGGAGTCGTTGCGCTCGTAGACGCCGCACACCTGCTGGCCGTCCTCGCGCAGCGCGCTTATGAGCTCGGGGAAGATGACGTGCTTCAGGCGCTCCATGCCCACGGTGAGCACCTCGGCCACGAGGATGTCCTCGTAGCGGTCCACCACAAGGCCCGGGAAGCCGTCGGCCTCCGAGAAGATGACGCGGCAGCAGTTGGTGTCGGGCTCGCATCCCGGCAGGGCCGTGGCGCCCATGACCGTCTTGCGGTACGCCCAGGCCCAGCGCACCTTGCGCGCCCAGAAGTCGTGGTCGAAGCGGTCGTTTGCGTTGCGCGACACGATGCGCACGCGGATCTTGGACTCAAGCGAGATGGGGCCGGTGCCCAGGTAGGTGCCCTTCTCGTCCACGACGTCAACCACGTCGCCGTTTACGACCTCGCGCCCGTCGAGGGGCGCGGGCTCGACCCTGAGCACCTCGGCGTCGAACACCCACACGTTGCCCTCGCCCAAGAACCGGGCGCCCTTCTTGGTGATGACGGCCTGGGGAAAGGGGCGGCACTGCTTCATGGCGGTCCTCTCGGTATATCGCGATCATGCCCGGATACAAAAAACGACCCGCACGGGGCCGTTTGACAAGACGTCTGGCGGAGGGAGAGGGATTCGAACCCTCGGAACGGGGTTGCCGCTCGGCGGTTTTCAAGACCGCTGCAATAAACCAGCTCTGCCATCCCTCCGTGGGCGCACATCATAGCATGCGCCGACTTGACCGCCCTTCCAAGCCTGGACGGTCAAGAAAAAAGCCCCGACTTTTCAGCCGAGGCTTTAATCTCAAGTGGTGCGGGCGAAGGGACTTGAACCCCCACGACCTTGCGGCCATATGGACCTGAACCATACGCGTCTGCCAATTCCGCCACGCCCGCGCAGGACGAAACTATAGAGCATTCGGCTTCTCATGGGAACAGTGAGATAGCCCCTTCACATTACGTACACAAATAGGCTTCGAGCGCCCACTACTGCTGCACGCCAGCCACCGTGGCCGCGCCCGCCGCCTGGCTGCCCGAGGCGTCCGCGCCCGAGGAGCCCTCGGGGGCCGTGAAGTTCGCCACGATGCCCGAGACGAACTCCTGGGCCTGGGCGAGGAGCGCCTGGAGCTGCTCGGCGTTGGCGTTGGTCTGGTCTTGGAGGGCCTCCTGCATCGAGGCGGCCGCGGAGGAGCTGAGCTCGTCTATGGAGTCGCGCGCCTGCTGCACGCCGGCCTGCACCACGGGCGTGGCCAGGGTGTACGCCAGGCACACCACGAAGGCCAGCGTCATGATGCCGAACACTATATGGGCGATGATGGACAGGACGCGATACACCATGGCGGGCTCCTTGCGGCGTTGGTTGGCTGCGCCCATCCTACCCAAGCCCGCCCCGGCCCGACAAGGCTCGCCGGGCGCACCATCGGGAGCACACGGCGTGCGGGTACAATGCCCGGCCCCGGCATGCCGGCCGGGCGACGCATACCCTGGCAGCAGCCCCGCCGCAAAGGAGACCAAACGTGCCCACGCAGGACGCCCAAGCCCTGGCCGACCAGCTTCTGCTGGGTCGCTACCGCGTGCTCGAGACGCGCGGCGAGGGCGGCTTCGGCACCGTGTACGTGTGCTGGGACCCCCGCCTCATGCGCCGCGTCGCCATCAAGTCGATAGCCCTCAAGCCCCACGTCGAGGGCACGCTCCTGGAGGGCGCCCCCGACTACCTCACCGACGGGCGCAAGAACGCCCTGCTCAAGGCCGCCCTGGACGAGACGCGCACCGCGAGCATGCTGCCCCACCCCAACATCGTGCAGATGATCGACTTCGAGGACGACGAGCGCAACGCATACATCATCATGGAGTACGTGGAGGGCGCGAGCCTGGCCGAGCTGCTCGACGCCACCGACGACGGCCTGCTCACCGCCGACGAGGCCGCCTGCGTGGTGGAGGGCGTGTGCGACGCCCTGGAGTTCGCCCACGACAACGGGGTGCTCCACCTCGACATCAAGCCCGACAACATCATGGTGGACATGTCCGGGCGGGTGAAGCTGGCCGACTTCGGCATGGCCACCCTCTCCAGCATGACGGGCTACTCGGGGGTGCGCGGCGGCACCGTCGGGTACATGCCGCCCGAGCAGGCAAGCGGCGGGACGGTCGACGTGCGCACCGACGTGTTCGCCTTTGCCTGCGTGATGTACGAGGCCCTCTGCGGCCTGCGCCCCTTCGCGGCCGACACGTGCGCGCGCAGCATGGAGCTCGTGGCCGCCGGCGCCCCCGACCCGTGCGCGCTGAGCGACTCCATCGACCCCCGCGTGGCCGACGCCCTGCTCGACGCGCTCGAGGCCGACCCCGAGGCGCGCACCCCCAGCGCCGCCGCCTTCGCCGCGCAGGCCATGCCGGGCCTCGGCAGGCCCCGCCAGGGCCGGCGCAGCCTCGCCGAGCTCGTGAAGGACGTGCTCGACGACTCGCGCCAGGCCGAGCCCGCAGACGACGCCGCCCCGAGGGCGGCGTTCGACCCCGGGGCGGCCTACAACCCCGACGAGGGGGCGGCGGGCCCGGCGGGGCCTGCCGTGGCGGCGACCCTGCTGCGCGCATGCGGGGCGCTCGCTGCGGCGACGGCGGTGACCGAGGCGCTGTGGAGCCTGTTGGGCCAGGCCTCGGGGCAGACGGCCGTGCAGACCTGCATCGCGGCCTTCCTCGTGGTGGCGGCCCTGGGCCTGCTCGTGCCGCAGATCGCGAGCTTCGCCGCGCCCTGCGCCGTGGGCGTCGCCTGCATTGCCGCAGGCAACGCCCCCCTGGGCGCGGCCGTGCTGCTGGCCGGCCTGGCCTGGTGGGTCCTGGCGGGCAGGCTGTGGCCGCTGCGCTGCGCGGGCGCATACCTGTCGTGCCTGGCCCCCGCCGCGGGCATCCCCCTCACGCCGCTTGTCTGCGGCTACCTGCTGCCCGCGCCCCAGGCGAGCCTCACCACGGCCGTGTCCTGCCTCACGCTCGCGGGGATGCTCACCCTGCAAGGCGGCGCGTCCACGACGGCCTTTGTGCTCACCGGGGCCTTCTGGGTCGCGTCGAGCGCCGCGCAGGCGGCCGTGTCGCACACGGGCGGCAAGGGGCGCTGCTACCTGGGCGCCATGCTGGGCGCTCTCATCATCGTTGCAGTTCAGCTCGGTTGCGCCCGTATGGAAAATGAAGGGGTATGGACGGGCGTTTCCCCCGAGGCGCTCGCCGCAAGCCTCGGGTCTACTATACTTGTAGCATTGCTCATCTTTGCCTTCGGCGCCTCCGCCCAGCTTCTGGGCACGCACGACGACCCGCCCCTCAAGGCATCAGACGCTTAAGACAGGAAAAGGAACGGTGGCTCATGGGCCTTTTTGACATCTTCGAAGAACGCATGCAGCAAATCTTTGAGCACGGCAACGCCATGGCTCCCTTCCCCTTCAAGAAGCTCGCCAAGACGGCGGTGCGCGAGATGAAGAGCTGCTCGGCCAAGCTCGACGGCCGCGTCGTGGCCCCCACGCTCTACACCATCCTCGTGAACCCCGCCGACGACGCCGTCATCGGCGCGCTCTACCAGCAGGTCACCGACGAGCTCGTGGACTTCCTGGCCCACGAGGCGCAGAACGAGGGCCTCACGCTCACCTCCAACCCCACGGTGCGCTTCATCCCCGTGGACGACGTCAAGCGCGGCAAGATGGAGGTCATCGCCGAGATCGTCTCGCCCGACGTGCTCGAGCAGGTCCGCGCCGAGGAGAGCGACTACCTGCGCGGCAGGTCCACCGACGCGCCCCTGGGTCAGATGATGCCCCAGCGCCGCCCGCAGACGACCCCCGCCCCGCAGTCCATGCAGGCCGCGGCCATGCCGCTGCCCGTGCCGGAGGTGCCCAGCCTCGAGCCCGCCTTCCAGGGCCAGCAGGCCGGCTTCCCCCAGCCCGGCTACCCCGCCCCGCAGCAGCCCGCCCCCCAGCAGCAGCCCAGGCCTGCCGCCCCGCAGCAGCGCAAGGCCCCCGGCTCCTGCCAGCTGCGCGAGACGAGCACCGGCAAGACCTGGCGCATCGCCACCGACAGCACGGTCATCGGCCGCGACGAGTCGCAGGCCGACCTCATCCTCGAGGACTCCAACGTCAGCCGCCGCCACGCCGAGCTCAAGCGCACCCCCGCAGGCTGGCAGATCTGCGACCTGGGCAGCACCAACGGCACGCGCGTCAACGGCATGCGCGTCACCGAGCAGGCGCTCACGAGCGGCGACGCGCTCACCATGGGCCTCGTGACGCTGTCGTTCGAGGAAGTCTAGCCCATGCCCGCCGTCGTGCTGTTCATAGGGCGCGTGCTGCTCGTCGTCTCGCTCTTCGTGTTCCTGTTCTGCATCATGAAGACGGGGGTCGGCCTGGTCAGAGGCCAGAAGAGCGACGCCGCCGTGTGGTCGGTCGACGTAGTCGAGGCGCCCGTGGGCATCAGGGGCACCCATGTGGACATCCTGGGGCCCGTCATCGTGGGCCGCTCGCCCGGCGCCGACATCGTGCTGCCCGGCATCTACGTGAGCGGCAAGCACGCCCGCTTCTACATCCAAGGCCCGGCGCTCATGGTGGAGGACCTCGGCTCCATGAACGGCACGAGCGTCAACAACCGCCCTATTGCCGGCGGCGTCATCCTGCATGACGGCGACCTGGTGCAGATAGGCGACGTTTCCATGAGGGTGACGCGCCAGTGACAGACGAGAACACCCGGCTCGACGAGCTCGAGCCCTCCCATGACATAGACCACGAGGCCGACGCGAGCGCCGCCATGGCCGCCCTTGTCAGCGACGAGGGCGCGCGCAGCGTGGAGGACCCGCGCCTCGACCCCGCCGCCGGCCCGCTCGACCTCACCGACGAGCGCGAGGCCGAGTACGCCGCCGCCGACGCAGCCGAGGCGGCCGCCACGCCCTCCGACAGCGCCGAAGCGCCGCGCGACGACGCCGGCGCCCAAGAAGACCCGCAGGCCACGGCCGAGATCGACCGCATCGAGCTCGCGGCCCTCATGAACTCCGGCGACGCCGGGCAGACCATGCCCTTCGCCCCCGTCCAGGCCGCCCAGCCCCCGCGCCCCAAGCAGGAAAGCGACCGCATCTCCGGCGCCGCCAAGGGCGTCGTGGGCGTGCTCGCCTGGGGCTCGCGCTCCGACGTGGGCCTCGTGCGCGAGCACAACGAGGACTCCTTCGTCGTGCGCTTCCCGCTCTTCGCCGTGGCCGACGGCATGGGCGGCCACGAGGCGGGCGAGGTGGCCAGCTCCATCGCGGTGACCACGCTCGCCCAGACGGCGCCCGCCGGCCCCAACGACGCCGAGCTGGCCCAGGCCGTCGAGGCCGCCAACATGGCCGTCATCGAGGCGCCCGCCAAGGGCACGGGCAAGCCCGGCATGGGCACCACCTGCACCTCCGTCATCATCGAGGGCACAACCATGGCCGTCGCCCACGTGGGCGACTCCCGTTGCTACCTGCTGCACAAAGGGCAGCTCATGCGCGTCACCCACGACCACTCCTACGTGGAGGAGCTCGTGGCGGCCGGCCAGATCAGCGCCGAGGAGGCGCGCGTCCACCCCAACCGCTCGGTCATCACGCGCGCCCTGGGCAACGACCCCAAGATGCAGGCCGACCACTTCACCGTCGACGTGGCCCGCGGCGACCGCATCCTGCTGTGCAGCGACGGCCTCTCCTCCATGGTCACCGACGGGGTCATCGAGGAGACCCTCATGTCCTGCACCGCCCCGCAGAGCTGCGCCGACGCCCTCGTGGACGCGGCGCTGGCCGAGGGCGGCAGCGACAACGTCACCTGCGTCGTCATCGACGTCAAGAACGACGGCGTGGCCGAGAAGGCCTTCCACTCCCGCATGCGCAACCTGGGCGTGGGCGCCGCCGTCGTGGCCGCCATCGCCATCCTCGTGCTCGCGGTGCTGCTCGTGGTGTCGAACCACAGCTGGTACCTCACCGACTACAACGGCTACGTGGCGCTGCACCGCGGCCTGCCCGGCATGCCCGAGTCCCTCGGCATGGACGAGACGGTCGAGGTCACGACCGTCGAGACCTCCATGCTCAGCGACTCGGTGGGGCGCAGGCTCGAGGCGGGCATCACCTTCTCCAACGAGGAAGAGGCGCGCCAGGTCATAGAGGACTACCGCGAGCAGGTCGACGAGGCCTACGACGCCAAGCAGGGGTCGTGACGCCATGACCCAGCGACGCACCACCGAGCTGCTCCTGCTCATAGCGGGGGCCATTCCCGTCTTCATACTCTACGCGCTCTATGTGCTGCAGTCCGGCGATCAGCTGAGCGCCACCACGCTGCTCGTGCCCATCGGCCTGGCCGTGGCGTTCGTGGCGGCGCACATCGCCGTGCGCCTCACCGCCCCCAACGCCGACTCCGCCATCCTCCCCATCGTGTTCGTGCTGGCGGGCATCGGCATCACCTTCGTCACGCGCCTCGCCCCCGACACGGCCCTCAAGCAGGTGCTTTGGCTCTTCATCTCCATTGCGGCGATGGTGGGCGTGCTCATCGGCGTGCGCAGCCTGGAGTCGCTCGCCCGCTACAAGTACACGCTGGGCGCCATCGGCCTTGTGCTGCTGGTGCTTCCCATCTTCATCGGCACCGAGCACTACGGATCGAAGCTCTGGATCGAGATCCCCAACGTGGTGAGCTTCCAGCCCGGCGAGCTCGCGAAGATCCTCATCGTCATCTTCCTGGCGAGCTTCCTGTCGGAGAACCGCGAGCTCATGAGCGTGGCCGTCCACCGCGTGGGGCCCCTGTCCATCCCGCGCCTGCGCATGCTCCTGCCGCTTCTGGCCGTGTGGCTCGTGAGCCTGGCCATCGTCGTGTGGGAGCGTGACCTGGGCAGCGCGGTGCTGTTCTTCGGCGTGTTCGTCGTCATGCTCTACACGGCCACGGGCCGCTGGTTCTACCCCATCGTCAGCGTGGGCCTGCTCGGCATCGGGGCCGTGCTGTCGTACAAGTTCTTCGCCCATGTGCGCACGCGCGTGCAGATCTGGCTCGACCCGTTCGGCGACCCCACCGGCTCCAGCTGGCAGATCGCCCAGTCGCTGTACTCCATCGCCGACGGCAACCTCATGGGCACGGGAATCGGCCAGGGCATGGCCACCATGATCCCAGTCGTCGAGAGCGACTTCATCTTCTCGGCCATCGCCGAGGAGATCGGCCTTCTGGGCGGCGCGGCGGTCATCCTGCTCTTCGTGCTCTTCGCGGTGCGCGGCCTGCTCACCGCCGCGCGCGCACGCTCCGACCTGTCCGCCTTCATGGCAGTGGGCCTCACGGCCTCCATCGCCATCCAGGCCTTCCTCATCGTCGGCGGCGTCACGGGCCTCATCCCCCTCACCGGCGTCACCCTGCCCTTCATGAGCCAGGGCGGCTCGTCGCTGCTCTCAAGCTTCATCGCCGTGGGGCTCCTCTTGCGCTGCGGGCACGAGGGAACGGGCGACCAGGCCGAGGTCGAGGGCGCGGGCGTGTCGGGCAAGGTCTTCGGCTCCCACCTGGAGACCCCCGAGTCGGGCGTGCTCGGCCGCATCGCCTTGTCGCGCCGCCTCACGGTCCTCACGGGCTTCTTCTCGCTCATAGACGCCGCCCTCATCGCACGCCTGGCCTACCTGCAGGTCTTCAAGGCCGAGGAGATTCGCTCGCTGTCCTCCAACAACCACGTCAGCGCTAAGGCCTCCACGGTGCAGCGCGGCTCCATCCTCACGAGCGACGGCGTGACCCTGGCCGAGAGCGTGCCCGACGAGGGCGGCACCTACCGGCGCGTCTACCCGCAGGGGTCGCTCGCCTCGCACACCGTGGGCTACACGAGCGCCGTCTACGGCACCACCGGCATCGAGAGCACCTACGACGACGTCTTGGCCGGAACGCGCAGCTACACCACCTGGGCGGACCTGCTCGACTCCTTCCTGGGAACCACCCAGGCAGGCGGCGACGTCGTGCTCACCATCAACTCGCGCATCCAGCAGGCAGCTGAGGAGGTGCTGCAGGGCAGGGTCGGCGGCGTGGTGGTGATGGAGCCTTCAACGGGCGCCATCCTCGCCAAGGCCTCGGCGCCCACCTACTCCAACGACCAGCTCGCCGACCTGTTCTCAGGCGTGGCCGACACGCAGGACGCGCCCCTGTACGACCGCACCACCCAGGCGCTCTACACGCCCGGATCCACGTTCAAGACGGTGACCCTGGCGGGCGCCCTCGAGACCGGCGCCATGACGCTCGACACCGTGGTGAGCGCACCGGCGTCCCTCGATCTGGGCGGCGGTGTCATCACGAACCACAACGACGAGGAGCTGGGCGACATCACCTTGCGGGAAGCCTTCGCCTACTCCTCCAACACCGCCTTCGCCCAGGTGGCCACCATGCTGGGGGCAGACGCGCTCGTGAGCGAGGCCAAGGCGTTCGGCTACGGCGCCGAGCTGGGCGGCGACTTCTCCTGCACGGCCTCGGTCATGCCCGACCCTGCCGAGATGACGGAGTGGGAGACGGGCTGGGCGGGCGCGGGGCAGCCCGTGGGCGAGCACACGAGCCCCGCCGGCCCCCAGACGACCATCGTGCAGAACGCCCTCGTGGCCTGCGCCATCGCGAACTCGGGCGTGCTCATGGAGCCGCACGTGGTCAAGGCCACCACCGACTCCACGGGCGCCGTGCTCAGCTCCTCGCGGGCCCGCACGCTGGGGCAGGCATGCTCGGCGAGCGTGGCCGAGCTCGTGGGAAGCGCCATGCTCTCCACGGTGGAGGAGGGCACCGGAACCGCCGCCTCCATCGCCGGGGTGAACGTGGCCGGAAAGACGGGCACCGCCGAGACGAGCGGGGCCAACCCCAACGCCTGGTTCATCGGCTACGCGCCTTACGAGAACCCCGTCGCCGCCATAGCCATCGTCATCGAGAACGACGCCGAGCACACGGCCACGGCGCTTGCCGGGGATGTGCTTCAGGTGGCTATCGAAACTCTTGGGGGAAACCAGATATGATGTATGTCGAACACTTTGAGGGATGGGAGCGCTAAGAATGTCCGGCATCGCCAACGGAACAGTCTTCGGTAATCGCTATATCGTGCAGTCGCAGGTGGGCACCGGCGGCATGGCGACGGTCTATCGCGGCGTCGACTCCACGCTCGACCGCCAGGTGGCCATCAAGGTCATGCTGCCCCAGTACGCCAGCGACCCGGCGTTCGCCCAGCGCTTCCGCCAGGAGGCCCGCGCCGCCGCGGCCCTGCAGAACCCCTACATCGTGCAGGTCTACGACTGGGGCAAGGACGAGGCCACGGGCACGTACTACATCGTGATGGAATACCTGCGCGGCACCGACCTCAAGAGCGGCATCCGCTCCCACGGCGCCCTCGCCCCCAAGAAGGTCGCCCAGATCGGCGCCCAGGTGTGCTCCGCCCTGGCCGTGGCCCACAACCACGAGATCATCCACCGCGACATCAAGCCGCAGAACATCATGATCCTGCCCAACGGCGACGCCAAGGTCATGGACTTCGGCATCGCCCGCGCCAAGAACTCCCACCTCACCCAGACCAACTCCGTGCTCGGAACGGCGCACTACGTCTCGCCCGAGCAGGCCCAGGGCAAGGAGCTCGGCCCCACGAGCGACCTGTACTCCCTGGGCGTCGTGATGTACGAGGCCGCCACCGGACGCCTGCCCTTCGAGGGCGAGGACGCAGTGAGCGTGGCGCTCAAGCAGGTCAACGAGCAGCCGGTGCCGCCCCGCTCCATCAACCCCAACCTCGACCCCACGCTCGAGGCCATCATCATGTGCCTGCTGCAGAAGGATCCCGCGCTGCGCTTCCAGACGGCCGACGAGCTGCGCCACGCGCTCAACTCCTACATCCAGGGCAACAGCGTCAAGATTCCCAACTACGGCCCCATGAGGACCACCTCGCTGCCTGCCAGCAACACCGCGACCAACGTCTTGCCCGCCGGCCAGACGGCCGCCACCGCACGCCAGCAGGCCGTGGGCCACACCGCCCGCATGAACCGTGCGGCCACCCCCGACCAGCGCCGTGTCGAGCGACGCGAGGAGAACCGCGTCAACCGCGCCAAGGACACCGGCAAATCCACCGGCCTGGGAATCGCGGCGGCGGTCATCGTGCTCGTGGCCATCATCGCGGCCGTCACGTTCTTCTCCCTGGGTTCGTGCTCCAACGGCTCCACCGACACGAGCGCTGCCGGCTCCTCGGCCAGCAGCACGACGTCCGCCACCACGGGCGACACCGTGAGCGTTCCCAGCCTTGCGAACCTCACGCAGGCCGAGGCCACGAACATCCTGCGCGGCTACGGCCTTGTCGTGGGCAGCGTCACCACCCAGACCTCCTCGACCGTCGAGAAGGGCAAGATCATCTCCCAGAGCCCCGTGTCGGGCACGGCCGTCCAGGCCAACACCACGGTCAACATCGTGGTCAGCTCCGGCACCAACCTCGTGACCCTCTCCGACATCCGCGGAAAGACGCCCGACGAGGCCAACACCATCGTGACCGGCCTGGGCCTCAAGCTGAGCTACGATGCCACGCTCGACGCCTACAGCTCCGATTATGCCGAGGGCACCATCGTCACGTACTCCCCCGCCAACCAGCAGGTCACCGAAGGCTCCACCGTCAAATACGGCCTGAGCAAGGGCGCTGAGACCGTCACGCTGGACAACTACTACGGCTGGGCCCTTTCCGACGTCCAGAACGCGCTGAGCACCCTGGGGCTCAACTACACGACCTCCTATGAGTACAGCGACGACCTCTCCGAGGGCTATGTGCTCAGCACCTACCCCTCCTCCGGTCAGACCGTCAAGCGTGGCGACACCGTCACCATCTCCGTGAGCCAGGGCAAGGACCCCAACTCCATCTCGCTCGACAGCTACGTGGGCCAGGAGTACACCTCGGTCAAGAGCTATCTTGAGGGCCTGGGACTGAACGTGAACCTCATCTCCCAGACGCCCACCTCGGCCGACCAGAGCAACCTGTGCGCGGGCACCGACCCCCACAACACCACCGTCGCCAAGGGCAGCACCGTCAACCTGTACTACTACGAGACCTACGTCGACACCTCGGTATACGTCGGGTCCTACAGCGGCTACAGCCAAAGCGCCGCCGTAAGCGCGATTCAGGGCCTGGGGCTTTCGGTCAACATCCAAACCGGAGAGGCCGCCCCCTCGGCCGACCTGGCGGGAACGGTCGCCTCCTCCTCGCCTTCCGACACTTCCGTTGCCGCCGGATCCACCATCACCGTTTTCGTCTATGGCGACTACAACGGCAGCGATGACTCTAGCAGCGACGACTCCAGCAGCACCGACGACTCGGGCTCCGGCAGCTTCGACAACGTGTAATCGAACCGTTCGCATCATATGGCACGCCGAGCCGTGCGGCCCCAAGCGGGCCGCACGGCTTTTTGTTGGCCAAGAAGCGATCATCTGAGACCAGGCCGCAGCTGACTTTTCGAAAAGTTTTTTACTTATTTGTTACTCGGGCCGTTTCCTTGGGGCCATAGCGGGGCCAGACGGCATTTTCGTGCCCGCAGAAACGAAAACAGATCACCGGGTTTATGCCCGATGACCTGCGGTTTTGTCCTGGTGCCCCCGGGCCGATTCGAACGGCCGACACCCGCTTTAGGAGAGCGGTGCTCTATCCCCTGAGCTACGAAGGCATATCATTTCGCGTAGTATAGCACGCTTTTAGCAAAACACCCTCTGCAGCACAGCAACAACCAAAAGGATGACGCAGACCACAAGAGCAGCGCAATCCATCCCGGCAAAACCATAGCGCTTATAGGCCGAGTGGGGTCCGCGCAGGTAGAAGCCCCTCACCTCGGCAGCGATGGCAGAGGAGTTGGTCTTGCGAACCGAGCTCACGAGCAGCGGCACACACAGCGGAACCATGAGGCGCACCCGCTTCATCAAGCCGCCGTCGAACTCCACGCCACGTGCCGTCTGGGCCTCCATGATGGCGGCCATGTCGTTCATGAACACAGGGATGAAGCGCACGCACGACATGAAGACGAAGGCGTACTTGTAGGGCATATGGGCGTTCTCCACCAGGGAGTTCGCAAGGTCCGTCAGCTTCGTGACGTAGAACACGAGGAAGATCGGCACCGCGCAGGCCACCAGGCGCACCACCACGAGCACGGCGCTGTAGATGCTCACCCAGCCGATGTAGCCCCAGGGCAGTTGCACGAGCACCTCGCCCTGCGGAGTGAAGAGCAGGGCGATAAGGGCCAACACCAGCGAGAACGCCGTCACGGCCTTCGCCAGGCCAAGCGCCTGCCGCACCATGCCGCACTGCTTGGCCAGGACGGCATCGAGCACCAGGATGCACGCCAGGAACACGGGACTCGTCGTGACGAAGCACGCGATGGTGATGATGAACGCACAAGCGAGCTTGGCGACCGGGTTCATCTTGTGCAGGAAGCTCTCGCCGGCCACATACTCCAGGAACCCGCCCATCTACCTCACCTCCCCTGCGCCCAGATAGGCCTCGATCGCATCAGTCAACTCATCAAGCGTGTTCGCGCGACCAATGGGCGTATCCGCAAGCTCGGGTCGCTCCTCAATCAGCCTCATCGATATCTCGACGACCTGCGGGGTGAGCAAATCCGCCTGCTCCACGACATGGCGGTTCCGCAGGACCTCAAAGGTGGGCCCCATACCCACAATCCCGCCCTTCGTCATGACGATAAGGCGCTGGGCATAGTCGGCGATGACCTCCATGTCATGGCACACCATGACGACCGTCGTGCCCTTCTGCTCGTTCAGGCGCTTGACGTAGTCCATCACTTTGAGACACTCCCGGTGATCCAAGCCGGTCGTTGGTTCGTCGAGCAATAAGACGCGCGGCTCCCCCACAACCACCGAGGCGAGGGCCAGCAGCTGGCGCGACCCGCGGTTCAGCAAGAACGGGTCGGCCTCGGGGTCAAAGCCGAACTCCCCGATCACCTCGTCCACCTTGGCCGCCGCCTGGCCCATGTCGGCACCTTGCACCCGGAAGTTGAAAAGCAGCTCGTCGCGCACGGTGTTGCAACATATCTGCCGGTCGGGATTCTGGAAAAGGAACCCCACCGTACGGGCAACTTGGCTCGTCTTGAGCTGCGTCGTGGGCGTGCCTTCAAGCAGAACCCGTCCGGACGTCGGCTTGAGAAGACCGTTGCACAGGCGCATCGTGGTGGACTTGCCCGCACCGTTCGTGCCGACAAACGAGACAAACTCGCCTTCCTCCACCTTGAACGAGACATCCTTGAGCACGGGGGTCTCGGCGCTATACGAGGCATGCACATGCTCGAACTCAATCATGCCAGCACCTCCTTGCACACCTCGACTGCCTGACCCACATTGCGCACCGCCGCGCCCCCATACAGGCCCTTCTCACGCAGCCTGTTCACGAGCGTGGTAGACCTGGGGCAGTTCACACCCATCTCAAGAAGCTCGCGGGAATGTTCGAGCACCTGCGCCGGCGTGCCCTGGTACTTAATGCGCCCATCCTCAAAGATGAGCAGCATGTCGCTGAACTCACTGAGCAGGGCTATCTTCTGCTCGACCACAAAAACCGTCGTCCCATGCTCTTTTGCAAATCGCCGCAACAGGTCGAACACGTTCAACGAGCTTGCAGGGTCAAGCTCGGCCGTAGGCTCGTCAAGCACCAGCACGCGCGGCCTCAAGGCGAGAATCGAGGCAATGGCAACCTTCTGCTTCTGGCCGCCCGACAAGCCGTTGATAGTGCGATGACGCAGGTCCTCAATGCCCATGGCCGCCAAAGCCTCGTACAGGCGCGCTTCAATCTCCTCTCTGGGCACGCCGAAATTCTCCAGACCGTACAGCATCTCATCCTCTACCACCGAGGAGACCATCTGGCTGTCGATGTCCTGGCAAACGCTTCCCACCACACGTGAGATATCCGTCAGGCGCGTTGACGCGGTGTCCATGCCGTCAATGACCACCGACCCATAGAAATCTCCCGCATAGCAATGCGGCACGATACCGTTGAGCGCGTAGGTGAAGGTTGATTTCCCTGCACCCGCCGCGCCGGTCACGCCCACGAAGCACCCATCGGGCACGGTCAGATTGATATCTGAGATGGTGGGGGCATTTCCGCCCTTATAGCAGAATGCGAGATCCGTAATCTCAATCATTGGAATATACCTCGTGACATAGAGTCGCCCAAAAACAGAAAAAGGCGGACGCCTTTCGACATCCGCCCAAAATGGCGTGGTTACTTCTTCAGCACGCTGCGCAGCACAGGAACAAGGATGGCAGCAACAACGCAGTTCATAGCGGCAGTGCCGAGGACCATGACCGCATACACGCCGAAGACGGCAAGAGGCTCAAGCCCGCTGACCGTCACACCGACGATCATCGCGAAGGTATAGCCCGAGAACACGGTGGAAACGAACGTCACAATCGCCGGGAACACGACATTCTGCAGGGTCGCATTGGTCGCGGATACCCTGCTAAAAGCAGTTACGAGCAGGCAGCACACAACCGCGCCGATAGCCTCAGAGGCAAAATTAACCATAGGCGTAGCATTAAGCATGGGAATCTGGGACACAAGGCCGACCAAAAGGCCGATACCGAGCGACTGCAGAAGATTCGGTCGCGTCAGAAGAATCGCGATGCAGTACATTGCAATCATGAAATTGGGCTTCATGCCCGCAAACGTAAGGAAACTCGAAACAGTCAGTTTCAGTACGGCACCCGCCGCAACAAGAATAGCAATCAGGATGAGATCCTGAATCGCAAGGCCATCTTTACGCTCGTCGACAACAACAGCGCGCTTCTCAGCCATGGAGAACACCTCTTCTGTTTTAACTGCGGCCACCCTCTCTTTGGGGCTCCTGACAGCCGTCACAAGGACGAGGGGAGTTTATTCCACATCCATGAAGTATTCAAGGGATAATCTGCATTCAATTTGAAATTGGGGCATCGCAAGAC
>CAVEWV010000020.1:0-35158 GCA_963619535.1 Acutalibacteraceae bacterium | reverse complement strand
GCCAACATCGGCGACAACGTGCCCGAGGAGACGCTGGGCCACGTCTTCGCCGCGGTGCGCAAGGTGGCCGACATCAAGGGCCTCACGAACGGCTACCGCCTCATGGTCAACACCGGCGAGGACGCCTCCCAGAGCGTGCAGCACTTCCACGTGCACATGCTGGGCGGCGGCTGGATGCCCCGCCCCAACGACCAGGACTGGGGCCCCAACGCCACCAACGTCGAGCACCTGAAGGAGTCGCAGGGCGAGTAGCCCCTGCATAACCGGGGCAAACGCAGAAGCTGGGAGGGGCGGCGGGGCATGATGGAGAGAATCGCGCGCTTTGTGGTGAGCCATCGTGTCGCCGCCTTTCTCGTGTTCGTGGCGCTGTGCGTGGCCAGCGCCCTGGCGGCGCCCCATGTGCGCGTGAACCAGGACCTCACCGTCTACCTGCCCGAGAGCCTGCAGACCAAGCAGGGCCTCGCCATCATGGACGAGGAGTTCGGCGAGCTCTCCACCATGCGCGTCATGTTCGACGGCCTTGACGAGGCCGACGAGGAGGAGTTCGCGGGGCGCTTCCGCGACATCGAGTCGGTGAGCGGCGTGGCGGTCCAGCGCGACGAGAGCGGCGCGCATTCCCTGTTCACCCTCACCTGCCAGGGCGGCGCCTACTCCGAGCAGGCGATATTGACCTACGACGAGGTCAAGGCGGTGAGCGCGCAGGCCTCGCAGGAAAGCGGCGCGGCCTGCCACGTCAGCTCGTCGGTGGGGTCTACCTCGGGCTACCTCGTCCCCATCCTCGTGGGGGCGTTCCTGCTGGGCGTGGCCATCCTCTTCCTCATGAGCGCCACGTGGGTCGAGCCCGTGCTCATCCTCGTCACCATCCTCATGGCCGTGCTGCTCAACCTGGGGACGAACCTCATCTTCCCCTCCATCTCCGACATCACCTACACGGTGGGCGCCATCCTGCAGATGGCGCTGTCGATGGACTACTCCATCATGCTCATGAGCCGCTACCGTATGGAGCGCCCCGACGCCCCGGACGCCCCGTGCGCCATGCGGCGTGCCCTCACGCACGGCTTTCGGGCCATCGCGTCGAGCTCGGTCACCACCGTGGTGGGCCTGCTCACGCTCGTGCTCATGTCGTTCACCATCGGCCGCGACCTGGGCCTGGTGCTCGCCAAGGGCGTCGCGCTGAGCCTCCTGTGCGAGCTGGGCGTCATGCCCGCGCTCGTCGTGTGGGCCGACCGCCTCATCCAGAGGACCCCCAAGCCCGTCCCGGCCCCCAAGCTGGCGGGCCTGGCGCGCCTGAGCTACGCCCGCCGCCGGCCCCTGCTCGCGGTCTTCTGCCTGGTGGTGGTGTGCGCCTTCGCGGTGAGGGGCAACATGCTCGCCGCCTACCACGTGGAGGCCTCCAACGAGGACTCGCAGGCCATAGAGGACGTCTTCCCCTCGCAGGAGACGTTCGTGGTGCTCTACGAGACGGGCGACTCCCAGGCCGTGGGCCAGGCGGCGAGCCGGATCGCCCAGCTCGACGGGGTCACCTCGCTCATCTCGGCCCCCACCACGCTCGACGCCCCCTACACGGCCGCCGAGCTCATCGAGAAGGCTGGCTCGCTCAACCTCTCCGCGCTGGCCCTGGCCTCTGAGGACGGCTCGCAGCTCCAGGGCGGCTCCTCGGGCCTCAGCCTGGACGAGGGCATGGTCTACATGCTCTATTACCTGTACTTCACCGACACCGACCCCGACTCGCTGAGCAAGCTGCGCCTGCTCAGCCTGTACAAGAACGCCGCCGGCGAGGTGGACCCCGCCTGGGCGGCCACCTTGCCCGAGCTTCTCGACTTCCTGCAAAAGCGCGTGCTTGCGTCGGAGTCGCTCTCGGCGTTCGTGAGCGACGAGCAGCGCCAGGCGGCGGAGTCGCTCTCGGGGCTGCTCCAGTCGGGCCGGTCCCTGCTTGAGGGCGAAAGCTGGGGTCGCATGCTCGTCACCTCGTCCTTTGGCCAGGAGTCCGAGGAGATGCGCGCCCTGCTGTCCGGGGTGGACGATGCCATGTCGCAGGCGGGCGGCACGTATTACCTGGTGGGAGAGGCCCCCATGGCCCGCGAGATGGTGGGCAGCTTCCTTGCCGAGTTCAACCTCATCTCCTGGGTCACCATGGCGGCGCTCTACCTCATCGTGGCCGTCACGTTCCGGTCGCTGTTCGTCCCCATCCCGCTCGTCCTCACCATCCAGAGCGCCTACGGCCTGGTGAGTGGTATCAACGGGCTTGTGGGCAACCCCATCTACTACATGGCCCTCATCGTGGTGCAGGCCATCCTCATGGGGGCCACCATCGACTACGCTATCCTCTTCACGAGCAACTACCGCGAGGCCAGGTGCGCCCTGGGGCCCGGCGAGGCGCTGGGGCGCGCGTACGCCGCCTCGACGCCCGCGATCCTCACCTCGGGCTCGATCCTCACGTTCGTGTGCCTGGCGCTGGGGCTCTTCGGCAGGGGCGCGGTGGGCCAGATCTGCATGGTCTTGGCGCAGGGCGCCGCGGTGGCCGTGCTGCTCGTGCTCGTGGCGCTGCCCGGCGCGCTTTCAGCCCTCGACCGATTTGTTGTGGGCCGCGGCCGGCAGGAGTGAGCGGACCTGCCCTGGGGTACACTGTCGGGCGCGAATATGCCGTGTGAGCCCGCCTGCGCCTTGTTGCGCCGGGCGGGCGTTTTCGACTCGAAGGGAGACCCGATGGCCGACGTCATCGATTTCAAGACCGAGGTTGAGAAGCTCAAGCGCGAGAAGCAGGACAGCCCCCAGGCCGGGAGCACCTGCGAGCTCGAGTATGACGCCAAGCCCGGAAGCGTCGCCTGCAAGCTCGCCACCGACTCCACCGGCATGGCCCACTTCACCGTGACGGCCCCCGCCGACGCCGTGGCCGAGGCCATCGAGCAGGCCCAGGAGGGCCTGGCTGCCACGTTCGGCGCCCCCGCCGACCCCGAGACGCTTGCGGTCATCCGCGAGCAGATGGGCCAGGAGGCCTACGGCAGCTTCATCACGACGTTCGTGCAGCGTCACTTCTTCGCGCAGGCCCTGCTGCGCACGGGCGTGCTGCCGTTTTTGGAGCCCGACCACCTCTCCCACGACGTGCCCCAGGCAGGCGTCGACTACACCTACGACATGCAGTGCCTGCTGCGCCCCAACTACGAGCTGAGCTCCTACGACCCGGTGCGCGTGAAGCTCCCCGAGAAGCAGCAGGTGAGCTCCAAGGACGTGAGCGCTTATCTGGACAACATGTCCAAGGAGCTCGCCACCTGGGAGAACGACCCGGCCGCCAGCGCGGTCGAGCGTGGCGCGCACGTCTCGCTCAACCTCGACTCCGAGCTTGACGGCAGGCCCTTCCCGCAGCTGTGCGGCCGCCACATCGCCTATCTGGTGGGGTCGTGCCAGCTCGGCGACGAGTTCGACGCCCAGCTCGAGGGCATGGCACCGCGTGAGCGCAAGGAGTTCTCGCTGTCGCTGCCCATCCCCTCGCAGGACGGCTCCGTCAACTTCCAGGTCGTCCAGGTCAAGGTGCAGATCGACGAGATCCACCGCAGCGTGCCGGCCAAGATCGACGACGCCTGGGTGGCCCAGAACCTGCCCGAGGCGCAGACGCTGCTGGGCCTGCGCAACAAGGTGCGCTCGCTGCTCGAGCGCGAGGCCGAGGCCGCCTATCGCTCCGAGCTCATGCAGCTCACGGCCGCCGAGCTGGCAGGCCGCCTGCAGGGTGAGCCCGACGAGCGCTACATCGCCAAGATGCGCGACGAGCTGCTCGCCGAGACGGTGCAGCGCCTGCAGATGCAGGGCCTCACGCTCGACGACGTCTTCGCCCAGCCGGGTTTTGACCGCGACGCCTGGCAGGCCGAGCTCACCCAGCAGGCAAGCGACGCGCTGCGCCGCGGCCTGGCGCTCGACTCCCTGGCCGACCACCTCGACATCCAGCTCGACGAGAAGGACATCGCGGCCGTCGTGACGCAGATGGCGCCCGGGCATGAGCAGGAGGCCTACCAGAGCCTGCTCAACTCCGGCCAGATGCCCAAGATGTGCGAGATGGCGCTTCGCATGCGGGCCAACGAGTGGCTGGTCGACCACCTGCCCAAGCAGCCCTCCATGGCCGGCGGCACGGTCATCCTGGGCGGCGGCGCGGGCAAGCCACGCTCCGAGCGCCCGGCAGGGGAGGGCCCCAAGCTCACGCTGCTGTAGGGGGCACGGCCCGCGCGCGGCGCTGGGGCCCTACAAGCGACACGCAAGGCAAAGCGGGGCGTCCGGCGCAGGGTCGGGCGCCCCGCGTGCGTGCAGGTGCCTTTCAGCTTCATCGCGGCCGGATGGCGCGCCGCCGCGCGATTGCCCTTATTTGACGGACGTCGCCCCCTGGCCGCGGGGCCGCGGCGCCGGCCTGCTAAAATCTAAAGGATTATGCCTTGTGCCGTCGGCCATGCGGCCGGCGTATCGGATTGGAACGGAGGGGCGATGCCTGCTCATTTCGACGACAACTCGAGCGACCGCATCACGAACGCCTACGCGGCGAATCACAGCCGCGACAGCGCATACTATCACGCGAGCCACAACGGGACGGGCAAGAAGCGCGGCGTGAGCCGTCGTGCGCTCATCGGCGCGGGCGTCTGCCTGGCGGGCGTGGCGACCGTCGGCGCCGCCACGCCGGCCATGGCCTCCGGTGTCATCGACGACCTCAAGGCCAGCGCCTCCACGGTGTCC
Source organism: Acutalibacteraceae bacterium (assembly GCA_963619535.1). Taxonomy (GTDB): domain Bacteria; phylum Actinomycetota; class Coriobacteriia; order Coriobacteriales; family UMGS124; genus UMGS124. The sequence continues at coordinate 30,445 of CAVEWV010000020.1, read as the reverse complement.
GACCTGCTCAACCAGACCATCGACGCCGTCAAGGGCCTCGATTTCCTGCAGGCCCACGAGCTGGCGCTCCAGACCTCCGCGGCCACCCATGAGTTCGAGTCGAAGATGCAGGGCGGCCTGTGGGACATGGCCGAGTGGATTCCGATCGTCGGCGAGGACGTCAAGGCGGCGCGCTCCCTGGTCTCGGTCCTGTCCGACCTCGTGGACAACGCCCTGGTCCCCCTGGCCGAGACGCTCTCGGGCTTCTCGCTGGACACGCTCATCTCGCGCAACTACGAGGGCGCGATGCAGATCAACATCTCGAGCCTCCAGGTGATCATCGACGCCATCCAGCAGGTCATGCCCACCGTCTCCAACGCGGTCGACACCATCGAGGGCCTGGGCGACATGCATATTCCCCAGCTCGCCCAGGTGGTGGACCAGGCCAAGGAGAAGGTCTCGCCGCTCATGGGCAAGGTCGACAAGCTCTCCGAGCTCCTCGCGGTCTTCCCCAACCTGCTCGGCGCCCAGGGCGAGCGCGTCTACGTCGTCATGGCGCTCAACAACGTCGAGATCCGCTCGCTCGCGGGCTTTGCGGGCCAGTGCTGCCGCGTCGTGGTGAACAACGGCTCCATCAGCCTGGGCGACGTGTCGTCCATCTACACCTTCATCCCCAACGACGAGTCGGCGCTCGTCCCCCTCTCCGACGAGGAGTACAACCTCTACGGCAACTCCGTGGGATACATGGCGGGCAACACCGACTGCATCCCCGACTACCCGCGTGTCTGCGACATCTGGAACCAGCTCTGGTACACCCACCAGGGCGAGTACCTGAGCGGCATCGTGAGCCTCGACCCCATCTTCCTGCAGATGCTCATGGCGCTCACGCCCGGCGCCGACATGTTCGACGGCAGCCGCATCGACGGGACGAACACCGCCCGCGTCCTCATGCACGACACGTACTGGAAGTACATGGGCGACTCCGACGGCATGGACGCCTACTTTGCCGCGGCGGCAAACGCCGCCCTGGATTGCATCATCGACAACGTCTCCTCGATGAGCGCCTCGGGCCTGATGAAGGCCGTGAACGACGCCATCAACGAGCACCACGTGTATGCGTGGTTCGCCGACTCCGCCGAGGAGGCCGCCATGGAGGAGCTCGGTGCCTCGGGTGCCGTCAAGGTGGACGCCACCGACCCTGAGCTGGGCATTTACGTGAACAACGAGACCTGGTCGAAGATGGAGTGGTGGCTCAACCTTGACCTTGAGGTAGGCGAGCCCTCCGTGGACATCGACGGTTCCAAGGTGTACTCGTGCGTGCTCACCGCGAGCAACACGGCCACTTGGGACGAGATCAACGCGGCGGACGGCTACATCATCGGCACGAACAGCGACAAGTACTCAGACGACGACATCCTGGACCGCTACGCTCTGTACGCGCCCGCCGGCGGCACCATCGACATCACGAGCTGCTCCAGCGGCGTGTCGGTGTGGGAGAAGGCCTCGTACAAGGGGCTTGAGGTGCAGTCCGGCCAGTTCCACAGCTGCATCGACAACCCGGCCGTCATCAACTTCACCGTGAGGGTTCCGGCCACGGCGTCCCACGACCTCACCGTGCGCATGACGCCCACGGTGCAGAACTACCGCTAGCCTTTAAGACCTGCGCGCCCCCGCCCTGCCGACGGGGGCGCTTTGCTGTTTGAGGAGCCTGTGCTCGATGGTTTTTTCCAGCTCGACCTTCCTGTTGCTCTTCCTGCCGGTGTCGGTGGCGCTCTATTTCCTCATGCCGGGCAGGGCTGCCAAAAACGGCTGGCTTTTCGCCGTGTCGCTGGTGTTCTATGCCTGGGGCGAGCCGGTCTACATCTGGCTCATGCTGGTGAGCGTGCTTGTCAACTGGCTCTTCGGCATCGCGCTGGGCACAGGCTCACAGGGCCGCAAGCGCGTGCTGCTCATATTCAACCTGCTCGTCAACCTGGCGCTTCTGGGCTTCTTCAAGTACGAGGGCTTCGTGGCCGGCAACGTCAACGCCCTGCTCGGCTCCCAGGTGGTGCCCGACCTTGAGCTGTCGCTTCCCATCGGCATCTCGTTCTACACCCTGCAGGCCGTCTCGTACATCATCGACGTCTATCGCGGCGAGGTGGCCCCGCAGCGCAACGTGATCTACCTGGGCATGTACATCGCCTGCTTCCCCCAGCTCGTCGCCGGCCCCATCGTGCGCTACTCCACCATCCAGGACCAGGTGGAGAACCGCCGCGAGAACGTGGCCGACTTCTGCGCGGGTCTGCGACTTTTCATCGTGGGCCTGGCCAAGAAGGTGCTGCTGGCAAACGTCGTGGCCATCCTGGCCGACAAGATGCTGGGCCTGGGCGGCCCCGCCATCGGTGCCGTGGGCGCGTGGGCCGGGCTTCTCGCCTACACGTTCCAGATCTACTTCGACTTCGCGGGCTACTCGGACATGGCCATCGGCCTGGGCAAGATGTTCGGTTTCAAGTACCTGCGCAACTTCAACTACCCCTACCTGTCCAAGAGCGCCTCGGAGTTCTGGCGCCGCTGGCACATCTCGCTGTCGAGCTTCTTCCGCGACTACATCTACATCCCCCTGGGCGGGTCGCGCGTGAAGACGCCGCGCTGGGTGTTCAACATCGCCGTGGTGTGGGCGATAACGGGCCTGTGGCACGGCGCGGCGTGGAACTTCGTGCTGTGGGGCGTGTACTGGGGCGTCCTGCTCGTCTGCGAGAAGCTCCTGTGGGGACGTGTGCTCGATCGCCTGCCGGGTCTCGTGCGGCACGTCTATGGCATCGCCCTGTTCATGCTCGGCTGGCTCATCTTCTGGATAACCGACATGGAGCAGATGAAGCTCTACTTCAAGGCGATGCTGGGCTGGTACGGCGCCACGGGCTCCTCGACGTTCTGGGAGCTCACGTGCTGGGAGTACGTCCCGGTGTTCCTCGCGTGCGCCCTGGCATCCACGCCCGTCGTGCCCTGGCTGCGCAGCCTGCTCGTGCGCTGGGCGGGCGTCGCCCCCGCCCGCGAGGGCCGCTTCTGCGAGGTGGACCTGCCTGCGCCCAAGAACCTCTCCACCGAGGCCCTGTGCGTCTTCGAGCCCATGTCCATGCAGGGCGACCCCGCCAGGCTGCGGGCGCTGTCGTTCGTCGCCGTGCTGTGCGATGTGGCGCTGCTCGCCCTGCTCGTCGTGAGCGTGGTGGCCGTGTGCTCCGGCTCGTACAACCCCTTCATCTACTTCAGGTTCTAGGCGGTCGCCATGACTAAGGTTCGCAACGTCGTCCTCATCTGCCTCGCCTCCCTCGTGGTGTGCGCGGCCCTTGTCACGAGCCAGCTTGCCGGGGCGGGCGTGAGCTTCCCCGAGGTCACGGGCATCGGGCAGGGCTGGCGCGCTCTCGAGGGCCGCGCGGCGGCCGAGACGCCCCAGCTCAGCCTCGACTCGTTTGCCTCGGGCGAGTTCCAAGACGCGGTGGAGAGCTACGCCTCCGACGCCCTGCCCTTCCACGACCAGGCCATGCTGCTCAACGCAGGCCTGCAGGAGGTGGGCATCTCCCAGGCCGCGGCGCTTTTCGGCTTCGACGTCTACCCCACGTACTTCAACTCGACGCGCCTCTACATCGCCTCGCAGGACGCGGTGACCTACCTGCCGTTCACCCACACCGAGTACCACGACCAGAAGCTGGCCGAGTACGCGCAGGGCATTGCCAAGCAGGCCAAGGCCAACCCCGAGAAGCGCTTCGTGGTGTATGTGGTGCAAGGCTTCTCGGAGCCCGCGCAAGACCCCGCATACAGCCTGGTGAGCAACCCGTTCCTGCCGCAGGAGGGCGTGGACGCCCTCACCGCCGCCCTGGCAGACTGCCCCAACGTGAGCGTCCTCACCGACTCCTACGACTCGCTGGACAGCTACTACGAGGACTTCTTCCACTCCGACCACCACTGGAACGTCAAGGGCGCCCTGCGTGCCTACAACACGATCGCCCAGGACCTCGGCCTGCAGGCGGTGGACACCTCGGCGCTCACCCTGCGCCAGGTGTGCGAGGGCTACACGTTCATGGGCGCCACGGCGCGCTGGGGCAGGTACGTCCTGCATGACGAGGCCCTCGACGCCGACATCGACTACTCGGGCGTGACCTACACCGCCCAGGACGGCACGACCCGCGACGGAAACGACCACTCCAGCTTCGCCGAGCTCGACGACGCCGAGAAGACCTACTCGTTCTACGACGAGTACTACGACAACATCCCCGAGGGCCTCATCCACGGCACGGGCACGGGCAAGGCCCTGCTCATCTCCAACTCCTACGGAGGCGCCATCGTGCGCCAGCTGGCCACGCAGTTCGAGACGCTCTACAAGTCGGTTGCCATGCGTGCCGGCCATGAGGAGACGCTCTCCGACCTGCTCGAGGAAAGCGATGCCGACACGGTCATCTTCGTGGCGAATGCCAGCGACTACATGACGGCCGCGGCAGCTCTGCCTGGGTTCTTCGACTAGCGGCGGGTTTGGCTGGCGCAGCCCTGGGGCCGCGGGTCGGGCGGGTGCCGGCCTTGCGCCAGGGCCAGCTGAGCGGTGTTCGAGCCAGGCGGTATTGATAGCGAGCACAACAAGAAAGGGGGCGCTGTAGCGCCCCCTTTCTCATATCGCCATGCGCTTACGCGTGCCGTGCGTCCTACTCTCGGCCCCTCACGGCGCGGCCGATGGCCTTCAGCACCTCGCGGCGCTGCGAGCCGTAGGGGCAGATGGGGTCGACGATGCGGCGGATGGGGTTCTTCTCGCCGATGGCCTTCTGGTGGATGACGCGCCCCGTCTTGGCGCCGCCCACCCCGCTCAGGGCCGCAAGGAACACCTCGTAGAAGGGCGTCTGGCGCGCGTACTTCCAGTACTGGGCGGCGAAGTCGCACTTCGGGAACTTCCAGGGCTTCTCGAAGCCCGCGTAGTGGATGATGCGCGGACGCGTGCGCGAGGCGTTGTAGCCCGAAAGGGCATCGGTGGGCGCGAACGAGAAGACGTTGGCCACGCGCTGGCCGCAGTCGTGCATGACGTTCCATTCCCAGTCCAGGTAGGTCACGCGACCCTCGCAGGCCACGTTGAGGACGTCCTGGTCGTTGTAGATGAGCTTGGTGTTGCCTGCCAGCTCGAGCCACTCGGAGATGGAGTGGAGCTTGCGCATCTCGGCGGTGTTGAGCAGCAGCACGCCCGCCTGGAAGTAGCCGTAGGGGTCGGCCATGTGCAGGGTCTTCTCGTTGTACTTCAGGCGCGCCCCGTCGTTCATGTTGAGGTTGCCGAGGAAGTCGATGTCGTGCGCGGCGGCCAGGAGGTTGTCGCCCAGCTCGATCTGGTAGAGCTGCGAGACGTCGCCCAGCACGGCCAGGTCGGAGTCGAGGTAGAGCACCTTGTCGTACCAGGGCATGATCTCCTGGATGAGGAAGCGGTAGTACGTCTCCACGCCGATGTGGGCGTTGTTGGTGCTCAGCTTGTAGCGGTCGACGTAGGGGCCCACCTCCACGAAGCGCACGCGCGCCTTGCCCGGCTCGTCCAGGAACTCCTGCATCGTGGCCATGTTCTGGCCCGTGATGCCGTTGTGCAGCACCACCACGTCGTACATGAAGCGCGAGCTGGCGTTTTGCAGCATGGAGTGGATGGTGGTGGTGAGCATGGGGACGTAGTTGTCGTCGGAGGCGAACACCACGGGGATGACGGGCTTCCAGGGGTCGCACATCTCCAGGGGAGAGAAGCTCGCCGCGGGCTCGGGGTTGGTGAAGTGCACGCACTGCACCTGCTTGCGCTTCCAGCCGCGCCCCGTGCGCTCGGCATGCAGGAGGAAGATGTTGAGCAGGCGCTCGGAGAGGTGGCCCGGGGTGCGCATGGCCTCACGGCTGTAGTGCGACATGTCGGCGCGGCGGCAGAACTCCTCCAGGATGGGGAAGAGCCAGGCGCAGTACTCGTGGAAGACGTCGTGGGCCATGATGAACATGTTGCAGAAGCATGAGGAGTTGCCGTTGAGGAAGGCGTCGGCGTCCTGGGCGTAGTCGGGGTGCATCTCCTTCAGGATGGCCGTGACCAGGTCGAGGTCGGCGATCTTGAGGTAGGGCGCGGCCGCGTACTGCTCATGGGGCGTGCTGTAGGCGTCGGGGAACTGGCGCAGGTCCTTGACCTCGGTGGTTATGATGTCCCACCCCTCGACGGCCTGGGCGATCTGCTCGTCGGTGAGGCAGTACTTCTCCTGCGTCTGGGCGTCGATGCGGCCGTCCATGACCTCGCCGAAGGCGTTCTCCGTGTGGCGCTTGTCGGAGAAGTCGAAGTAGCGGCGGTAGTGGCAGAAGCCGTAATACTTGGCCTCGGCGTTCTTCCAGGCCCAGTACTGGGTGGTGAGCTCGCAGTACATGGGGTTGAGCGGGGAGATGTTCTCGCCGTCGTCGTCTTGCAGGCACAGCGGGAAGCGCGAGGAGGCCTTGCAGGCGCCCACCTGCACGGGCTGGAGGATGTCGCTCTCGAAGGTGTCCACGACCTTGTGGGTGCTCACGAAGATGCGGATGTCCTGGTCGTTGTAGCGGGAAAGGCCGTGGCGCTGCTCGAGCGCCTTGAGGTGGGACTGCGCCTCCCCGCGGAAGCGTGCGAGGTGGGCGTCGCGGCCGACCTGGGGCCCGGCGTGGGCCACGAGCCGCTCGGCGTAGCCGATCCAGGCGCACAGGGCTTGCTCGTCGGCCAGCTCGGCGTTGGTGGCCAGCGCCGCGTAGGCCTGGTCGCGCACGATGCGGAAGATCTGCGCCGCCGCTTGCGCGCACCCCAGCACCTGTCCCATGAGCTCGGCGCCGCGCTCCTTGTCCTGCTCGGGCAGGCGCACGTTCCACTCGTTGGCGAGGATGACGCCGCACTGGTAGCGAAGCCCGCGCATGCACTCCTGCACGGTCTGGTCGGCCTGCTCGTCGGCCCAGGCCTGGGAGGCGGCGAGGCAGGCGGTGAAGTTCGCGCACGACAGCTCGAAGGCGCGCATGCTCTCCTGGCTCGTGCCCGTGATGCCGCGCCCGAAGTGGTAGCGCAGGGCACGGATGTCGTCGGCCGACTCGTGGACGTGCGCCAGGCTGATGAGCGCGAAGGTCTCGTAGGCGTCCTCGGCGCGGTTCAGGCGCTCCTTGGCCATGAGGGCGAAGGCGCGCTTGGCCAGGGGCGTCGCGTACAGGCGCTGGGTGGTGCGCCAGTCCAGGCCGAAGCCGCGGCCCTCGCTGAAGATGGCGCGCAGGGCGTCGAGGCCCTCGAGGCGTGCGGCGTGGCTGTTCGTGGTGTCCTGCATGCCCTGGGCCGCCCCCGGCTCGAGGCCCTCCTCGGCCACGACCTCCATGCCGAAGTGCAGCACGTCGCAGCTCGAGCTCTCCATGCGCTCCACGAGCTCCTCCAGGGCCGTGGGGGCGAGCTCGTCGTCGGCGTCGAGGAACAGGACGTAGTCGCCCTGCGCCCGCTCCACGCCCGTCGTGCGGGCAAGGTGGGGGCCCTTGTTGTGGGGGTGCGACACCGCGCAGATGCGCCCGTCGCGCTTGGCGGCCGTCTGGGCCACGTAGGCCGTGCTGTCCTTGGAGCCGTCGTCCACGACGATCGCCTCGAAGTCGTCGAAGGTCTGAGCCGAGACGCTCTCAAGGCAAGCGGGCAGGTAGACGGCCGAGTTATATGCGGGAATGACGATGGAGACCTTGGGCATGGCGCTGTTCCTTTTCGTAAGGCCGCCGAGCGGCACCGGTACGCGCACACCTTACCAGCTCGCACGCCGTGCGCGGGCCGCACCCGCAAGACTCCCCCATAAGGGCACGGCTTCAAGGGGCCGGGCTTGCCGGGGCGCGGACGTCCGGCACGGCGCACCGTCGACGCGTGAGGATGCGGCATGTCGCCGTTTGTGGACAGGGCGGCCGCCTGGCTGAGGTAGTATTGGCGGCACATGCACGGAAGTTCGCCGGGTTGCGTTGGGCCGGCGGGAATGGGGGTTTCGATGACGGTTGAGTCGAGAACGAGAGTGGGGCGCACGTGCGCCTTTGGCGGCCTTGCCGCCACGGCCGGCCTGGCGCTTGCGCTGGCGTGCGCGCCGGGCATGGGCGTGGCCTGGGCCGATGCGCAGGACGCCGCCCAGGGCGATGCGGCCGTCGAGGTCCAGGTGGCCCTTGAGCAGGACGGGCAGGCCGAGCCTGTCGAGGGCACCGGCCAGGCCACGGGGCAGGTCGGCGCCGACGCCCCCGCCGCAGACGAGGCCGCCGATGGTGCGGACGACGCGGCCGCCTCGGCCGGCGACGCCGCGTTCGACGCCGCGGGCGAGGCGACGGGCGGCGACCAGGCCGCCGACGGCGTCCCGGCAGGCGGGGACGCCCTCGATCAGGGCGTTACCTTCGACACCGTGGAGCCCGACGGGTCCAGCACGGCCGGCGCCGACCAGTCCGGGGCGCAGGCCGGGCAGCAGCAGGATGCGGCGGCCGGCGACGGCGCGACCAGCGACGGCGCAGCGGCCGGCGACACCGCGAGCGCAGGCGCCTCGACGCAGGGCGCCCCCATCGCCCCCAAGGAGCTCCTCACCTTCGTCTACGCCGACCATGCCACGCCCGCCCTGGGCGACACGGTGCGCCTGGCCGTGGCCCTGGCCGACCCCACGGCCCAGCTTGAGGGCGCTACCCTGACGACCGCCCCCGCGCAGGGGGAGAGGGTCGCCGTCACGGCGAGCAAGATCGACGGCGGCTACCTGCTGTTCGAGGTGAAGGCCGACCTTCTCGGCCAGGGCAAGGCGCACCTTGTCGGCCTGACGCTGAGCTATGCGGACAAGGCCAAGGCGGCCGGCGTCGTTGACTTCGGCCTCGACGAGGGGCTGTCGTACGAGTTCGAGGTCCTCGCCCAGGCCCAGGCCCAGGACGGCGACGCCGTCTCTGCCCAGCAGTCCGGCGACGCGACGTTCGAGGCGGTGTCCCAGGCGCAGGGCGGGCAGGCGACATCTGTCGTCGCCGCGGACGCGCGCCTTTGGCTGTGCGACCCCGACCAGTCGCAGCGCTACTTCGAGGGCGGCGCCATAAGCCTGGAGCGCGCGGCCGCCGATTGGCTCTGCGCCCTGGGCTTTGCTGAGTTCGCCCAGGCCGACGACGCCAACGCCGTGTCCATGGACGACGACATCGACGCCCAGGCGGCCACGAAGCTGTTCAAGGACACCCCCAAGAACGCCTGGTATGTGACTGAGGGCTGGCTGGGCTACGTGACGGACGCCGGCCTCATGAACGGTTACACCGACGGCTCGGGCAAGTTCGGCCCCGAGGACCCCATCACGCGCGAGCAGGTCGTCACCATCCTGTACCGCTACGCCAACCCCACGAGCAAGGCCACCACGAGCAAGTCGCAGTTCGGCAGCGTCACGCATTTCTCCGACGTGGCCACCGGGCAGTACTTCACCGCCGCCGTGGAGTGGGCGTTCCAAAGCGGCATCACCACGGGCTACTCCGGCACGGGGACCTTCGGCGTGGGCGACCCCATCTCGCGCGAGGACCTCGCCACCATGCTCTACCGCTTCGCCAAGCTGTGCGGCGACAACGGCTCGCTCGCCAACATCTCGGGCTACCCGGATGCCTCAAGCGTAGACTCCTGGGCCACGAGCGGCATGCGCTGGGCCAACGCCGCGGGCATCGTCACGGGCGACAAGGCCACCAACCCGGCGCGCCTCAAGCCCACCGCCACCGCCACGCGCGCCGAGGCGGCCAAGATGTTCAGCGTGCTCGTGCGCGACACCCTGGCCGGCGCCAAGCCCCAGGCGGCCTCGTGGACCTACAGCTCGCTCAAGGCGGGCAACAAGTACGTCACGGTGGGCTCCACCGTCACGGTGGCCCCGCAGGTCTCGGGCAGCGGCAAGGGCCTCACCTACGAGTACGGCTGGTACAACGACTCGGGCCAGACGTGGTCGGGCAAAGGCGACTCCACCTTCACCTATTACCTGGGCGGCTCGGGCACCTTCCACCTGTGGTGCCAGGTGAGCGACTCGACGGGCATCAGCCGCATCCAGTACGCGACGGTCTACGTGTGGCAGTCGCTCACGCCCAAGGCCTCGAGCAGCTACGACACCTACACCTGGACGTTCGCGCCCAACCTCACCACCGGGGCCACGAGCGGCTTCACCTACCAGTACACCTGGAAGAAGGGTGCCGACGAGGGCAGCGCCTCCTACATGGGAAGCTCCCAGGGCGGCACGAGCAAGAGCGTCTACGTGGGCTCCGACGGCTTCTACTGGCTGTACGTGACGGCCACCGACCCCGAGGGCCATTCGAGCACGGCCGGCGTGCGCGTGCGCGCCATCTCCGGCCAGTCGCTCGAGATGTTCAACAACATCCGCTACCTCACGAGCCCCACTGACTGGCTGCTCGCGGTGGACACCTACAACTGCCTGACGGGCGTCTACCATAAGACCTCCTCGGGTTGGGAGGAGGCGGCCCTGTGGTACTGCTCGCCGGGCACCTACGCCACGCCCACGGTGACGGGCACCTTCGCGGTGGACTCCAAGGGCTATTACTTCGACTCCTACGGCGTGCGCTGCTACTGGTGGACGCAGTTCTACGGCGACTACCTCTTCCACTCCACCACCTACTACACGAGCGGCGCCCCCAAGGACACGCGCCTGGGCATGAACCTCTCGCATGGGTGCGTGCGCCTGGCCACGAGCAACGCCAAGTGGATCTACGACAACATCCCCGCCGGCACCACGGTGAGGGTCTGGTAGCTCCCTGAGAGCCATCTGAGGGCATGCCGGCCCCGGGGCGCATTTGCGCCTCGGGGCCTTTTGCGTATGAGGGGAGGAACGGCTGCCGTGCGCGGGTGTCGCTTGAGGGCGGCCCGCGCGGCGCGATTTCATGGAGATGCCGTGGGATGGGAGGGCCGGCGTGACCTGCGGGGCCGCGGGGCGTTTAGGGAAAGAAGGCCCGCTCGGGGTTGCCGTCGGCCCTCGGGCGGCGGGCATCTTCGTGCAACGTCCGCATTCCCGCCGGGCCGGGCTGGTATGATGCTCCCCATGTTTTGCTGAAGTGACGCTGAGAATCCAAGACGTATGAGGTTGGTGCATGAGATGAGGATATCCAGTCTTGCGGGCCTGGGCCGGACGCTCGGTGCGGCGTGCCTTGCCGCCGTGCTCGCCGTCGGGTCCCTGTGCCCCGCGGCTGTGTGGGCCCAAGACGAGCAGGGCGCTGCCGTCGCCGGCACGGTTTCTGGCGAGAGCGGCCAGGAGTCGCAGGGGGAGGGGCAGCCGAGCGAGTCGCCCGACGCCGGCTTGCAGGACGCCGACGCCGCCGATGGCCAGCCAGCCGCCTCTGACGACATCGCCCAGGACGGCGGCCAGACCCCGAGCGACCCTGCCGACGAGCCGTCTGCGGGCGACTCGGCGGCAGACGAGTCCGGTGACTCGTCGAAGGATTCCGGCTCCTCTGACGCCGCGCCCGATCAGGACGCCTCCTCCGACGCTTCGTCGGACGCCGACAGCTCCCAGACGGGCGCCGACGGCAGCGACAAGGGCCAGGCCGACGACGCCCAGGGCGACAACGGCCAGGCAGGCAAGGGCGACGCCGCCGACCCGAGCGATCCCGCCGATGCGACCGACCCCGCCGACACCGACAAGGGCGGCGATGTCAGCGAGAAGGCGGTGAGCACGCTTGGGCTGCGCTTCTACGCGGTGACGCCCGAGGGCAAGGTCGCCTATACCTCCTTGGGCGACGCGCTGGCGGCTGCCGGCGTCGCGCGTGCCAGCGAGGGGGCGGCCCTCAACGTAGCGCTCGACGCCGCCCACGACGACGCCCATGCCGGCACGTCCCTGGGCGAGCTTGGGGAGGCCGACCTTGCCCTGCGCCTTGCCCAGCAGCTTGTACGGCAGGCGGCTGACGACTCCTCCTTCAACCTCAGCCTTGTGCGCACCTCCGGTGACGCCCTTTCGGCGCAGGCCGACGAGGCCGGCGAGCTTGCCGCGCGTCTCGCCTGGGCCAAGCAGTCTGAGGCCGACGCCCTGGTCGAGCTGCACGTGAACCTCTCGGGCGCCTCCGAGCTGCCCTGCGCGGTGCCGGCCGTTGACGCGGACGTGCCTGTTGTCGTGGTCGAGCTGTACCTCGACGGCGCCGCCGAGCAGCTCGATTGCTCTTGGCTGCTCCAGGCCTGCCAGCAGATGGGCGAGGGGCTCTTCGATCCGGCGTCCGATGTGCTCGGCGAGGGGGATGCTGGGTCGCAGGCCTACTCCGACGCCGTCCATCAGGCGCGCGTCTCGCTCTCCGAGCAGCTCAAGGGCCTGGTAGAGGACCTTGTGGCTTTCTCCCAGACGGCCGCCATCGACCCGGCCGCCGAGATTGACCCCCAGGCAAATGACTCCGCGGCGTACACGAAGTTCGTGGACACGCCGGCACAGGCATGGTACGTCACCGGCGGCTACCTCGACTATGTGGTGCAGGCCGGCCTCATGAACGGCTACACCGACGGATCGGGCAAGTTCGACCCCGAGGTCGCCATCACGCGCGAGCAGGTCGTCACCGTCCTGTATCGCTACTCGGGCGCCTCCTACGCGAGCAACGTGTCCCACTTCTCCGATGTCGCGACGGGCCAGTACTACACGGCGGCCGTGGAGTGGGCCTACCAGAACGGCGTCGTCACGGGCTACGACGGCACGGGCAAGTTCGGCGTGGGCGACATCATCAAGCGCGAGGACTTCTGCACGATGCTCTACCGCTTCGCGAAGCGCTGCGGCATCTCGGGCTCGGCGGCCAGCCTCTCCGGCTTCCCGGACGCCTCCTCTGTGGACACCTGGGCCAAGGACGGCGTGGCCTGGTGCGTGTCGAAGGGGGTCATCACGGGCGACGAGGCATGGAACCCCGCCCGCATCAACCCGCAGGGCAACACGCTGCGCTGCCAGGCGACGAAGATGTTCACCGTGCTCATGCGTGACGTCCTCAAGGGCGCGAAGTTCAACGAGGTGGCCTGGAGCATGAGCGGGGTCAGCGCCTCGACCTCGTATATCCTGGGCTCGGGCACCACCAAGATCGCCCCCAAGCTGAGCGGCACCACCTCCGGCCTCACCTATGAGTACAGCTGGACCTCCAGCAACGGCGACTCCTGGAGCAGCGGGGCGCAGAGCGCGTCCTCCTACACCATGTACTTCGGCGGTACCGGCACCTTCACGGTCAGCGTCAAGGTGAGCGACTCGATGGGCGTGACCCGCTCGGGCACCTGCACGGTGACCGTGTGGGACCTCAACGCCCAGGTGTCCTCCGACGGCGGCGCCAACTGGACGGCAACGGCCGGCATCACCGGTGCCTCGAGCACCAACGGCTTCACCTACAAGTACACCTGGAAGCGCGGGCAGGACGAGTCGAGCTCGACCACCCTGGGGTCGGAATCCGGCGGCGCCTCCAAGACGGTGACGCTGCCCGGCCAGGACTACTACATCTTCTACATCAAGGCGACCGACCCTGAGGGGCACACCACATACGCGCGCAAGACCTTCCTCTACGCGCCCACCGGCAAGATCGGCTGGCAGAACCCCAGCGACATGTACCAGGTGAGCTCCTACAGCGTGGCGCCCCACAGCTACAACCGCGGCGTGCTGTCGTACATGTCCACCTCGCGCATCTCCGCCGACGCCACGCGCTCCCAGGTGGTGGAGGCCTTCATCGGCCGCGCCTACGAGTACATGGGCACGAGCTATGTGTGGAACTACGCCTGCGCGCCCGGTGTGGGCGTGGACTGCGTGGGCCTCGTGATGCAGTGCATGTATGCGGTGGGCATGAACACGCTCACGAGCGAGGGCGCCTACGACTGCTTCTGCCCCATCTGCCACTGGGACTCCGGCTCTTCGGGCTGGCACAGCCACGACGCGAACAACCTGCGCCAGTACGGCAAGCTCCAGCACATCTCCAAGTACCAGATGCAGCGCGGCGACCTTATCTTCTGGTACGGCCACGTCGCCATCTACCTGGGCGACGGCCAGATGATCCAGGCCCTCCCCGGCCAGGTGTACACCACGAGCATCTACAACTCCAGCTCGTACAACTTCGACAGCATCCTCGACGTGGGCAGGATCTTCGCCTAGGCGCCGCCGGGGCGCGTGAGTTTGAGTGACGTTGCGGGGCGGCCTTCGGGTCGCCCCGCTTGCATTGGGCAGCCCTCGCCGGGACCCCGCAGGCCGGGTGGTTTCTTTTGTAGGCTTGCTTGCGCGTGGCGCGGGCGTGCGAGTCGTGCTGATAGAGTATTGAAATCTATGCTTGCGCGTTGGGAAGGTAGTGGATTGTCTCGCTTCACCGTCGTCATACCTGTATACCGCAGCGAGGACTACTTGCATGCGTGCCTTGACAGCCTCAAGGCGCAGACGTTTGCCGACTGGGATGCCGTGATCGTCCTTGACGGCAGCGACGACTCGAGCCCCTGGATCGCCCGGAGCTACGAGAAGTCCGACCCGCGCTTCAGCGTGGTCGAGCTGCCGTGCAATCAGGGCCGGCATGCCGCACGCAAGAGGGGCGTGGCGCTGGCCAAGGGCGAGTACGTGTGCTTCCTCGACTCCGACGACACCTTCGAGGCCGACCTGTTCGCCCAGCTCGATGCCGCCCTTGCCACCCACAACGCCGACGCCGTGCACTTCGGCATGCGCCTCGTCGCCGAGGACGGCATGCCGCCCGAGCGCTCGCGCGCCTTCGAGGCCATCGTCAACGCGCCCGACATACCGCTGCTTGGCTTTGCCCCGCTTGTGCGCACCTTCTGCCTGCGCGAGGGCGCCCGAGACTGGCGCCTCACCCAGCGCGCCTATAGGCGTGAGCTGCTGCAGAGGGCCTTTGCGGCCACCACCGACGTCCGGCTCGACGTGGCCGAGGACGTCTACGAGTACTTCTGCGTCGCCTGCCTGCTCACGAGCGAGATCACGTGCAACGACGTCCACCTCATGTACCACCTCGGCCGTGGCATCTCGGGCGCCTCCGAGGCCACCTCAGAGGAGCTTGTCGCGATCGCCCGGCATTACGCCAACTCGATCGAGGCGATTCAGGACCATGCCCGCGCCGATGGCCGAAGCGTCGTGCTCAGGGCCGCCTTCTTGCTCAGGCTGAGGCTTTTCGAGGAGCTCGGCTCCGTCTGGGCCTCTCGATGCCCCGCTCAGATCAGGTACGACGTGGCTCGCCAGTTTGCCCAGGTCGTAGGGGCCAAGGGCGTCGCCACCCAGCTTGCCCGCGTCGCCCGCGACGAGGCGTACGCGGCATTCGTGGCCGATTGCCCGGCCCAGGAGCGCGACGTCTCCGGTGCCAAGAAGCTCGTCGAGCTCGCCCAGGAGCTCTCCGCTTCAGACGATGACGACTCGTTCACCGAGGACTACGTGCAGTTCATGCACGACGCGGCGCTGCATATCGGCGAGGTGGAGGACGGGGTTATCCCGGAGTGGCGGCGCATCCCCGAGCCCGAGCCGGAGCCTGAACCCGAGCCCGCTCCGCCGGCCCCCCGCCGCAGCCTTGCCCGCCGCGCCCTGGGCAAGCTCGCCCGTATCCTGCGGCTGCGCTAGCACGCGGCAGGCTGTTTGCGTGTGCGATGGGGCGCGCGGGTCGCGCGTGCCCGTTTGGGGACCGATTCGCGAGTATACTGACCGCCTGCCTTTTTGTCGGGTCATTTTCGGAGGTTTGCTGCCGTGAGCGACCACTATCGCATAGCCCTCATCGCCCACGTCGCCTGTGAGCGCGGAAACGCCGCCTGGCCAGTCTATGAGCAGCTCAAGCTTGCGGGTCACGCCGTCGAGGTCGTCGACCCCCTTGTCGAGCCCCGTGCCCTGGACGCCGACGGCGCCCCCGACGTGTCCTACCTCGCCAAGTTCATCGAGGTCTTCCGGCCCCATTGCGTGGCCGTCGAGGGCCAGGGCGTGGAGGAGATCCTTGCCGCCGCGCGCCGCTCGGAGCTCGCGCCTGAGCCCCGGTGCCCGCGCCACCTCGTGGTCTTTGGGTACATCGGGCAGGACAATTTCGGCGACGAGCTCATCTTCGCGCAGATCTGCAAGCAGATGCGCTCCCGGTACCCGGGGTCGTATGTCACGGCGGTGAGCTTCGAGACGGGCAGCTGCCTTGCGCGCCATGGTGTGGTGTGCCTGCCTGCCACGGAGAAGGCGCAGCTCACGGCCAGTCTCAACGGGGCGGACGCGCTCGTCTTCATGGCGGGTATCATGGTGGACTCGGCCTTCGAGGCGTTCCGCCCCGGCCTGGCGGGCCTCACGCTGAACCCCAGCATCGACCTGGACGGCCAGGCGGCCGCCGCCCTGCTTGCCTACGCCCAGGGGGTGCCCGCCCTGTGCCTGGGCATCGGCGCCGGCCCCCTCTCAAACCCCGACGCCCAGGCCCTCGTGAGGATCGCGGCGCTCGCGGGCATGCGCTACCTGGCCCGCGACGAGCATACCTGCGAGCTCCTTCGTGCTTGCGGTGTGCCGGAAAGCCAGATGAGCCGCAAGGCCGACCTTGCCTTCAGCCTTCGCACCGACGAGGTGCTCGCCTCGGGCGCCGGGGCGGGCGTGGCCATGGGCGGCGAGGGGCCTTATGCCGTGGTCTGTCTGCGCGAGCGCGACGACCTGCCGAGCCAGGATGTCTGCTCGGCAGGGTTTCTGGAGGGCATGGCGCGCGGCCTCGACATGCTTTGGGAGCGGTTCGGCATCAGGCCCGTCTTCGTGGACCTCCACCCGCATGACGCGTGCACCCATGAGCGCGTGATGGGCGCCATGCGCAGCTCCGACGCGTGCGTCCACGTGTCCGACCTCGACATCGACGAGGTCCTGGGCGTCCTCGCCCGTGCGGACATGGTCGTGGCGATGCGCCTGCACGCCTCGATCGTCGCCAACGCGTTTGGCGTGCCCTCCGTGGGCTTTGCCTACGAGGACAAGGTGGCCTCCTTTTACGAGCAGATGGGCGCCTCCGACTTCCTGCTTGCCATGGACGCCCCTGCCGACCAGGTGGAAAAGACCCTGGAGCGCCTCGCCGCCGACCGTCCCGCCCAAGCCCGCAAGCTCGCCGCCCCCGTGGCCCAGGGCCGCGCCCTTGCCCAGGAGGCATTCGAGGAGCTGTGGTGCGCGATCGACTCCCGCACGCCCCAGGTCCGCGCCCAGCACGTGTATGCGCGCTCGACCAGCCTTGAGCGCCAGCGCGCCGAGGCCCTTGCGGGGGAGCTTGCCCAAGCCCGCGGGGAGCTGGAGCACGCGCGCGGCGAGTTGCTGCGGACGTGCGATGAGCTGGGGCAGGCGCGCGCCGAGGCCGGGCACGCACGTGAGGAGATCGAGGCCCTGCGCGCCTCGCATAGCTGGCGCGTCGGCAACGCGCTCATGCGTCTGCCTTCCGCCCTCAAGCGGCTTTTGGGAAGGTAGCGACACGGCTGCGGCCACAGGCAGGCCGCGCATGTCGCCCTGGCCGGCCTTCTGCCGGGACGCATGTGCTGGTGCGGCCGCTCCGGGCGCGGCGCGGGCAGGGCGCTGACGGCGACACGTCGGGGAAAGTCATGGTGAACATCGCATCGGGGCAGGGGTGTTACGTGCGCCTCCCTGCCCAGGTGTTATCATGTGCAACCGTTTAGCCACCCATCGCCGAACGGAGCATCCATGCCCAAACGACCTGTTGCCAGGCTCGCCCTCTCATGCATGTTGAGCTGGTCGATGATCATGTCGGGTTTCGTCCCCGCAGTGAGCGCATTTGCGCAGGAGCCCGCTTCTGCCCCCGCAGTCGCAGAGGCGTATTCCGCGCAAGACGGCGACGCGCAGGGCGCGGAGTCGCAGGACGTGGCCGACCAGGCGACCCCGGCTGAGGACCAGGACGCCGTCTCGTCCGAGCCCGCCGAGGACGACGCGCAAGGGGACGGCTCCTCCGACGCCGACCAGGCCGCAGACGCAGACCAGCCCGCCGATGCGGAGCAGCCCGATGGGTCCGCCTCGGCAGACGCCGACGCCGCTGACACGGCAGACGACGCCGCGAACGCGGGGGATACCGGCGCCGCCGACGCCGCGGATGCCGGCACGTCTCAGGACAAGGACTCCCAGGCCGCCTCTCAGGATTCCACCGGCACCCAGGGCGGCTCTGCGCAAGCCTCCGACGCCCAGGACTCGAAGGACGGCGCCGACACCCAGGCCGAGGCGCTCACGCCCGAGAGCGCGCTGTCCCTGGTCTATGTCGCCGAGTCCCAGATCGCGCAGGGCCAGACCCAGCAGGTCGCCTTCATCCTGAGCGACGAGTCCGCCCAGGTGAGTGCCGCGCGCCTGACCCTGCAGGCCCCCTCGGGAGAGATTGAGCAGGACGCGGTCGCAGGCGACGGGTCGGCCCTGCTCTTCAACCTCGACACCGACGCCCTCGGCCAGGGCACCACGACGCTGTCCGGCCTGGCCCTCACGTATGCCGACGGCACCCAGGCGACGGTCGACCTCACCGCGGGGCAGGACGCCTATGCCTTCGAGGTGAGCGCCCCCGCCCAGGCCCAGACCGTCGAGGACGCCATCACCGCCTACACCATCGACGACGACGGCGAGCTCGTCGAGGCGGAGAGCCTCGACGAGGCCCTTGAGGCCAGCGGCGCCCAGGACGCCATGGCCAACGCCCTCTCGGTGGCTTCCGATGACGAGGTCTCGGCGCAGAGCGCCTCCACCGGCCTCGTCATCGCCCTGGACCCCGGCCACGACAACCAGTCGCCCGGCGCCACGGGCTACGGCCTTTACGAGGAGGACCTCAACCTCGCGATCGCCCAGGCCTGCCGCGACGAGCTCAAGACCTACCCCGGCGTCACCGTGTACATGACGCGCGACGACTCCGGCAACTGCCCCTATTATACCGACGGCAACCACGTCGAGTCCGAGTGCCTCAAGCGCCGCGTCCAGGATGCGGCCGCCGCCGGCGCCACCATCCTCGTGAGCATCCACATCAACTCCTCCGAATCCTCCAGCGCCCACGGCGTTGAGGTCTGGTATCCCAGCTACGACGCCGGCGACACCTCCATCACCGCCGACGGCCAGAAGCTCGCCGAGTCTATTCAGAGCAGGCTCGTGGCCCTGGGCCTCACCGACCGCGGCGCCAAGTCCAACGGCACCTACATCGACGACAACGGCGTCGAGCGCGACTACTACTCCATCATCCGCAACTCCAAGGCGCTCTCCATGCCCGGCGTCATCATCGAGCACGCCTTCATCACCTCGGGCACGGACTACGCGTTCCTCTCCAACTCCTCCACGCTCAAGCAGATGGGCATCGCGGACGCCACGGGCATCGCGAACTTCCTGGGCCTGTCCAAGAGCAAGGACAACTCCAACGTCTCCCTCACGCGCCTGACGGTGGCCGACACCGACGGCAAGTACGGGCAGGCGACCCTGCGCGCCACCGGCGTGAAGGACGCCAAGCGCTACTACGCCCAGGTCAAGTATGCCGACGGCGCCGTCGACACCGTCGAGTTCGGGCAGAGCGACGAGGGCGTGTGGTTCGGCACGTACGATTTCTCCAGCACGGGACGCGTTGCCGAGAACGTGACCATCACCGGCTACAAGGTGGACACCGCGGGCAAGACCACGCAGGTCGGCAGCTGGGAGGGCCAGCTCAAGCGCTTCAGCGACATCGAGGTGGGCGCTTGGTACGTCGACTACGTGGGCGACGTCGCCTCTGAGGGGATCATCACGGGCTACACCGACCCCGACGGCGTGACCCGCACGTTCGGCCCGGACGACACGATCACGCGCGGTCAGGTCGCCACGATCCTGTGGCGCCTTGCCGGCTCGCCCAGCACCTCGGGCATCGGAATGTTCGATGACGTGCCGAGCGGTCAGTTCTACTCCACCGCCGTGCTGTGGGCGTCGCAGAAGGGCATCGTCACCGGCGACAAGGACGCCTACGGCAACCTGCTGGGGACCTTCCGCCCCGAGGACACCGTGACGCGCGAGGAGCTCGCCACCATGCTCTACCGCTATGCCACGAAGGCGGGCTTCGGCAGCGGCTCGGCCAACATCTGGAGCTTCCCCGATGCCGGCAGCGTGCAGTACTTCGCCCTCGACGCCATGGCCTGGTGCAACGCCAAGGGCATCATCACCGGCGACAAGGCCACCAACCCCGCCCGCCTGAACCCCCAGAACACCGCGACGCGCGCCCAGGCGGCCAAGATGATGAGCGTCTTCGCCGACTGCTCGGGCGGCAGGACCCCCACCGAGACCGTCGTCAACGTCTCCGCGCTCTCGTACCGCCTCAGCGACGAGGCTCAGGGCGTGACGTTCTACACCCCGGCCGGCGAGGTCGCCTCGGATGGCTCGGTGAGCGTCAAGGTGTGGAAGAAGGGCAACACCTCCAGCGCGGTCACCTACAAGGCTTCGTATGTGAGCTCGTCTGGCGGGGAGAACGGCGACCTCATGGGTTGCTGGGCCGTCACGGTGCCGCTGAGCAAGATGAGCTCGGGGGACTACGTGGCCCAGGTGTGGGCGGCCTCCAGCGTCTCCGGGGCCGAGAAGGCCTTCGTGAGCACCGAGGTCAGCACCAAGCTCCATCCCATCATGAATGCAAAGAGCAAGGTCACGGCCAGCACCCTCGTGAGCGCCTACAAGGCTTCCGGGGCCACCTACCCCTCGAACGTCTATAAGAGCAAAGGCGCGGCCACCATCGAGGAGTTCTGCAAGATCCTCGTCGAGGAGGCCAAGGCCGAGGGGGTCGATCCGGGCGTCGTCTTCGTCCAGGCCATGACCGAGACGGGCTGGCTGCGCTTCGGCGGCGACGTCAAGGCCGAGCAGTGCAACTTCGCCGGCATCGGCGCCACGGGCGGCGGCGTGAAGGGCGCCACCTTCTCCTCCGTGCGCGAGGGCCTGCGCGCCCAGGTGCAGCACCTGCGCCTGTACGCCGACGCGACGTGCACGAGCGCGTCCAAGTTGGCGAACACCCTGGTAGACCCCCGTTTCTTCACCTCCCTTGCCGGCGTGTCGCCCTACGTCGAGGGTTTGGGCTCGCGTTGGGCTTCGGGGAGTTCCTATGGATGGGGTCTTGCTGCCATGCTTGATGAACTATAGTTTGCCCCTACGACCTGATGGGAATCTTAGCGGGCGACGCTGTGCCCGTGCATCTGATTTGGAGGTCCCGCGATGAGGGACGATCGCTACGCAGACTACGGTGAAACCTACGACGAGCGCCCCGCCCGCGCCCAGCAAGCGTATCAGGAGCGCCCTGCCCGCGCCCGCAGCTCCCGCCCGCAGGGGGAGTACCAGCGTCGCGAGCGTCCCGCCCCGGCCGCCCAGGAGGAGTATGCCGAGGAGCAGGCCGCCTACGAGGAGCGCCCCGCCCAGCGCGCTGCGGGCCGTGCGTCCTCTCAGGGTCGCGGTGGCAGGTCTGCCGCCCCTGCGGCCCAGGGCAACCCCGTGCTCGACGCGCTCAAGACTGCCGGCGGCGCCGTCGCAGGCGTCGTGGGCGGCCTTGTCGAGGGCATCTCGGCCCGCAGGGCGCAGGCCCATGCCGTGGTCTACGAGCAGGGCGACTACACGGGCACCGGCTCGCCTTGCCGCATGTGCGGCAACCCCGTCGACCATCAGCAGTCGCGCTGCCCGCACTGCGGGACGTTCGTCCACCCGCTCTACAAGCGCCCCAAGTTCTGGATCGCCGTCGTGGTCCTGGTGGCCCTCGTCATCGTGCTCACTTCGGCCCTGAGCTCGTGCAAGTCCGACACTGCGCCCTCGGGCGACACTGCGGGCACCGCGACCAGCACGGCCGACCTGCAGACGCTCATCGACACCGCCGAGGCCACGCTCACCGAGCAGAGCCAGTCGCACCCCTACACGCGCTTCACCGCCTATAACCTGCGCCAGGCCGTCACCGCCGCCGAGAACGCCGTGGCCGACACCTCCAGCACGCAGGCCACGCTCTCCGAGGTGGCCACGAACCTCTCCAACGCCCAGGCGGCCATCCTGTCGATTGTCGGCACCTACGATTGGCCCACGTTCTCCGACCTCGTGTCCAACCCGGCCAACAACTCCACCAAGCAGGTCGCCGTCAGCGCCACCGTCGCCTCGGTGGGGGAGACCCAGTCCAACGGCCTGTGCTCCATGGTCATCCAGGACCCCTCCAACGCCGACAACCAGCTCACGGTGTACTACTACCCCTGGAACGACGTGACGGCCGAGTTCTCGGCCGGGGCCAACGTCAGCGTCTACGGCGAGTTCGTCTACGACGGCACGAACATGGCGCTGTGGGCCGACAAGGTCGAGGTCTTCTCGTAAGGCGCGACGTTTCCCATGCCGACGCCAAAAGGGCCCTTGCAGCGCTGCAAGGGCCCTTTTTTGTTGCCCGCGGCTAGTTTTCTGCGTGCATTTTTGGATAAACGGCAAGCTGCTTCACGGCGAGACTGTTGTTTTTTGGCAATAGCTATAGAATACTTCTTCAGGATAGTTCTGTATGTCGACGCACACCTGCGCCGGGATCGCGCCTTCGGGCGTGGAGGAAAGGGGTTCTACCATGGAGTTTGGCAAGAGGATTGGCTGGGCGCGCATGGGCCTTGTCGTCAGCGCCGTTCTGCTGGCGGTCATGGGCGTCATCTGCTTCGTTGGTCACGGCATCCTGCCCGAGGCCCTGCACACGCCCAACCTGCCTGAGGGGTACACCTGGACGGCCGGCGAGCTCATCGGCGCCGTCGTGATGGCTGTGGCCGGCATCGTGCAGATTGCCGCGTGGAAGAACGCCGGCGGTTCCAAGACCCTCTCCGGCTACCTGGTCATCTCGGGCATCATGGCCCTGGCCTGCGCCGTCGCCGCCGTGCTCGATCCCTTCTGCGGCACCTTCTCCTTCGAGTGGGTCATCGCCGTCTTCATCGCCTTCGTCGGCCTGGGCACCCTCTTCGGCGCCTTCTCCACCAAGGCCCTGAAGTACAAGGGCCTCGCCATCGAGATCATTCTCTCCCTCGTCCTGGTCTGCCTGGCCCTGGGTGTCGTTCTCGACTCTTCCAACTCCTCCATCATGGCCGGCATCGCCTTCTTCGTGTACGCCGTGCTGCTGCTCATGCCTGTCGCCATGGGCAACTCCATCCAGATCGAGGACTAGTTCGCAAGGTCGATATTGCTCATTTAAGGTCGCTTGCTTCGTGCAGGCGGCCTTTTTTGTGCGCTACAATATGGGTTCGTTATCTTGTCCCCAAGGGGAATAGGAGATTGAATGCTTGAGCGCATGGAGAAGGTACTCATCGCGTACTCGACTCTTTCGGGCTGTACTACCACCATCGCAAAGCGCATCGGAACCGATTTCATC
Source organism: Acutalibacteraceae bacterium (assembly GCA_963619535.1). Lineage (GTDB taxonomy): Bacteria > Actinomycetota > Coriobacteriia > Coriobacteriales > UMGS124 > UMGS124. The sequence goes on along the minus strand of CAVEWV010000020.1, from coordinate 7,243 downwards.
GCATATGGGACGCGCCCCCAGGTCGTAAGCGTCGAATCGATGCCCGTCATCCCGGCTGACATCGATATTGTCGTCTTCGGCAGTGGCGTAAGAGTGGGAAAATTCCACAAAGAGGCTCGCGATTGGCTCACGGCCAACGCCGAGTTCCTCGACAAGCACCCGCTGGCCCTCTTCTCCGTGGGCCTGCGCGCGGCTTCCCCGCAGACGGAGGGCCTCGCCGAGCGCGAGCTCGACACCGTGCTGCATGACATGCCGCACGGCATCCACCCCCGTTCGAGCGTCGTGTTCCCGGGCTGGAAGCAAAGCGAGGGCTTCTCGAGCATGGAGAAGCTTGCGCTTCGCGTCTATCCTCTCGCGGACGGCGACTACCGCGATTGGGACAAGGTCGACGCATGGGTGCGCAGCACCGCCCCCGTCATGCTCGGCCGAGGGCCTGTCGTCAAGATGATTCCTATGAGAAAGTACTGAAGTGCCCCAAGCCTTTCCCTCTGAGGCGCTCAGGGACACCCAGGCGGGCCGCGTCCATCGCGTGTCGCAGGTCCGTACGTGGGTCGTCTCCCTCGTGTGCTTCATTGTCGCCGCCCTGGGCGCGTATGCGGCCTACGAGCTGGGCTTTGCCGAGGGCGTCACGTACCTGGCCTTCATGGCCGGCACGGTCGCGGTCGCCTATTTCTCGCGCTCGCTGCCCCCGACCCTGGCGTTCACGCTCCTGGGGGCCCTCATCCAGGACTGGCGTTTCGTGCGGCCCTATTTCGAGCTCGGCATCGACCACCGGGCAAGCATGCTTAGCTTCGGCCTCTTCGTGGTGGCATCCCTGGCTGTGGGCGTGCTCGTGGTGCGCGTCGGCGTGGAGGCGGACGCCCACGACGCGTCGCGCAGGCGCACCGAGGCGCTGTTCGACCTCACCGGCAACTTCTTCTACGCGCATGGCTTCGCGGAGACGGTGGACACGGCGCTGCAGAGCGTCGTGTCGCTGTTCGGCAGGTCGTGCGCCATCTACCTCGACGACCCGTTCGGCTCTGAGGCCGCGGGCCGCGAGCGTCGCGAGGTGGCCGTGAACGTCGTCGAGGGCGACCTTGACGAGGACGTGTTCAACTCGCTCATCGAGAAGTACGTCGTCCACTGGGTGTACGAGAACGGCCAGCGGGCGGGTGCCCTCACCGAGTTCCATGAGCAGTCCGACAGCATCTACCTGCCGCTCATATCCCAGACGGGCATGGAGGGCGTGCTTGCCGTCTCGGCCAAGGGCGCGCGCTTCACCTCCGACGACCTCGAGTTCCTCGACGCCATCGCCGACCAGATCGAGCTCGCCCTGGAGCGTCAGAGCCTGGCGGCCAAGCACCGCCGCGACCTGCGCTCCATGCACGCCACGCGCGTGCGCTGCGCCTTCGACGATCTCATGCTGCGTGACGACTCGCTCGTGGTGCAGACGGTGCACGCCTTTGGCGACGCGCTGCTCACCGTGCGCCCCGAGTACGAGACCCAGCGCGAGGCCCTCGAGCGCGCCGTGGCCGACGAGACGTCGCGCGCCCAGATCATGCTCGACCGCGTGCAGGCCGCCTTGAAGGCCGAGCCGAGCGCGCAGTGCGACCTTGCCGCCGAGGTGTCCGGGGTGGCGCAGGTGCTGCAGAGCGGCATGGTGGGCAAGGTGCTCCAGGTCATGCCCGGCCAGTCCACGCCCGTCATCGTGGCCGACGTGCCCCTGGTGCGGCTTGCGGTGACGCTCATCTTGGAGTGCGCGAGCGGCTGCGTGGCGAAGGGCGGCGTGGTGGAGGTCTCCGTGCGCGCCGACGAGAGCGACGTCATCCTCGTCGTGCAGGACGACCGGCCCTCCCTGCTGTGTCCCGACGGCTGCCCCGCCTTCGAGCGCGCCGCATCGGGCCCGGGCCAGGCCGAGGAGTTCGTCTACGAGCGGCGTCGCTCGGCGCTGTTGCGCGAGGCCCTGCTCGACCGCACACGCGTGGAGGGCAACGACAAGGCGCCGCTGGAGGCCATGCTGCAGGCCATGCGCCTGCCGGCCGAGGCGGGCTGTGCCGAGGGGACGCGCGACACCGCGCTCAACCGGCAGCGCGTCATGCGCCTGGACCGTCTCAACTATGGCCTCTATGTCGCGGCGCTTGCCGTGCACGCCCACGGGGGTACCATCAGGCAACGCAAACGCCTGGGCGGGGGCGTCGTGCTGACCATGACGCTGCCGCGCAGTTAGAACCGTCGCCACACTCAACGAGAAAGGAGGGCTTGCGATGAGCATGCTGCCCGCATCGGAGGATTTCGAGCGCCTTGCCGTGCGCTGGGCCTCCTCGCCCCAGGCGAGGAACTATCCGAGCCTTGTCGCCATGCTGTCGGCGTTTCCCGAGCTGTACGCCAAGGACCGCGACTCCCTTCCCCAGACCGACGCCGACCGGGCCTTCGCCCTGGCGGGCAAGGCCGCGCAGATCTTCGACCATCAGGTGGTCGACGCCAAGACGGCCGACGACGCCAACCGCTCGAGCATCGAGGCCACGGCCATGGTGGACGAGGCCCTCAAGCTCGACCCGCATTGCCACGACGCGCTGCGCATCCGCCGCAACCTGCAGCGCCCCACCCGCCAGGAGATGCTCGACTACCTGGTGGACAACGCCGAGCAGGTCTATGCGCAGTGCTGCGCCCAGGCCCGCCAGGCCAACATCGTGCCTCCTGAGACGCACCTGAGTGCGTCCCCTTACCTCAAGCCCTACCTGCGCTGGATGTTCGACATCGCAAACGAGCAGCTCGGCCTGGGCCGCTACCGCGCCTCCCTGGAGGTGTGCCTCCCCATGCTCGACCGCGACGCGAACGACGTCGCCGGTTTTCGCCACATCGCCGCCCTCGACTATGCAAAGCTTGAGGACGAGGCCGGCTTTGCCGAGCTGCGCGCGCGTTTCCCCCAGGACAACAACGCGTGGTTCGAGCTGTGCGAGCTGTTCTTGGCGTACAAGTGCCGCGACTTCGACGCGGCCGAGGCCAAGCTGCAGGACATCCTGCGCACCTATCCGGCCCCCGGCATGACGCTTGCCTATCAAGACGAGCTGCCGGCGGGCCTGTTCGGCCACCTGGAATACGCCGAGGGCAGTGACGACGAGCTTTTCGTCGCGGTGAGCGAGGCCGCCGTGGTGCTCGATGAGAACTGCGGCGACTTCTCGAGCCCCCTGAGCTCCTGGATCGCCACGCACCCCGACGTCGAGGCCGCCCGCGTGCTTGAGGAGTCCCGGGCCGCGGCACAGGCCCCGCAAGGCCAGGAAGGTCAGGTGGAGTAGACATGCTCGTGGCTGCCGAACTTACCGAGCGCCTCCTGCGCAAGGCCGTCAAGGACGACCCTGCGCTTGCCACGGACGTGCAACGTCTCGCGGAGTTCTCGCGTCAGGCGATGCGCAACCCCCAGAGCTGCGTGAAAGACGACGAGGACAGGGCCTTCCTCATGCTTGAGAAGGCCGTGTCGCGCGCCCAGCGCGACATCGACGACGAGCTCGACGCGCTGTACTACCAAGACGAAACAACCCCGCGCAAGCCGCCCTCCAAGCTGCCCCAGACCCACGGGCTGCTCGAGCGCTGCCTGCAGGTCGATGAGCACTGCTACGACGCGCACACGCTCGACACGCTCATCATGGCCGACACCTTCGAGGAGGCCATCGTGGGCCTGGAGGCCCTGGAAGGCCCTGCGAAGGAATGGTGCAGCGCCCGCTCGGCGCTCTTTGACGACGCGGTCGCCGACCCCTGGGACGCGGTGTTCCTGCGCCCGTGGCTGCGCATGCGCTCGCGCAAGATCGACCTGCTCGTCCAGGCCGCCTGCTACCGGCAGGCGCTCGGCCTTGCCGAGGAGATGCTGGCCGAGGCCCCTGCGGACTCCCAGGGCATCCGGCACACGGCGGCGCTGCTCTACGCGCGCCTCGAGGACGAGCAAGGGCTCAACGACCTCGACGTGCGTTTCGGGCGCGAGGGGAGCTGCTGGATGCACCTGGCGCGCACGGTGCTGCTCTACAAACTGGGGCGCATGGACGCGGCCAAGCGCTCGCTCAACAGCCTTGCACGCCTGTGCCCCGGGGCGGCGTACTTCCTGATGAACCCCGCCTACGTGCCACCTTACCTGCCCGACCGGCCGCCGTTCAAGCCCGGCAGCCCCGAGGAGTCGCTCTATGCCACCTACGAGGCCGACTTCCTCGTCGTCGACACGCCTGAGTTCGTGACGTGGGCCTCCCAGCAGCCCAACTTCGCCGAGGCGGCCGACAGGTTCGGGCGTACGTCGGGCTCCCAGTACTGAGCGTGCGGCCCTTGGGGGCGGCGCATGCCCCTCGGCCGATTGCTTTCGGGGCGGGGCACCTTGTAGGCATGCGCCATGCGGCTTTATGGTATCGTATGGCGTGCATTTGCAACAAAAGCCAGGTGCGGGCTTTCCGCACGGGATAAGGAGACAAGTACATGGCAACTCAGGTTTCGGTGCACTATCGCGGCACGCTCGACGACGGCACGCAGTTCGACTGCAGCTACGACCGCAACGAGCCCATCACGTTCGTCGAGGGTGCCCACCAGGTCATCCCCGGCTTCGAGAAGACGGTCGCCGAGATGCAGCCCGGCGAGAAGAAGACGGCCCGCTTCGAGCCCAAGGACGCCTACGGCGAGCGCGACGAGCGCCTCGTCCAGGCCATTCCCTGCGACTCCGTGCCCAACTACGAGCAGCTCCCCGTGGGTCAGACGGTCTATTTCCGCAACCCCGCCGGCTATCCCATGCCCGCCCTGGTGGAGAAGATCGAGGACGGCAAGGTCTACCTCGACTTCAACCACAACCTGGCCGGCAAGGCCCTGACCTTCGAGCTCGAGCTGGTCAGCCGCGAGGAGGCCCCCGAGTCCTGCGGTTGCGGCGGTTCCTGCGGCGACTGCGGCGGCGGCTGCGGCGGCTGCCACTAAGGCATCGCCGAGGGGTCGCAGAGCCCCTCATCCCATAGACGCGAAACGGCAGGGAGGCCCCTCGGTACACCGGCGGGCCTCCCTGCCGTTTGCATGCAGGGCGCGCGGCGATCCTCATGCAAACAAAAGGGGGGCGGCCCGTGCGAGCCGTCCCCCTAGAAGCTATATCCCGTGCGCTTCAAGCGTGCCGCCGTGCGGCAGTGCGCAGGAGCGCTACTTCGAGCCCCTCAGGGCCTTCTTGATGGCGATCCTCGTGCCTGCCTCCTCGAAGGCATGCGCCAGGCGCCACAGCGTGTCGGCGTCGGTGTCGATCATGTGCAGGTGCAGGGCGCGGCGCCCCTTGCCCGAGAGGGTCTCCAGGTCGCCCTTGCTCTGCGCGACCTCAAGCTCGCCCAGGCTGTACGAGGTGCCGGGCACGGCCAGGTCGTTCACCTCGTTGCCCGACAGGATCAGGAAGAGGCCGGTGTTCTCGCCGCCCTTCTGGAGCTGGCCGGTGGAGTGCAGGTAGCGCGGGCCGATCTCGAGCGAGCAGGGCACCTCGAGGTGGCGTGCGAGCGTGTGGCGGATGACCTCCATGGGCCCGCGCCTCTCGCCCGTGAAGGGCAGAAACGCGTTCACCGAGATCCAGTTGCCCTCCTGCGCCAGGTCCATGAAGGCGTCGATGACGGTGTCCACGGAGTGCATCTGCGTGGGGTCGACGATGCCCGTCTGCTCGGCGAAGGCGTCGGAGTACTCGGCGCTCACCCAGGGCTCGCCCAGGCGATGCGTGCGGTCGGGCAGGTGACCGGCGAGGATGGCCTTCGTGTTCGTCTTGGCGGCCTGCACGTCGGGCTGGTTGAAGGGCGGCACCTCCATGAGCCAGCCCATGAACGCGGTGGCGTACTCCCACAGCACGAAGTGGCGGCCGATGTCCATGGGGTCCTCAAGCATGTAGGAGCGCTGGGGCACCACGGGCGACAGCATGGAGGCCTCGCGGTCGAAGGTGGAGTCGGGGTTGGTGTGGTACACGATCACCGGGTGCGTGGGCTGGTGGCGGTTGAGCAGGTTGACGTCGATCTCGATGTGCGGCACGACGCCCTTGCCGTCCTTGCCCAGGCTCTCGGCGATGAGCTGCTCCATCCACAGGCCGAAGACGCGGCCAGGCTGGGGCGAGATGTAGGTGAACACGTTGGCCGAGTCGGCCGAGAGGTTGCGGATGAGGAAGTCGGCGAGCTGCACGGCGGGGTTCGAGGGCGTGTCCTGCGAGCAGACCTTCTCCATCTGGGCGGCACGGCTCACCATGTCGCGCACGTCCAGGCCGCACAGGGCCGCGGGCACCAGGCCGAACACGGACAGCGCCGAGAAGCGCCCGCCCACGGTGGGCTCGCCCAAGAAGATGCCGCGGAAGTTGCGCTCGCGGGCCAGCTGCTCAAGCTCGCTGTTCGGGTCGGTGATGGCCACGAAGTGCCTGCCGGCGTTCTCCTCGCCCACCTGGCGGGCGACGTCCTCCCAGATGACGCGGTACAGCGACATGGTCTCGATGGTGCCGCCCGACTTGCTCGACACGATGAACATGGCGTGCGTGTAGTCCACGCCGTGCAGGATCTGGCGCACGTAGACGGGGGAGAGCGCGTCGAGCGTGGAGAAGCGCACCTGGGGGTGCAGCGCGGCGCACAGCTTGGTGATGGTCATGGGCGCCTGGGAGCTGCCCCCCTCGCCGAGCAGGCCCACGTAGTTCACGCCGTCGGCAAGCACCTCCTTGGCGAAGGCCTCGATCTGCTCAAGGGCGCACGGGGGGTTGGTGGCCAGGTCGGCCCAGCCCATGTAGTCGCGGGCGCTCTCAAGCGCCACCTCGCTGAAGTCGTAGAGCGTGCAGTCCTTCGCGTGCGTGCGCGAGGGGACGTTGGCCTGGATGAGCCTCTCGGCGGGCGTGGGGCACATGGCAGTCTTTCGAGTCAAGGCAGACTCTCCAATCAAAAAAGTCGATATGCGGTGCGCCTGTAACCGTTTGACACACGCTCGCCATCATACCAGGTTGTCGATGTGCGTTGTGTGCATCCGGGTGACGATTGCGTCAGGCGCACGCACTTGCTAGCAGATGCGGGGGAGCTGCTCGCCCACGAGCATGTCCAGGATGCGCGTCGAACCGAAGGCGGTGCGCAGGCGTACGGTGTGGCCGCCGGGCGTGGAGGGCTCCGCGACCTGGCCGATGATGGCCGCCTGCGTGCCGTAGGGGCTCGCCTTCATGGCCTCCAGGGCCGCCTGGGCCTCCTCGGCGGGCACGACGGCCACCATCTTGCCCTCGTTGGCCACCTGGAACACGTCGTAGCCGAGCATCTCGCAG
>CAVEWV010000019.1:14798-36131 GCA_963619535.1 Acutalibacteraceae bacterium | reverse complement strand
CCGAGGGCGTCGACGCCGTCTCCGGCGCCTCCGTCACCTCCAAGGCCATCTTCACGGCCGTCGAGGACTGCCTGGAGCAGGCGAAGTAGCCTCTGTACCTCGTGGTTTAGTGCGCTTCGGTCTTTGAGGAGACCGGCTGCGCGATTTGTTTTGCACTGCGCCCCCGGCCCCCGATCAGGGCCTGGGGCGCGCTTTTGTGTCAGGAGCGCGTGTCGTCGCGCCGTCTGTGAGGTGGGTGCTCGTGGAAATCTCGACCATGGTGGAATTGCTTGTGGAGGGCTTGGGCACAAGCGTGACGATTTTCGTCGTCACCTTGCTCGGCGCCATACCGCTCGGCATCCCGCTGGCGCTCGCGCGCATGAGCAAGTTCAAGCCGCTCGCGCTTCTCGCGCAGCTCTATATATCTATCATGCGCGGAACGCCCCTCATGCTCCAGATGTTCGCGGTGTACTTCGCGCCGTTCTACGTGTTCGGCATTTCCACCGGCTCGGGCTACAAGCTCACCGCCTGCCTCGTCGCGTTCATCCTGAACTACGCCGCCTACTTCGCCGAGATCTACCGCTCCGGCATCCAGTCCATCCCGCAGGGCCAGTACGAGGCGGCCGAGGTGCTCGGGTACTCCCGGGCCCAGGCGTTCTTCCACATCATCCTGCCCCAGGTCGTGAAGCGCATCGTCCCCGCCATGGGCAACGAGATCATCACGCTGGTCAAGGACACCTCCCTGGCCTTCTCCATCGGCGTGGCCGAGATGTTCACCGAGGCCAAGGCCCTGGTCGCCAGCCAGCGCAACATGATTCCCTTCGCCATCTCGGCGGCCATCTACTGGGTCATCACGCTCGTGGTCACCGCCATCCTCAACCGCGTCGAGAAGAAGCTGAGCTACTACCATGACTAAGCCCGCCGTCTACGCAAACCACGTGAGCAAGTCCTTCGGGACCCGCGTCGTGCTGCGCGCCATCGACTTCCACATCGACCCGGGCGAGGTCGTGAGCCTCATCGGCCCCTCCGGCTCCGGCAAGACCACGCTCATGCGCTGCCTCACCCTGCTCGACCGCTTCAGTTCCGGCGAGTTCGGCTACGGCGACCTGCGGGTCTGCTCCGACGGGGGCACCGCGGCCAGCTACTCCAAGGACGTCATGGCCCAGGCGCGCAGCCATTGCGGCATTGTCTTCCAGAACTACAACCTCTTCCCCCACATGACGGTGCTGCAGAACGTCTGCGACGCGCCGGTGCGCGTGCAGCGCCGCGACAAGGCCGAGGCCCAGCAGGCCGCCCGCGAGCTGCTCGAACGCCTGGGCCTCTCCGAGCACGTGGACAAGGTCCCCTGCGAGCTGTCGGGCGGCCAGCAGCAGCGCGTCGCCATCGCGCGCGCCCTGTGCATGCGCCCCGAGGTGCTCTTCTTCGACGAGGCGACCTCGGCCCTCGACCCCAAGCTCACCGCCGAGATGCGCGACCTCATCCGCGCCCTGGCGGCCGACGGCATGGCGGTGGGCATCGTCACGCATGAGATGGGCTTCGCCCGCGAGGTGTCCGACCGCGTGGCCTTCCTCTTCAACGGCGACATCGTCGAGGAGGGCACGCCCGAGCAGGTCATCGGGCACCCCAAGACGCAGACGGTCAAGACGTTCCTCAGCTGCGCGGCCGACTAGCCTTGCGCGCATCGGGCGCGCCGCGTCGCTCGCGGGGTGCCGCGCGGGCGCGGACGGCTTGCCCGGCACACGTCGGCCATATGGTTACCCTGCGGAGATGCGCCCATGTGCCGCCGCGGGGGCCGGTCGGTCTATAGTTAGCCCATCAAGACGGCCGCACGCAGCTGCGGCCGTTCCAGCGTCAGCAGACACCTCCAGGAGAAGGGGAGCACCACCATGCGCATCGCCATCGCTTCGGACCACGCCGGATACGAGCAGAAGGCCGCGCTCGTGCCCTTCCTCGAGAGCCTGGGGCATGAGGTGCTCGACCAGGGCCCCTTCGACGCCGAGCGCGTCGACTACCCCGACTATGCGGTGAAGGTGGCGCAGGCCGTGGCCGCGGGCGAGGCCGAGCGCGGCGTGCTCGTGTGCGGCACGGGCATCGGCATGGCCCTGGCCGCCGACAAGGTGGCCGGCATCCGCGCCGCCAACATCATCAACCCCGAGTTCGCCGAGCTGTGCCGCCGCCACAACGACTGCAACGTCATCACGCTCTCCGGCCGTTTCGTCTCCCTGGAGGAGAACGAGCGCATCCTTAAGGTGTTCCTCATCGCCGAGTTCGAGGGCGGCCGCCATGCGGGCCGCGTGGCAAAGATCATGCAGCTCGACCTGGCCGGCAAGGCCCAGGAGGCGCCTCGCCCGCACGTGACGCCGCTGCGCTCCACGCTCGCCGAGAACCTCAACAAGGCCGTCGAGGCCAAGCTGGGCCCCGTGCAGAAGGACTAGCGCATGCCTGCCGACGCGCGTCCCAGCTGGGACGAGTACTTCATGAAGATAGCCGACGTGGCGGCCACGCGCTCCACGTGCCTTCGGCGACACGTCGGGGCGGTCCTCGTGAGCGACGACCACCGCATCCTGGCGACGGGCTACAACGGCGTGCCGCGCGGCATCGAGCACTGCCTGACGCGCGGCTGCCTGCGCACCGAGCTCAACATCCCCAGCGGCACCAAGCACGAGCTGTGCCGAGGCCTGCACGGCGAGCAGAACGCCATCATCCAGGCGGCAAGGCACGGCGGCGTCGCCCAGGACGGCTCCACGCTCTACTGCACCACCTACCCGTGCGTGCAGTGCGCCAAGATGCTCATCAACGCCGGCGTCAAGCGCATCGTGTTCCGGGAGTCATATCCCGACGAGCTGTCGAGCGCCCTGCTCCACGAGGCAGGCGTCGTGGTGCAGAAATACGAGGAAAACGCCCAGTAGACTCGAAACGGGTCAACGCCGGTTTGTGTTGAATTCGGGCAAACTGCCTCAAAGACGCATGAATCGACCGTTTTCTTGATTGAATGCAAGCGGTGGAGAGGCTAGCATTCTACCTTGGTTTTTGGCACGGTGGAAAGGCGCGATGGGAGTTGGAGCACACGGTGGTCGTTGTTGCTTGTGCACTTGCAGCAGGCATCGCAAGCGGGGCTCCCTACAGCGTCGGGCTCGCGATGTCGAAGAAGAGGCGCGACGGCTCCATTCTTCCCTTGGTTGCTGCCGCTTGCGTTTCTGTGGTTGTCATTGCCTTGTCGGTGCTGATAGCCTATGTTCTAGTACGCGAAGATTTAATCGTTTTTGCGTGTGCGTTGCTCGTGGCGTTCTTTGCCACAACGGTCGTAAGTGTCATTCTGTACGGTCGCAAACCTCGTCCCTAGACGTGTGAGGAGTTATTGATGGAAGCGTTGCTCGCGAGTTTTGGTGAGGAAATCAACGAGGTCGTTCATGACTTCCTCCCGCGTTTCATTGCCGGTGGCGGTCAGACCGGTCTGACCCAGTACATCTTCTGGATGTGCGTCGCCATCATTGTCATGCTCGTTGTCCTGTTCACGATGCGCGGCCGCCTGTCGCTCGTACCCCGCGGCCGTTTCGTCAACGGCGTCGAGTTCGTCGTCGAGTACGTGCGCAACGACATCCTCAAGGGCAACCTGGGCAAGACGGCCGACAAGCACGGCCCCTTCCTGCTGACGCTGTTCTTCTTCATCCTGTTCAACGACATCATCGGCGTCATCCCCGGCTGCAAGCCTGGCACGGGCACCATCGGCGTCACGTTCGCCCTTGCCCTCATCTCCTTCATTTACTTCATCGTCGTCGCCGTCAAGCACATGGGCGTCCTGGGCTACATCAAGTCCTTCGCCCCTGCCGGCGTCTCCTTCCCGCTCAACATCCTGGTCGGCATCATCGAGGCCTTCTCCACGTTCCTGCGCCTCATCACGCTTGCCGTCCGACTTTTCGCCAATATGTTCGCCGGCCACATCTGCCTGGCGGCCTTCGCCCTTCTCACGAGCAGCTTCTTCGGCCTGCTCCTTTCCGCCGGTGACTTCGTGGGCGTCGCAAGCATCGCTTGGCTTGCCATCCTCGTGGTCATCTACACCATCGAGCTCGTCGTGGCCGTCATCCAGGCCTACGTCTTCACGGTGCTGTCTGCCGTGTACGTGCAGCTCGCCGAGTCTGAGCACTAAGCCTCAGCTCAAGCTTTACTGTTCGGCCCGGCACCGCCGGTTTTAGTTCGGTCACTTCGACTGCCCCACGCAGTCGATGACATAGGATCGTTTTCTGTAGGTATTCGCCCGGCATAGGGCTGGGCGGCCGTCCTTTAGGAGGAATCGTGGGCGTTATCGGTTATGGTCTTGGTGTTATTGGTGCCGGCATCGGCATTGGTCTGGCTGCTTACGGCGCCACTACTGGCATGGCTCGTCAGCCCGAGATGCAGGGCCGTCTGTTCACCGTCTTCATCCTGGGCGCCGCCTTCGTCGAGGCTCTGGCACTCATCGGCTTCGTCGTCTCCCTCATCGTTAAGTAGTTTCGGCTACACAACGAAATGTCGGAAACAACGAAACACGATGGAGGTGAGTCAATGAGCAATCGCAAAAACGGCGCTGCTGCCATCGCGGCTGGTGCCGTTGCCCTGGCTGCCCCCTCGCTCGCTCTTGCAGAGGAAAACTCTGATTTGGGTATCGGTATCCTGATCCCCAACATGTCCGAGTTCATCCCCGCCCTCATTGCCTTCCTGGTTATTTGGGCTGTTCTTGCCAAGTTCGCCTGGCCCATGATTGTCGGCATGCTCGACAAGCGTCAGGAGACCATCAAGAACAACCTTGATGAGGCAGAGGCTGCCAAGATCGAGGCCCAGCGCTCCCTCGAGGAGTACAAGAAGCAGCTCGCCGACGCTCGTCGCGAGGCTGCCGGCATTGTCGACGAGGCCCGTCGCGCTGGTGAGCAGGTCAAGGCCGACATCACGGCTCAGGCTCAGGTTCAGGCTGACGAGATGATCGCCAAGGCAAAGAAGTCTATCGAGAAGGAGAAGCAGGCTGCTATCGCCGACCTGCAGTCCTCTGTGGCGGATCTTTCTGTTGCCGTTGCCGGTCGCTTCATCGGCGAGGGCCTGTCCGAGGCCGATCAGCGTAAGTTGATCGAGAAGTACGTCGCGGAAGCGGGGACCCTCGATGCCAACTAAACGCATTCTGGTCAAGCAAGAGGTAGCAACCTACGCCCAGTGCCTCCTTGAGGCCGCGCAGGAGGCGGACCGTGTCTTCGGCGACATCGAGGACATCAAGAACGTCCGCACCGCTGTCGTCAAGTCTTCCCAGGTGCGTGAGTTCCTGCAGAATCCCAACATTGCTGCAGAGAACAAGTCGGCATTCGTCAAGGAGGCCTTCGAGGGCATTGCCCCCGAGGTCGTGAGCGTCGTGGCCGTCATGGCCGAGCGCGGCGACACGAAGCTCCTTGGTCGAGTTGCTGCCGCCTATGAGGCGGCTGCGGAGAAGGCCCTCGACATGGTGGTCGTGGATGTGACCACGGCCGTGCCGCTCGACGACCATCTGCGTGACGTTATCTGCACGAAGCTTTCGGCCGACCTTGGTCACAGCGTCCGCCTCAATGAGAGTGTCGACGCCTCGATTCTGGGCGGCATCATCATCAGCACCCACGGCAAGCGCATGGACGCGAGCGTCAAGGCTCAGCTCAACCATGCCCGCCAGGTGCTCAAGACCGCATCTACCGGAGGTGAAGAGTAATGGCGGAAATTACCGCTGCGAGCATCGAGTCTGCGCTTAAGAAGCAGCTCGACTCGCTGAACACCACGGTTGACACGCGTGAGGTTGGTACGGTTATCCAGGTCGGCGACGGCATCGCCCGTATTGAGGGCCTTCAGGGCGCCATGGCCGGCGAGCTCCTCGAGTTCGTAAGCGCCAGCACTGGCAAGAAGGTCTACGGCCTTTCCCAGAACCTGGAAGAGGAAGAGGTCGGCGCCGTTCTTCTTGGTGACGTCGCTCTCATCAAGGAGGGCGACGAGGTCCACACGACCGGTCGCATCCTTGAGATTCCCGTGTCCCGTGCCATGCTCGGCCGCGTCGTCAACCCCCTTGGCGAGCCCATCGACGGCCTGGGCCCCATTGAGGTCGATGGCTATCGTCCCATCGAGTTCAAGGCTCCCGGCGTTATGGCCCGTAAGGGTGTCTGCGAGCCCGTTCAGACCGGCCTTCTCGCTATCGACGCGATGATTCCGATCGGCCGTGGCCAGCGTGAGCTCATCATCGGTGACCGTAAGACGGGCAAGACCGCCATCGGCATCGACACCATCCTGAACCAGAAGAACGAGAACATGATTTGCGTCTACGTCGCTGTTGGCCAGAAGGCCTCCACCGTCGCCGCAATTCGTGAGACGCTCGAGAAGCACGGTGCCCTCGATTACACCATCATCGTCTCCGCCTCCGCTTCCGACGCCGCTCCTCTTCAGTACATCGCTCCCATGGCAGGCGCTGCCATCGGCGAGTTCTTCATGTACAACGGCAAGGACGGCAAGCCCGCTTCCAAGGAGAACCCCGGCGGCCACGTGCTCTGCGTGTACGACGACCTGTCCAAGCAGGCTGTCGCCTACCGTCAGATGTCGCTGACCCTGGATCGCCCCCCGGGACGCGAGGCTTACCCCGGCGACGTCTTCTACCTGCACTCGCGCCTGCTCGAGCGCGCCGTCAAGCTGAACGAGGAGAACGGCTCCGGTTCGCTCACGGCCCTGCCCGTCATCGAGACTCAGGCTGGCGATGTCTCCGCTTACATTCCGACCAACGTGATTTCGATCACCGACGGTCAGATTTACCTGCAGAGCGACCTGTTCTTCCAGGGTCAGCGCCCCGCAGTCGACGTGGGTATCTCCGTTTCCCGCGTCGGTGGCTCGGCTCAGATCAAGTCGATGAAGCAGTTCGCCGGCAACCTGCGTCTTGACCTCGCCGCTTACGACGAGCTCAAGGCCTTCACCCAGTTCGGCTCCGACCTGGACAAGGCCACGCAGGACCAGCTCACCCGCGGCTCCCGTATGTACGAGATGCTCAAGCAGCCTCGCTACAACCCGATGGACGTTGCCGACCAGGTCATCTCGATTTTCGCCGGCGTCAAGGGCTTCACCGACGACCTCAAGGTCGAGCAGGTTGTGCCCTTCCGTGACGGCCTGCTTCGCAACATCCATGCCACCCATCCTGAGTTCAACGCTCAGATCAAGGGCGGCAAGGTGTCCGACGAGCTCCAGGGCAAGCTGACTGAGGCCATCAAGTCGTACCACGAGCAGTTCGTCGCTGAAAGCCAGGTGTAACCATGGCCAACCTCCGCGACATGAAGAAGCGCATCACTTCGGTTAAGTCCACCAAGCAGATCACCCGCACCATGGAAATGGTTGCTACGGCCAAGATCCGCAAGGCGACTGACCGTGTCGTGGCGGCGACCCCGTACTCCGAGGCAATGTTGGAGATGCTGGGCAACCTCGCCGGCAAGGCCGGCGCGGCCTCGCATCCTCTTCTTGAGGCTCACCCTGAGAAGAAGCACGTCCTCTTTGTCGTGGTCGCCTCTGACCGCGGCCTTGCGGGCGCCTTCAACACTCAGGTGCTCCGTGCGGCAGAAAAGAAGGCTCAGGCCTATGCCGCGCAGGGTATCGAGACGAGCTACATCCTCTGTGGCAAGAAGGCCATCGGTTACTTCGGGTACCGTGGCGTCACCGCCGAGATGAAGTTTGCGGGCCTTTCCGCAGACCCCACCTTCGACGAGGCCAGCCGCATCGCTTCCTATGTGCGCGACAAGTACGCCACGGGTCAGGTCGACGAGGTGCTCGTGTTCTACAACCACACGCGCAACGCCGCCGACCAGGATCTTCGCGTCGAGCAGCTCCTGCCTGTCGATGTGAGCAGCGCCGCCAAGGCTCAGGAGGACGCCGCTTCGGTGGAGTTCCTCTTCGAGCCCGACGAGGCAACTGTTCTGGGCAAGCTGCTTCCGGCTTACGTTGAGACCATGGTCTACCATGCCCTGATCGACTCGGCCGCCGGTGAGCAGGGTGCCCGCCGCAAGGCAATGAAGTCGGCCACGGATAACGCGACCGAGATCATCAACACCCTGCAGCGCCAGTACAACCGTGCTCGCCAGGGCGCCATCACCACCGAGATCACCGAGATCGTCGCTGGCGCCGCAGCTCAGAAGAAGGAAGATTAGACGATGAGCGATACCAAGAACATCGGGCGCATCGTCCGCATCATCGGCCCTGTCGTCGACGTCGAGTTCGACGAAGCCAGCATGCCGGCGATCTACAACGCCCTTACGGTTGACGCGGACACCCCCGTCGGCCACATCCACACTGTCCTCGAGGTCGAGGCTCACCGCCCGGGCGGCATCGTCCGTACCGTTGCCATGTCGTCCACCGACGGCCTGCAGCGTGGCGTTGAGGCCGTAGACACCGGCGCTCCCATGAAGATGCCCGTTGGTCCTCAGACCCTCGGCCGCGTCTGGAACGTCATGGGCGAGCCCGTCGACAACAAGCCCATGCCTGAGGTCGACGACTACTACCCCATCCACCACCCCGCGCCTTCGTTCGATGAGCTCTCCACCTCCACGGAGATCTTTGAGACCGGCATCAAGGCCATCGACCTGCTCGAGCCCTACGTCCGTGGCGGCAAGACTGGTCTGTTCGGCGGCGCTGGCGTCGGCAAGACCGTTCTTATTCAGGAGCTCATCTCCAACCTGGCGCTCGGCCACGGCGGCACGTCCGTCTTCACCGGCGTCGGCGAGCGTACCCGTGAGGGCACGGACCTCTACGTCGAGATGAGCGAGTCTGGCGTTATCGCCAAGACCTGCATGATTTACGGCCAGATGAACGAGCCTCCGGGAGCTCGTCTGCGCGTCGGCCTTGCTGGCCTGACCACCGCCGAGTACTTCCGCGACCAGGGCCAGGACGTGCTTCTGTTCATCGACAACATCTTCCGCTTCTCGCAGGCTGGTTCTGAGGTGTCCGCACTTCTGGGCCGCATGCCTTCGGCGGTTGGTTACCAGCCTACGCTGGCTACCGAGATGGGCGACCTCCAGGAGCGCATCACCTCCACCAAGACCGGCTCCATCACCTCGGTTCAGGCCGTCTACGTTCCCGCTGACGACCTTACCGACCCGGCGCCTGCCACCACGTTCATCCACCTGGACGCCACCACGACGCTCTCCCGTTCCATCGCGTCGCTGGGTCTGTACCCCGCTATCGACCCGCTGGCCTCCTCTTCCTCCGCTCTCGATCCGCTGATCGTCGGCGAGGAGCACTATCGCGTGGCTACCGCCGTCCAGGAGCTCCTCCAGGCCTACTCCGACCTGAAGGACATCATCGCCATTCTTGGTATGGACGAGCTGTCCGAGGACCAGAAGCTCACGGTCAACCGTGCCCGTAAGCTTCAGCAGTTCCTCTCCCAGAACTTCCACGTGGCCGAGCAGTTCACCGGCAACCCGGGCGTCTACATGAAGCTCGAGGACACCGTTCGCTCCTTCGCCGAGATCGTTGACGGCAAGTGCGACGACCTGCCCGAGCAGTGCTTCCGTTACGCCAGCTCCATCGACGACGTGCGCGAGCGCGCCGCTAAGCTGGCCGAGTAGGCTCCGGCCCACTCGTAAAGAGAGGTAAGGCTTATGGCGGACACACTTATCTGTGAGATTGTCACCCCGGTGAAGACTGTCTACACCAGCGAGGTCACCTATGTGGGCCTCCCCGGTGAGGCTGGCTCCTTCGGCGTGATGCAGCGTCACGAGCCGCTCGTTTCTGCCCTCAAGCCGGGCTCCGTGCATGTCACGCCCGCCGCTGGCAACAAGGTTGACTTCGTTGTCAGCGGCGGTTACGCCCAGGTCAACCAGAACAAGGTCATCGTTCTGGCCAATGACGCCCTTGAGGTTGCACAGATCAAGGCCGACGAGGTTTCTGCCGCGCTGGCTGGCGTCGAGAAGGAACTTGCAGCCCTTAAGGAAGGCGACTCCGCTGCCGCCTACCTGAAGGGTCAGAAGGAATGGCTCGAGCTCCAGCTTAAGACCGTTAACGCTTAAGAGGGGGCGCACCATGGACGTGATTAAGGTAGAAGGCGGCGCAAGCCTGCGCGGAACTGTTCACGTCGAGGGTGCAAAGAACTCAGCCTTGAAGCTCATGGCTGCTACTGTGATGGCGCCGGGCGTCTATCATCTTGGGAATGTCCCGAACATCTCCGATGTTCGGCTCATGACGAAGGTGCTGGAGACGCTCGGCGCCGTCGTTGTTCACGGCGACCATACGCTGGAGATCGACACGCGCCCGGTGAACAGCTGGGTCACGCCGTACGAGTATGTCTCGAAGATGCGTGCGAGCATCTCCATCCTGGGGCCGCTGCTCACGCGCTTCGGCAAGGCCGTCGTGGCGATGCCGGGCGGCTGCAACATCGGCGCACGCTCCATCGACCAGCATCTTGCCGGCCTTGCGGCCCTTGGTGTCAAGATTGACAACGAGCATGGCAACATCCAGGCGAACGCCCAGGATGGCCTCAAGGGCTCGATTGTCACGCTCGACTTCCCCAGCGTCGGGGCGACCGAGAACATCATGATGGCCGCAGTATGCGCCGAGGGCACCACTATCATCGAGAACGCCGCCCGTGAGCCCGAGATTGTGGACCTTGCCAACATGCTCAACGACATGGGCGCCCATATCGTCGACGCGGGCTCGTATATCCTGCGCATCGAGGGCGTGAAAGAGCTGCATGCCTGCGATCATGAGACGGTGGGCGACCGCATCGAGGCGGGCACGTTCGTCGTGGCGGGCGCCTTGTGTTCTGAGGAAGGCATCACGGTCACCGGTTTCGACCCCATGCACCTCGACATCCCGCTTGCCAAGATGGCGCTCATGGGCGTGCATATCGAGCGTCACGAGAACGGCGTCACGGTTCGCAAGGCGGAGCACCTCAGTCCCGTCGATATCCAGACGCTGCCCTATCCGGGATTCCCCACCGACATGCAGGCCCAGCTCATGGTGCTTGAGTGCATGGCGGACGGGTCGAGCTTCATCACTGAGAACGTTTTTGAGAATCGTTTCATGCTTGCCGCCGAGCTTGTGCGCATGGGGGCCTCCATCCGTATCGAGGAGCGCCATGCCCTCGTGAAGGGGCCTGCGCAGCTCAAGGGCGCCGAGGTCGCCTCTCCTGACCTGCGCGGCGGTGCGGCGCTCGTGCTTGCCGGACTCGTGGCGGAGGGCACCTCGTATGTGTCTGAGACGCGCCATATCAAGCGCGGTTACGAGGACTTCGCCGGGAAGCTCCGCTCGCTCGGTGCCGACGTGCGCCATATCGAGATTCCCAACCCGGACGAGTTCTAAGAAACTCATCTATCGACTACATCCCGGGATAGCCCTGGGGCGCTGGCTCATTCGCAGGCCAGGCTCGGGGATGCGTGGCGGGCCGGTTTATCTTGCGGTAGTGCCAACGTACCTGGGAAAACAACGATTAAGCAGCCCTGTCCCAATTATGGGGACATTTATCTGCCCTGTTGTTGTGCCGGCAGCTCCAAAAACTCGTTCATCGCATCCCTCGGAACAGAGCCAATAAGATCGCCCCGGGTCGCGGTCGCATGTCGACCTCGGCCCGGGGCGATCTGCGTCTCTTGCGGGGTTTGACTCCGCCGTGTCACAGCCGTTATCGGGCGTACAGCTCTCCCAGGGCGCAGAGGAAGTCCACCATGGCCTCCATTTGGTCCACAACGGCGAATTCGCGCACGCTGTGGTAGTTGTAGCCGCCCGTTGAGATGTTGGGGCAGGGGAGGTTGCGGAACGACAGCGCCGCCCCGTCGGTGCCGCCTCGGATGGGACGCGTGAAGGCCTTGACGCCTATCTGCTCGAAAGCCTTGTAGGCGTTGTCGATGAGGAAGGGGTAGGGGGCCACCTTCTCGGCCATGTTGGCATACTGGTCGCGAATCTCAACGCTGACGCGAGGGGCGCCCCAGCGCTTGTTGAGGTATGCGGCGGCGTCGAGCATGGCGAGCTTCTTGGCCTCGAAGGCCTGCCTGCTGTGGTCGCGCACGATGTAGTGGGCGTAGGCGTTGCTGCAATCGCCCTGGACGTCGCACAGGTGGAAGAACCCCTCGTAGGCGTCGGTGTGCTCGGGCCGGGCCACATCGCCCAGAAGCTTGTCGAAGTCCTCGAAGACGCGAAGCGCGTTCACCATGATGTTCTTGGCGCTGCCGGGATGAATCTCGTGGCCCCGCACGTGCACGGTGACACTGGCGGCGTTGAAGCACTCGTACTCAACGCCGCCCAAGACGTCGCCGTCGATGGTGTAGCCATAGGCGGCGCCGAACGCCTCGACGTCGAGCAGGCTGCAACCGTGGCCGATCTCCTCGTCGGGGGCGAAGCACACCGCAATGCGGGGATGGCGGATCGAGGGGTCCTCGACCGCGCGGGCCAGGTAGCTCATGATCTCGGCCACGCCGGCCTTGTCGTCGGCCCCGAGGAGCGTTGAGCCGTCGGTGCACACGATGTCGTGGCCCTCAAGCTCGGCCAGGCCGGGCGTGTTCTGCTCGTTGAGCGTGACCTCCACACCGTCGTGCACGCCCAGCACGAGCTCGCCGCCCTCGTAGTGCCTGATGCGCGGCTCGACGCCGACGGCGGGGGCGTCGGGGCTCGTGTCGATGTGCGCGATGAGCGCAAGGCAGGGCAGCCCCTCGCATCCTGCGCTTGCGGGAAGATGGCCGGTGACGTAGGCGTGCTCGTCGACCTTGGCGTCGGCCAGGCCCAGCTGCAGCAGCTCGTCGCACAGAAGGCGCGAGAGGTCGAACTCGGCGGGGTTGGAGGGCACGCACGCCTCATTTGTCGGGTCGGAGGGCGTGGAGACGCGGCAATACCGGATAAGCCTGTCCACGACGTTGCTCATGAGAAGCTCCTTTTCTCGTTCAAAAGAAAGGGCGAGGGCCTGGACCCTCGCCCCACATGCGGTCGCTTAAAAGGAAGAGTCGGCGCCCTTTGGGGCCGCAGATTCCTAGCGTGCCTCGACCCAGCCCAGGACGCTGGACTCGACGCCTGCCTTGGAGGCGTCCACCACGCTTGAGAACCTGCGCGGCAGGCTGCCCAGCTCGGCCAGCCCTGCGGGCACGCTGCTGCCGGTTTGGGAGGCGATGAGGTCGTTGAGCTCCATGCCGGAGAGGGCCGCGATGTCGGCGGGAAGCTCCTGTGCGGAGTCGACGCCGTGCAGGCCGCGCCACACGTTGGGGCCGAACTTGGCCCAGTGCGCCGTGGAGGCCACGAGCATGGGGCGGTCGGTCTTGTTGGCCTGGGCCACCTTGAGGGCGACCGCCGTGTGCGGGTCGAGCACGTAGTGCTTCTCGGCGAACACGCGGCCAATCTCGGCCAGGCAGGCGTCGTTGTCCACGCAACCGGCGGCGTAGAGCTGCTGCATGCGGGCGCGCGTCTCGTCGTCCACCTCGAAGTGCTTCTGGCTGGAAAGCTCGGCCATCCAGGTGCGCACGCGCTCGGCGTCGCGGTCGGTGAGCTCGAAGAGCTGGCGCTCGAGGTTGGAGGAGACGAGGATGTCCATGCTGGGCGAGGGCGTGAGCGACAGCGTCCGCTCGCGGATGTCGTAGGAGCCCGTCTGGATGAAGTCGGTGAGGACGTTGTTCTCGTTGCTCGCGCACACCAGACGCGCGATGGGCGTGCCGATGCGCTTGGCGTAGTAGGCGGCCAGGATGTTGCCGAAGTTGCCGGTGGGCACGCAGACGTCGATAGGCTCGCCGGCGGCGAGGGTGCCTGCGGCCACCATGTCGGCATAGGCGCTCATGTAGTACACGATCTGGGGCATGAGGCGGCCCCAGTTGATGGAGTTCGCGCTGGACAGGGCCAGGCCGTGCTCGTCCATGAGGCGCTGCGTGAACTCGGCGTCGCCGAAGGCCTGCTTCACGGAGGTCTGGCAGTCGTCGAAGTCGCCGCGGGCGGCGAAGACGTTCACGTTGTCGCCGCGCTGAGTGGTCATCTGGCGCAGCTGGATGTCGGACACGCCGCCGTCGGGGTAGAACACGCAGATGCTCACGTGCTCGCGGCCCGCGAAGCCCTCAAGGGCGGCCTTGCCGGTGTCGCCGGAGGTGGCCACGAGGATGAGGTGGTCATGGTCGAGGCGGCCCTGCTCACGGAGCTTGCCCGTGGCATGCTCGAAGAAGCGCGGCAGGCACTGCAGGGCCATGTCCTTGAACGCCGAGGTGGGGCCGTGGAAGAGCTCCAGGATGTGGAAGCCCTCGCCCAAATCGACCACGGGGGCGATGCGCTCGTCGTCGAACTGGGCGCCGTAGGCCCCGGCCATGAGCGCGTCGATGGCCTCGTCGTCCACATCGACGCCGAAGGCGCGGTAGACGCTGGCGGCGCGCTGGGCGTAGGGCAGGCTGGCCAGCGCGCAGATCTCCTCGACGCTCATCGAGGGAATCTCCTGGGGCACAAACAGGCCGCCGCCTTGGGCGATGCCCTCCACGATGGCCTCGCAGAAGGAAAGCGGGGCCTCCACGTTGCCGCGGGTGTCGATATAGCGGTTCATCCGAATGACCTTTCGCGCTCGGGCCCTGCTGGGGCCGTGACTGTGTGCTAGGCGGGCATATCCTACCGCGTGGCGAAGTCGAAGGGGGGCAATTAAGGCAAACGGTATAGAATAGCTTGGAGTTTGCCGCGAAACCCCCGCGCCTATGAAGAAAACCGGGCGGGAAAGTTTCGAGATGATTGCTCTTTCGCCAGATGCAAGGGGATGTGGATGGCAGAGAAGATAACGGGGAAGTTCGACGTTCTTGTGGCGCTGGGCCTGGCGTTCTTTTTGGCATGGCGTCAGAACGTCATCAACTTCCTCTACCCGATCTCGGCGGGGCTTGTGGTCTCGCCGCTCGTGTGCTGCTCATTCTCGTGCTGCCTGGTGCTGGTCCTCGCGTTGGTGGCGCTGCGCCGTAACCAGGCCTCGTTCTCGTCCACCTACGTCGTCATGGCCCCCTCGGTGCTCATAGCCGCCGCCTCGGTGCTGTCATACCTGGTGGCCAAGGAGGTCGGCGGTATGGCGGTGGCGTACGTGGGCTGCGTCTTCGTCGGGGTGTCCTCGGCGTTCGGCCTGTTCGCGTGGGTCGAGATGCTCGCGGTGGTCGACGTGGGCAAGCGCATCGCCACGGTGTCGCTGGCGTTGTTCCTCAAGCCGCTCATCAGCATCGCCGCCATCTCGATGGGCGCCTATGCCGGGCCCTTGCCCATCAGCCTGCTGGCGCTCGTGGTCATCGCCATTCTGGCGGTGCACGGCATGCGCTCGGCCCATTGCGAGATAAAGCCGCTCATCATGCGCCCCACGAGCTCGAGCCACTTCAGGCTGCTGCTGGGGGCGCTTGTGGTGTACGCCTTCATCTTCGGCGTCACGTCGGGCAACACCGCGGCCGTGGCCGAGGTGGATTACATGCTCGAGTTCAACCGCGGCGTGGACTACTGCATGGCCGGTCTGGGCGCGCTGCTGCTCGTGCTCGTCGTCGTACTGGGCCGGCAGGTGCGCCTCGTGTCGTTCGGGCGTGTGCTGACGCCCATTCTTGCGGTGCTTTTCCTCATGCACATCGCCATCGGCGGCAGCGCCGACGGCCTGCTGCCCAAGCTCACGACGGCCTTCTGGGACGTGGTGCAGGTGTTCGTGCTGCTCGTGCTCATCGACCTGTCGCAGTCGGGCATCGCGAGCCTGTCGTTCGTGTTCCCCATCGGCTGGGCCGTGGTGAGCTTCGGGCATGCCTGCGGCACGCTCGTGGGCCAGGTCACGGGCATCGCCTTCGGCAACGACTTCGACATGGTGCAGACCATCACCGTCGCCATGACGATCCTCGCCGTGATCGCCTCAAGCGTGCTGGCGGCGGCCCAGTACCCCACGCCCGCGGCGGACGTGAACATGCCGTTCGTGCCGGTGGACGTGCCCGCAGACGCGCAGGAGTGGTCGGACGTGGCCGGCAACGTCGGTGCGGCCGGCACCCCCGCGCCGGCGGTCGCGCGCGCCGGCCGGGCGGCGTCGCCAACAGATGCGTCGGGCGCACAGGCGACGCCCAACGCCGCGCCCAAGGACCCGATCGTGGCGGCCTGCGAGGTCATCTCGAAGAAATACGCGCTGTCGGAGCGCGAGGGCGAGGTGCTCGACCTTCTGGCGCGCGGCAACACCCGCATGTCCATCGCCGAGAAGCTCGTCATCTCGGAGAACACCGTGCGCGTGCACGTGAAGAACATCTACGCCAAGCTGCACATCCACTCAAAGCAGCAGCTCATCGACATGGTGGACAAGCGGGCGTAGGGGAGGGTCTGCCGTGAGCGCCCGCAGCGTCGCGCACGGCGCCCATCGAAACCCTCCCGGTCTCCCGAAGCCTTGACCAGGCGGTTGCATGCAAAAGGCCCCGCATCCCGGCGTTGCGGGATGCGGGGCCTGGGGTTCATTGACGCTCGAGGCCGCGATCTTAAAGCCCGGCTTTGCCGAGGGCGACGGTCAAGGCCTCGCAGAAGGCACGACTCGTGACCGAGGCGCCCGCCACGATGTCGATGTCGGCACTTCCGGCGGTCAGGGCCTCGTCCACCAGGGTGGGAAGCGCGGCGCCGCCGATGTCGGGGGTCTCGGACTGGGCGGTGACCTCGATGCCGGTCAGCTTGCCGTCCTCGACGGTGATCTCGAGCTTGATCTGGCCGTTTTGGCCGTTCTCGCTCGTGCCGGTGTAGGTGCCGTCGCCGCCTGTGGCCGCAGTGGCGCTAGAGGCGGCCTCCTCGGCCTCGGCGTCGTAGTTTGCCGTGATCGAGGGGTCGTAGGTGGCGTAGTAGGTCTCCTCCACGGTGGAGGTGTCGGCGGAGCCGCCGGCGGCAGCGGTGCGGCCTGCGATGAAGGCGCTTACGAGCACGCGTCCATGGCCGTGCGAGCGCTGGCCGCCACAGCTCTCACCGCAGCAGTACAGGCCGTCGATGAGGTTGCCGAAGATGTCCACAACCTGCATCTCGGCGTTCACGCGCAGGCCGGTGTGCGTGTCGTGCAGGTTGGGCATGGACCATGCGCAGTAGAACGGGGGCTTCTCCACCTTGTACACGAGGTTTTGCTTTACGCCAAACTCGGGGTCCTCGCCGGCGTCGACGTAGGAGTTCCAGTTGGTGATGGTCTCCACCAGCGTCTCGGGGTCCATCTTGATGTCCTCATAGTACTTGTTCACGACTTTCTCAGCCAGCTCCTCAAGCGTGTCGGCCTTGAAGCAGTAGCCGTGCTCGTAGTCCACGACTCCCTGGGTGAGGTTCCAGTCGTTGCGGTCGCATTCGTCCTGGTCGAAGATGGCCCAGATAGGTCCGCCGTAGCGGCGGGCGTCGCCCTGCACGTCGGGGTCGTCGATGATGACCGAGCCGAACGCGGCGTCGAACCAGTCCCACGTGGAGTCGTTGTACTTATAGAGCGAGTTGGTGACCGTACCGGCCTTGGAGGTGCCGGTCGAGGTCTTGGCGCCCGTGTCCTCGTTGCCGAAGCGCTTGCCAAGCATGTTCACGAACACCATGCCCTCGAAGTCGACGCCCACGCCGTTGGCCACGACGAGCGGCCACACGGGGCTTTCAGGCGTGTAGCCCGAGCCGTAGCCGTACTGGCAGCCCACGCGGGCACACATGCACACGAGGTTGCCGCCGTGTTGGCTGTAGTTGGCCATCTCTCCCAGGCTCGCGCCGATGCGCATGGCGGCCAGTTCGCCAGACCCGTCCTGGTTGGAGAAGGGCATGCCGGCCAGACCGTCGAACTCGGGTCCCATGCGGGGGTCGAACGCGGTGCGCAGGGTAAGGTTGCCCGTGGAACCGCCGGTCGCGATGATAATGCCCTTGTTGGCGCCGATGCGCACGGCGTCGGCGTCGGCCTCAATGTCGTTGTCGTGCATGAGGTGGTCGAGAGGCTCGGAGGCGCCGGGCATGATGTGCGGGGTGTGGCTGGCCTCGATGCCGGTGACACGACCCTCGAAATCGCCCTCGCGGAAGATCTTGTCCATGTGATAGTTCATGAGGAACTGGACGCCCAGCTCGCGAGCCTTGCGCTCGAGCGGGCGGGTGATGCCGATGCCGCCCTCGTCCTTGCCGCGGTAGCTCGCCCAACCCTCGGTGGCGCCGTCGGCTGCGGTCTGGCGTTGCACGGAGTCGCAGTTGGAGCCGGTGGGCGTGTCGGGGTTGCGGGCGGAGGCTCCGTCCCACGTGGGAGCCTTGTCTTGCACGAGCACGCCGTTCTCCTTGAGGAAGTCCCAGGTGTCGAGGGAGTTGTCGGCGATGGCGCGCACGTAGTTGCGGTCGTTGAGGCGCGAGACCACGAGATCGGTGGAGGTGTGGTCGGTGTAGTACAGGTCGATGGAGTCTTCGATGCCGTTCTCGGTCTGCAGGTCGATGCCGCCGCCGATGTGGATGTAGCCCTCGGAGATGGAGGTATGGCCGCCGCAGTCGAAGTTGGTCTCGACGACGATGACGCTCGCGCCCTCCTGCGCGGCCTTGACGGCGGCCGTCAGGCCCGAGCCGCCTGCGCCAAGGACGATGACGTCGGCCGTGTAGTCCCAATCCTGGCTTGCCTCGTCGGCCAGGGCTGTGGCGATGCCGGTGGCGCTCATGGCGGCGCTGCCCATCATGCCCAGGGCTGCGCCCTTGATGAGGTTCCTGCGAGAAACAGTGGCGTTCATATCCGTGCCCTTCTGTTCGAGCGACGCACGTATTGCGTGCGTCGCGTCCATGGTGTGCGGGGCCGCCGGCGTGTCACGTCCTGCCGTGCGTTATCGCCCGTGGCCTTCCGCTGAGCCAAAACACTACGCACAGGCACCTTTTTTCGCTTCTCAAGGCGATGGTGAAGTTGTCGGGCCAGGCTCATAAACACTTCCCTATTGAATGCATCGCAGCAGGTGAGGCGTGATATTCTGTGGAAGTTCGGCGTGAAGGGGCATTCGGGGGGCGTGTCGGATGGGCAACGAGGCAAGGCGGGGCGGGGTGCGGGGGACGGCAGAAAGCGTGCGCGGGGCGTCGGCTCGCGTTATGGTGGCGAGCTTCATCGGCTGGACGTTCATGTGGATGTACCTGCGCGAGAGCCTCTATTTCCCCCGTTTTGCGCACCTGCCCTTCGGAGGGGCCGAGCCACGTGCGTTCTTGGGATTTGTGGCCGTCGCGCTTGCCGTCGCCTCGGTCATGGCAGTACGTTCGCCGTCTGTGCGCGGCTGGACGGGGGACGGCAGGGCGGTGTGCGCCCTGTCGGGCATGGGCACGTTGGGGCTTGCCGCGCTTCTGTGGAGCCCGCCTTCCGAGGACACGCCGGCCGCTGCCCTCTTTTGCGCGTTGTGCTACCTGGCGTATGCGGTGGCGTTCTGTGCCGTTTTCTTCGCCTGGATCTACGAGGCGTGCCGGCAGGCCTTTACCTTGGGGATAGAGGTCGAGGTCATACTGCAGTTCGCGGCTGTCTTTGCGAGCTACATATTGACCGACGATGTCGATGGCTTTACCTGGCGGCTCGTCTTCCAAGTCCTGGGGCTTGCGATGGCAGGCGCCGCCTTCCTCGCCGTATGGTTGCAACGCCGCACGGTGTCGATGGGGGAGATTGGCACGGGGGCCTGCGGCGCACAGGGCGCGGCGGCCTTTGAGCGGGCTGCGGAGGTCGAAGGGGCCCAAGCCGCCGTGCCCGCCGCATCGTGCACGGCCGTGAAATCCGAGGGAGCCGCAGGGGCGGGGTCGCGTGCAGGCGTGCGGCTCGTGCCATGGTTCGCACTGCTCGGCATTTCGTTGGCGGTTACAGGCGTGCTTGCCTACAGCTGGCATTTCGACGGCCGCGGCTATGCCGAAACGGGCACCGACGTGCTCGTGGATGTCTTCACGTTCGCCGTCATGGGCGCCATGGCGGCGTTTGCCCTGTATATGGCCCGCCGCCCAACCTCCGAGAAGCGCATGCCTCTCGACTTGCTGTTTGGCGTGGTGCTGGCGGCCCTTGTCGTGTTCTTTGCCATCACGGTGACGATGACCCTGACAGACGGCCACCTCTACGGCCTCGCCCGTATCATCAAACGCATTTCGCGCGTGGCCACGTTCGTCACGGTGCTCGTGCTCGTGTACCAGTGCGACCTGGACCCCGCCAAGCCGTTCGTGTTCGTCTTTCTCGTGCCTTCCGTCGCCCCGCGCGCCCTGCAGATGGCTCTTGCCGCCACGCCGTGGGGACGAGGCCTTGCAGGCCAGGGCGGCAACCTCATGGCTATCCTGTTGGCGACCGGGTTTTTTCTGGTTATGTGCCTCGTTGTGTTCTGCATGCTCAATATGGACGGAGGCCTTGCCCGCGGCATCCTGCGCGAGGCGGAGAAGGCTCCTGACCCCGGTGTCGGCGGGGATGTCGCGGATGCCGACGGTGGATGCACGCTCGACATGGCCTGCGAGGCCATCGGCCGCGAGCGCGCGCTCACGCGCCGCGAGCGCGAGGTCATGCGGATGTTCGCCGAGGGCGCGAGCGCTCTGGAGGTTGCGATGGCGTTTTCCGTGTCGGTCGGCACGGTCAACACCCATGCCCGCACCCTCTACCGTAAGCTCGACATCCACTCCAAGCAGGAGCTTGCCGACTTGGTGAACGTGAGGATGGGGAAATAGGACTGCTCTGCCACCGGTCAGAAAGCGCTCTGGGCAAAGAGCGTTTCGCAGAATCGCGTAGTTGCGTTATCCTTTGCCCATCGGCGCAAGGGGGCGCCGCCCGCGAAACACAGGAAGGTGGCCCCATGGCGCAGGGAGCTCTTCATGATAACGATGGCGCCGCAACTGTCGCGCAAGAGGGTCCCGAGCGCAGCATGGCGCTTCCGTTGTCGCTTTTGGTCGTTGCATTCGGCCTGCTTGTGGCCTCGTTGTGGGTCAGCATCGGAGAGACGAGCGTCTATTCGTTCTCAAGCATCCCCAGCAGGTGCGTCTTCATGGCGGCATGCTTTGCCATCGCCTGGTCGTTTCGCAGCCATGTGCCCTCGGTGAAACTGATCGCATGGGTGGGCGCGACGCTGTCGACGGCCGGCATCGCGCTGCATTTTCTTGGTCTGGGCTGCATTTCCGACGCGGGCGCAGGCGCGGTCGTCGCCGTGATAGGAATGATCTGCGGTAAAGCCGGGTTGGCCATGCTGTTTCTGCTTGCCGTGCAGCTTGCCGGGGCTCTCGACCGCAAGGCGTGCGTTGTGGGCATACCCGTCGGGTTTCTTGTGGGGGAGCTCGTGTACTGCCTGTGCGCCTTCGTTCTCCCGTCATGGTTCCTGGTCGCATCTCGTTACGCGACCCGCCTGATTGCCGCCCCGCTCATGCTGGCGTGCGTCTATGTCTGCCTGGACAAGCGCCCTATCCGCGGCATGAGGTCGGTGCAGCGCGGATTCTCCTCCACGTCGGGGCGCACCGTGTCCTTCC
>CAVEWV010000019.1:0-14009 GCA_963619535.1 Acutalibacteraceae bacterium | reverse complement strand
GCGTCTACGGAAAGGCGGGCGTTGAAAACAAGCAGGGCCTCATCGCTGCGGTGGAGGAGTTTCCCCTTGCAGGGCCTCTTTTGGGCGGCGCAGGCGAAAGCGTGCACGAGGTGAGCATCGAAACACCAGCTTAAAGCTGTCAAGAGAAGAGCTTAATTCAAGCGGGTGACATACGGTTGACATATCTGTCGCCGCGTTGTCACCGTTCGCGGCCCCTGTTGCGCCGTCGCTTTCGTCTTAGTGTTTGGCTTGTCGCACGGTACAAGGCACTGCCAGGGAAGGGCTGTGCCGCCAAAGAAGTGCGGGGCCGGCCGCCCTCGAGGGGCGGTCGGGAAAAGACGAGCCAAGGGAGTCCAAGATGAGTGCAGAGCTTTCGCGCAGGAATTTCGTCACCGGTATCGCGGGCCTGGCGGCAGGGACTGCGTCTATGTCCGGTTTGGCGCCGATGCTTGCCAAGGCATCTGAGACCGAGGTGCCCGACGCCTGGGATTACGACTACGACATCGTGGTGTGCGGCGCGGGCGGCGCGGGCCTGCTTGCCGCACTCAAGGCCAGCGATGAGGGCTGCAAGGTCATCTGCATCGACGCCAACTACGACTGCGGCGGCCATGCCTGCGTCTCCTATGGCATCACGCACTCTGGCGGCGGCACTTCCTACCAGAAGGAGCAGGGTATCGAGGACTCGCCCGACCAGTACTACATCGACCACACGAACCCCACTGCATATGACTCGCGCTTCAACCGCCGCGACGTCATCCGCGAGTGCGCAGACCGCATGGCAGAGTGCTTCGACTGGATGCTTGAGAAGGGCATGACCGTCAAGGGCGACCTGGTCAACGGCCTGGGAGCCGGAGACTGCGACACTGTGGCCCGCTCCGCCTTCGCCGACCCCACCGGCCTGGTCAACGTGTATGACGGCAAGGTCAACGAGGGCGAGCCTTCCGGCGTGGCCGTCACGCGCCCCTTCGAGACCACTGCCCGCGCCCAGGGCGTCGACTTCATGATGAACCGCCATATGGACGCCCTTGTCCAGGACGAGTCCGGGCGCGTTGTGGGCATCCGTGCCAGCTATACCCCGCGCTACTACGCCGACGGCACTCAGCTTGTGGGCGAGCAGGCCGATCAGAACATCGACGAGACGCGCGACGAGATCACCATCCACGCCGCCAAGGCCGTCGTTCTCGCCACGGGCGGCGGCTCGGGCAACGTGGCGTACCGCACCATGTTCGACCCCAAGTGGGGTGCGCAGATGGACGGCTGTGCCGGCGAGCCTTACAGCTTCCAGGACGCCTCTGGCGAGATTGCCGGCCTCACCATCGGCGCGGGCATCGAGAGCGCGGGTAGTTGGACGTATCTGCCCTCCATGGCCGTCATCCCCTCGCAGCGCGTGGGCTGCCGCTACACCTACACCAACCTCATTTGGGACGAGGGCAGCCCGCTTTGGGAGTTCGCCGGGTCCAGGGGCGTCCTGCTCACCGAGTACGACGGCGCCATCCAGGTGAACATGCTCGGCAAGCGCTTCGTCAACGAGGAGCTCGGCTTTGCCAGCTCCGTTGAGCTGGGCGCCGAGGGCAAGGACCAGTACTGCAGCACGTGCCTGGGCTCGGTCATCCTCAACGAGGGCACCGGCGCCGCCGAGCGAGTCGGCGGCCCCATCTGGGCCATCTTCGACGACGCCTATGCCCAGGAGCAGGGCTATGTGCTCGAGTACCCCAACGTCGATGAGGCCAATGGCTATTTCTTCAAGGCCGACACCATCGAGGAGCTGGCCGAGGCCGTCGTCAACAAGTACTACGAGGACATCAAGATGGACCCGGCCACGCTCAAGGAGACCATCGACTCCTACAACGCCATGGTCGACGCCGGCGAGGACACCGAGTTTGGCAAGTCGGCCGAGCTCATGACCAAGAAGATCGAGACCGGCCCGTTCTATGCCGCATGGGCCACGCCCAACATGCACGACTGCCTTGCCGGCCTCAAGACCGATGGCCACCGCCAGGTGCTCATGGTCGACGAGACGCCCATCGAGGGCCTCTTCGCCTGCGGCGAGTGCGCGGGCGGCCATCGCACCCACGGCCTGGGCAAGGTTCAGACCTCCGGTTACATCGCGGGCCTGTACGCCGCGCAGGCGTAAGGCGCACCTGCGGGGACGCGGCTATGACCGGCGTCGGCCGCGCGGGCCGATGAGGAATTAGGCGCCAATCAAAAGGGGAGACGGGCACTTGATGTCCGTCTCCCCTTTGCCGTGGAAGTCATGCGGCTTGGTTGCCGCTGGCTTGCTGAGGTCTGCTGCCAGAGCCCTATTGCCCGAGTGCGAGATCGGGTGCGTCATTTGGCTCGCAGGTGACATCGGGCGCGACGCCCGTACCGCGGATGCCCTTGCCCTGCGCCGCCTCGACGGTCTTGGTCATGGGGTAGGTGAAGATGAAGCGCCCGTCGAAGACGACCGACACGGGGTTGGAGTAGTCGAGCGAGCCGCGCGTGGCGCTGCCGACCTGCGTGACGCGACCGGACTTGTGCGCCACGAGGGCGAGCCACTCGGCGGCGTCGCAGGTGCGCCCGCTCGTGAGCAGGTAGACGCGCTGGCCCTTGGGGGCCGCCTGGATGGGCAGCTCGGCGGGCGTGAGGCTCTCCTCAACGTAGCCCTTGCCGGCGTTGTCCTGCGCGGCCTGGATGCCCTGGTCGAGCCAAGAGGTGGTGCCGGCGCCGCCCTGGGCCTCGATGAGGCCCTTGAGCCGGCCGAACTGCTCGATGCGGGCCTTGCACGAGCCCTGCGTGTAGTTGGTCAGCACGCGCTGGATGCCCACGAGGCCGGCCAGGTCGCAGGGGTTGTCGAAGAGCCAGTCGAGCAGGGGGTAGGCCGCCTGCTCGATGCCGCCCTGGCAGTCGCGCAGGTCGATGACGAGGCGCTCGGCACGCTCGACCTCCTGCCTGCGCCCCTCAAGCAGGGCGGCCGCCTCGGAGCTGTCGAGGTTGCCCACCGCAAGGACGGCCGCCGTGCCGCGCATCTCCAGCGAGCAGGGCAGGGGTGCTGCGGCCGCCTGGGCGTCCCCGCCGATTCGCTCGAACCTCAGGTTCGCGTCCCCGAGGCGCGCCAGTCGCTCACGCATCAGCGCAAGCAGCAGGTCGTCGTCGAGAAGCCCCAGCTCATCGGCCTTCTTGAAGAGTTTGCGCCAGGCCTTGCCCGCATGGTCGTCGCATTCGGGCATGCCCGCGTAGTCGTCTTCGAGCGCGGAGAGGACCTTGGAGGCGATCTTGCTGTTGGGGCACGTCATGGCAGGCCTTTCGGCAAAGGTGGGCGGGTCAGTGCGGCTATCGTAGCCAAAAGCCGCCCTGCCGATGTACGGGCGGCACAGGTTGCACCGCAATCCCATCCGAGGGGCCGTGGGGGCTTGCCTGCCTGGCGCAAGGGCCGCCGTGCTGCGAAGGCTCGCCCGGCCGTCGCTGATTTCCCAGGCCGTGCGACCAAAAAAGGCGGCGGGGCCGCGCGTCCCCGTGGGGGACCTGCGACCCCGCCGCCTGTGGGCGAGCCTATGCCACGCGCGTGGCTACAGGTCGAGCGCGGCCTGCAGGATCGTGTCGGCGGTGCACTCCTGCGGCGTGAAGGGCACGTGCACGTCGAGCGGCAGGCCCTTCTTGGCGAAGCCCGCGCCGTCGCGGTTGGCCTTCGTGCGGCTCATGGGGTAGGTGAAGGAGCACTGGATGCCCTCGAGCTCGCAGGTGAGGTAGTTCGCGTAGTCCACGAGGCCCTGCGTGGCGCGGCCCACGAGGCGCACGCGCCCCATGCCCATGACGGCCTGGGCCAGGCGCTCGGCGGCGTAGCCGCAGGTGGAGTCCACGAGGATGCAGGCGAGCTGCGGGGCGTGCGCGCCGGGGGTCACGCGCTCATCGTCGAAGGGCGAGGGCAGCACCTCGTCGAGCTCGGCCAGCTTCAAGCGCTGCGCCATGACGTGCGTGGTGCGCTTACGGGCGAGCACCTCGTCGGCCTTTGCGGCGATGTCGGCCACAAGCTCGTCGGCCATGGCCTGGCCCGCCTCGTCGAGGGCGGGGCGAACTCGCTCGATGTCTTCGGTGAGAAGCTGGGCGTTGTTCTTGGAATAGACGCTGACGAGCTCGATGTCGCCCATGACGTCGCGGGCGGCCGTCTCCTCGTCCACCAAAAACGGCAGGAGCGCCAGGTAGGCGTCGGGGTCCGCCGCGTCGTCCGTGCAATGGCGCAGGTCGAGCACGAGCTTGGTGGCGCCCGCTTGCAAGGCTGCTCGGATGTCGCCTGCAACCTGCTGGGCGGCCCGGGCGTCGGCCAGGGAGTCCACGCGCGCGATGACGGCCGGGCCCTGGGTGCGGACGCTCATCTGGGGGGTGTGCTCGAGCGCGGGGTAGCGGCGCAGGTCAAGGCGCATGACGTGCCCGTCGCCGGGGAAGACGTCGATGTCGTCGAACATGCGCATGGCCAGGTCCCAGTCCTCACGGTCGGTGTCGCGGCCCCAGAAGACCTCGGCGCCCGTGTCCTTGAGGAGGAAGTCGATCTTGTTCATGCCCACGGCCGCGATGCGCATGCCGGGCTCGAGGCGCGTCTCCTGCTCGGCCTGGGTCACGTAGAGGAAGCCCTCGTGGCGCTTTACGCGAAAGCCCAGGTCCCACTCTTGGTAGGAGGGGTCGTGGCAGGTGACCTTGCAGCTGCGCGCGTCGGCGCTCGAGAGGTACTGGCGCGCCGCCAGGAGGAACTGGTCCATGTCGGCGCGGGCGTCGCGCGACGCCTTGGCCAGGGAGTTTCCGCAGGCACCGGCGTTGCCGATGGAAAGCCTGCCGCATGCCGCATCCATGTGCAGCGTCTCGCAGATGGCGTTGTAGCCGGACAGGTACAGAAAACCTCGCATGCCAGATCCTTTCAACTTCGTCGCGCGCACGTGGCGTGCGGCGTGGTCGGCCTTCGGGGCAAAGCCCGAGTCGTCTGCGGCTTGGTGCCCGCGTGCCTTGGGCGCCGGAAGGCCGGGCATCCCGCCTCGGCGGGACGGGTGCGGCAAGCCGCGAACGACTCAGGGTTCATCTCCGCGTCCCCAACAAAAAGGGGACGCCCCGAGCGTGCGTGGGGCGTCCCCGAATCGGTCGAGCCTATGCTACCCCAACGGGGGGCGCATATGAGGTCTTAGGCCTCCAGGCCCAGGTACTTGGCAGCGCTCTTGCCGGCGACGCGGCCGTTGGTGAGGGCCATGCCGATGGAGTTGCCGGCGGCGGGGGTGCTGTAGCCGGTGCCGTAACGGCCGCCCAGGTCGGCGCCCGCGCAGTACAGGCCGGGGATGGGGTTGCCGTCGAGGTCCTCGACGTTGAGGTTCTTGTCGGCCATCACGCCGGACATGGTGACCATCGAGGGGCTGGAGCCGCTGCGGCCGCAGGAGCCGGAGAAGCCGTAGTACAGCGGGCCCTCGATCGGGATCATGGCCTCGGCGTTCTTGCCGAACTCAGGATCGCAGGTGTAGGTGCCGTCCTGGCAGGCGTAGCACAGCTCGTTGTAGTGGTTGACGGCGGCCACGAAGGCGTCGACGTCCTCGATGCCCAGGCCGGCGGCCAGGTTCTCAAGGCTGTCGGCCTTGTAGATGCCGCCGCCCATGCGCTCGGCGGTGGTCATGCCGGTGATGGAGATCTGGCTGTTCACGGCGCCGGTCTCGATGTCGTACATCATGTCCATGATGTACTCGGGGCGGCCGAAGTTGGGGCCGGTGTGCTCAAGGCCGCAGGCAGCGATGTGCTTGAGGTAGTCGCCGCCGATGACGCCGTAGCAGGCGCCCGTCTTGCGGGAGCAGGCGTCGCCCGCAGCGGTGATGTTGCCCTCGTTGCAGAAGCGCTCCATGTTCTCGTCGAGCCACAGGTGGCAGTTGGCGCCCCAGGTGCCGGAGGGGCCGCCGCCCAGGGACATGTGGCCGCGGGGCGAGGGGTCGACGAAGCCGCCGGCCCAGCACAGCATCTTGACGCCCGAACCGTCGCCGGCGCAGGCCATGCCGCCGCCGTTGAAGTCCTCCTTCAGGCCGCCGGTGCGCTCGTACTTCTCCTGCAGCTCGTTGAGCAGGGCCCAGCACATGTCGGCGTTCTGGATGTAGCCGCCGCCGCAGGACACGACCGCCTTGCAGTTGAACTTGACGTAACGGTCGGCGTCGGCGTCGTACACGATGACGCCGGTCACGGTGCCGTCCTCGTCCTGGACGACCTTGTAGCCCTTGTAGCCGAGGAACACCTGGGCGCCCAGGGTGTAGGCCTTGGCCAGGCAGGCCATCTGGACGTTGCCGATGATGGAGGAGGCAGCGACGCCGCCGTGGCCCTCACGGCCGTGGAAGTGGCCCATCATCTGGATGGTGGTGGCCCAGGTCTTGGTGCCGGGAGCCTTGGGGTAACCGGTGTGGTCGAGGCACTGGTTGTTGTTGTCGTAGAAGGAGGCCAGGGCGTCGTACAGGGCCTGGTAGCCGGCCTGGTAGCCCTCCTCGGTGGTCTCGCAGTTGGGGTCGACGGCGAGGGCGGCCCAATCAACGTCGGCGGTGAGCTCCTTGACCTTGTCGGCGTCGAACATGGCCTGGACGATGATCTTGCCGTTGCGGGTCACGTCATAGGTGTAGAAGGACTCGTCGATGTCCTGCTCATAGGAGCCGCCGGCGGTGTACTCGTTGTTGGTGAGGGCCAGGTCGCTGACCAGCTGGTTGTACAGCTCGTGGCGGTCGGAGTCCTCGACGGCCTCCTTCATGCAGGCGAGCATGTTGTCGAGGGTCTCGCCGGAGTTGTTCACGTAGGAGGCGACGATCTCCTGGCTCACGCGGCCGCCGGAGCGGGTCGTGAACTCGTTGATGACCTCGCCCAGGTTGTACTCGGCGAAGCCGGCGTTCTTCACGAAGTCGGCGTTCCAGGCGGCGGCGTCCTCGCCGATGTACATGAGGTAGGTGCTCTTCTCGCACATGGCGACCTTCGCGCCGGCCTCAGCGGCGGCAAGGGTGGCCTGGGTGCCGGCATGGCCGCCACCGATGACGACCACGTCGTAGTCGTCGATCTCCTCGGCGATCTCCACGTCCTCGGGGGTGCCCAGCCAGTCGCCGGCGCCGGCGTAGCCGAAGGTACGACCCTCGGCAGCGGCGGCCTCGCGAGCCGCGGCGACGTCCTTGGTGGCGCCGCCGGGGCCGCCGTGACCGCCCTCGCCGCCGCCCTCGCCGCCCTGGCCGCCCTCGCCCTCGGGAGCGCCCTCGCCGCCCTCGGCGGGAGCCTCCTCGGCAAGTGCCGTGGAGGCCGCCAGGGCCAGCGCCATGGCGCTGCCGGCTGCGACGAAGTTGCGGCGGGTCATCTTGGTTGCACTCATGTAGAGCTCCTTATCCCGTAATTCCAACATTGCTTGCCCGGACCGCCTGGCGCCAACGGCGCCGTCGCGGCGGCGACCGGACTGGGTAAAACAGTACTTTACCCGTGCTGCCAAAAGGGGTTATTCTCTGCCAAATAGTTGAATTGCGGTAAACTATTGATATGATAACGAACGCTCTAGCTGCAAGAACAGCAGTCTGTACATAGGAAGGGTGCTAGAAATGAGTGATGAGGCGCGCGTCTCGCTGACCCCGGCGCACGAGGACTACATCGAGGCCATCGTGGAGCTCGAGGAGTCGCAGAACCATCCCGAGATTCGCTCCGTGGACATTGCCAACCTGCTGGGCGTGTCCAAGGCCAGCGTCAACAAGGCCGTGCAGACGCTGCGCGACGGCGACTACATCGAGCAGGAGCGCTACGGCCGCATCACCCTCACCGACTCCGGCCGCGCCTACGGCAAGGAGATCTGGGCCCGTCACAACATGCTGCGCACCTTCCTCATGGAGGACCTGGGCGTCGACGAGGAGACGGCCGAGCAGGAGGCCTGCGAGATGGAGCACACCGTGTCGCACGAGACCATCGACCGCTGGAGCCAGTGGCTCGACCGCGTCCACGCCGCGATGCCCAAGGAGCCGCAGGCCGAGTAGCGCCTGCGCCCTTGACGGGCGCGCGTGCTTGAGGATTTTGACATGCGGGGCGGGGTGGCGGCCGGGCCGTACCCCGCCCCGCTCACGTTTATTCAGGCTACCGTTCACCGAACCGTGAGCGGTGAAACCGTGCGGTTGCCGATTGTCGAAACATTCGCGAAACTCAAGCGGGGCGCGGCGCATAGAATCCGGCCTGCATGCGTGTCGCGGTGCAGCGGCGCGCGCTATCTATCCGTTCTCGGCAGGAGGATTTCCATGACCGGAATCGCGCTGATCGTCGCGTTCGTCGTCGCCATCGTGGTGATGATCCTGATGATCTCCAAGTTCAAGATTCACCCGTTCATCTCGATCATGCTCGTGGCGCTCGTGCTGGGCCTTGTGGCCGGCATCCCGCTGGTGGACCAGACCGCCGAGGACGGCACGACCGTCAACGGCATCGTCACCGTCATCGTGAGCGGCTTCTCGGGCGTGTTCACCGGCTCCTGCATCGGCCTGGTGATCATCCTGGGCACCATCGTCGGCGCCGTGCTCGAGGCTACCGGCGGCGCGCTCAAGCTCGCCGACATGATCGTCAAGCTCGTGGGCAAGAAGCACCCCGAGCTGGCCATGGCCCTCATGGGCTGGGTCGTCTCGGTCCCGGTGTTCTGCGACTCGGGCTTCGTCATCCTGAACCCCATCCGCAAGGCCATGGTGCAGCGCACCGCCGCCAGCTCCGTCATGCTGACGGTCGCGCTTTCCTGCGGCCTGTACATCTCCCACGTCTTCATGCCGCCCACGCCCGGCCCCATCGCCGCGGCCGGCACCCTGATGGAGGAGGGTGGCCTGGGCATGGCCAGTGCCGACCTGCTGCTCGTCATGGGCATCGGCGTGCTGTCTTCCATCCTGCCGCTCATCGCCGGCGTCATCTTCGCCCGCTTCATCGGCAAGAAGGTCCAGGCTGAGGACGAGAACGTCTCCAAGGAGGTCACCGAGGAGGCCTACAACCAGCTCGTGGCCACCTACGGCAAGCTCCCCGGCGGCCTCAACACCCTGGCCCCCATCCTGATCCCCGTCGTCTTCATGGCCCTGGGCACCATCTCCTCCATGGCCGGCTGGACGGGCGTTGTGAGCGACATCTGCACGTTCCTGGGCAAGCCCGTCATCGCCCTTGCCAGCGGCGTTGTGTTCGCCGTGATCCAGCTCGCCACCACCGGCAAGCTCGACAAGTTCCACGACCTGGTGCAGGACTCCCTCAAGGTCGTCGGCCCGATCATCTTCATCACCGCCGCCGGCTCGGTGCTGGGCAAGGTCATCAGCTCCACCGACATGGTGAACTTCATCAAGGCCAACGCCACCGCCCTGGAGGGCCTGGGCATCTTCTTCCCGTTCCTGCTCGCCGCCATCCTGAAGACGGCGCAGGGCTCCTCCACCGTGGCCATCACCACCACGGCCGGCATCCTGGCCCCGCTCATGGTCACCCTGGGCTTCGACACGCCCGTGGCCGCCGCGCTTCTCGTCATGGCCATCGGCGCCGGCGCCATGACCGTGTCCCACGCCAACGACTCCTACTTCTGGGTCGTCACCAACTTCGGTGCCATGCAGCCTGAGCAGGGCTACAAGACCCAGACGGTGCTCACCGGCATCATGGGCGTCGCGGGCATCGTGAACGTCTGGATCGTCTACATGATCTGCTCCGCCATGGGCCTGGCCTAAGGCAGGCGGATTTTAGCTCGCAGTCATCGCGGGGCCTTGCATCTTGTGCGGGGCCCCGCTTTTTGCTTGAAAGGACAAGTGCGGTGTACAAGAACTTCCTGATCGTCCCCGACTCCTTCAAGGGCACCATGAGCGCCATCGACGTGTGCCGCATCATGGCCGAGACGCTGCAGGAGCGCTTCCCCGACGTGACCATCAACACCATCCCTATGGCAGACGGCGGCGAGGGCACGGTGGACGCCTTCCTGGCGGCCAACCCCGGGCAGCGCATCGAGTGCGAGGTGTGCGGCCCCTACCGAGAGCCGGTCGACGGCTTCTACGGCATGCTTGAGGACGGCACGGCCGTCATCGAGATGGCCGCCGCCGCGGGCCTTCCCCTCGTGGGCCAGAACCGCCACGCAGAGAAGACCACGACCTTCGGCGTGGGCCAGCTGCTGCTCGACGCGCTCAACCGCGGCGCCAAGAAGGTCATCATGGGCCTGGGCGGCAGCTGCACCAACGAGGGCGGCGTGGGCATGGCCGCAGCCTGCGGCGTGAAGTTCTACGACGCCACCGGCTCGGAGTTCCTGCCTGTGGGCGGGACGCTGTCCCACATCGCCCGCATCGACGCGAGCCACATGAACCCCCTGCTCAAGGACGTCGAGATCATCACGATGTGCGACATCGACAACCCTCTGTGCGGCATCACCGGCGCAAGCGCCATCTTCGGCCCGCAGAAGGGCGCCACCCCCGAGCAGGTGGGCATGCTCGACGCGGGCCTGGCGCACCTGGCCGCCATCATGAAGCGCGACCTGGGTGTCGACGTGCTCAACCTGCCGGGCGGCGGCGCGGCTGGCGGCATGGGCGCGGGCATGGTGGCCTTCTTCGGCTCCCGCCTGCAGATGGGCACGCAGACCGTGCTCGACACGGCGCACTTCGACGACCTGGTGCACGACGCCGACCTGGTGTTCTCTGGCGAGGGCTGCTTCGACGGCCAGTCGCTGCACGGCAAGGTGGTCGTGGGCGTGGCAAGCCGCTGCAAGGCCGCACACACCCCGCTCATCGCCGTGGCCGGCGTCATCGACGACACGGTGGTGCCCTCCGCAGCCGACGCGGGCGTGAGCCACATCGCCTGCATCAACCGCACCGGCGTGCCGCTCGAGGTGGCCATCAAGCACCCCCGCTCCAACCTCGCCCACACGATGGGCCTGCTCTCGGAGCTGCTCGCGACCAAGAACGAGAGCGAACTGCCTGCGCGCGTGCACCTGCACTCGCATTCGCATACGGCATAGGGGGCCTGTCTTTCGGGGCCGTGCGGCGGGCGGGCGCGCCTGCGCCCGGCGTCGCTCGTGGCGCGTGCCGCGGGAACCCGGGCGCGGAATCTCGCTGCGCGAGATGCGCGACCTTCCCTTGCACGCACTCGCGAGAGCCGGGCTGCGGCGCGCCCGCCCGCCTTCGAAAGCCGCTCGGGCAGGCGGGAAGGATCGAAAAACCATGCTGGGGCCGCGCTTGCGCGGCCCCTTTTTGTAAAAAGAGGACGGCCGCAAGGCGGCCATCCTCAGGACATTTCAAGTTTAACCGGGGGTCCAGCTGGTTGCTGGCGTGTCTCTTACGCTTGTGTACCCTTGCGGGGGTGCGGTCTTAAGTACAAAAAGAGGATGGCCGCAAGGCGGCCATCCTCAAGATACTTTAAAGCCTTAACGGTGACGAGTGCGCGCTAGCGGGCGCCTGCGCAGTGGCAGCGCGGGAAGGCGAACAATTCGCGAAGCGAATTTCTGAGCCGGGTTCCCGCTGCTGCCGGTACGAGCATCAGCCCGATGGCGCGTACTCGTCGCCCCTAGTCTCCGATTGCGTCGGGGTTGGAGCGGGCGGGGCCGCCGAGTTGCTCGTGAGGGGGCTCGTCGAACTCGGCGCCGCGGGCCTGCAGGTCCACGTAGTCGCGGCGCTGGATCACGCTCTTGTAGGCGGGGCGGATGATGCGCCGGCCGCTGCCGAGTTCCTCGAAGCGGTGCGCCGCCCAGCCGGCCATGCGCGCGCAGGCGAAGAGCGGGGTGTAGAGCTCCACGGGGATGCCGAGCATGTTGTAGACAAAGCCGGTGTACAGGTCGATGTTGGCGCACAGCACCTTGCGCGTGCCCTTCTCCTGGGCCATGACCTGCGGCGTCATCTTCTCCACGTTCTCCAGGAGCCTGAGCTCACGCTCGAACTCGGTGCCATGCGCCAGGCGCGCGGCGTACTTGTGGCACAGACGTGCGCGCGGGTCGGAGAGCGTGTAGACGGCGTGGCCCATGCCGTACACCAGGCCGGTGCGGTCGTAGGCCTCTTTGCGCACGATGCGGCGCAGGTAGTCGGCCACCTGGCCCTCGTCGGTCCAGTCGTCCACATGGGCCTCGATGTCCAGGCACATCTCGCGCACCTTGCGGTTCGCGCCGCCGTGCTTGGGCCCCTTGAGCGAGCCGATGGCCCCGGCATAGGCCGAGTAGGCGTCGGTTCCGCTCGAAGTGAGGACGCGGCAGGTGAAGGTGGAGTTGTTGCCGCCGCCGTGCTCGGCCTGGAGCATGAGCATGACGTCGAGCATCCTGGCCTCGTCGGCGGTGTAGGAGTGGTCGGGGCGCAGGGCGTCGAGGATGGTCTGCGCGCTGGAAAGCCCCGCCCTGGGGCCGTGCCACACCATGTCGGCCCCGTGGTAGTTCTGCTGGATGGAGTAGTACGACAGCACGCTGAGCCTGGGGAGGCGCGAGATGAGGCTGAGCGCGGTGTCCACCTCGTGCTCGGCCGTGGTGCTGTCGGCGGCGGGGTCGCCGGCGTAGAGGTGCAGCACGCAGCGCCCGAGCATGTTCATCACGTCGCGCGAGGGGTTCGTGAGGATGTGGTCGTTCACGAAGCCGCGCGGCAGGTCGCGCTCGCGGTCGATGATCGCCGTGAGCGACTCCAGGTCGCCGCTTGTGGGCAGGTGGCCGGAAAGCAGCAGGTAGACGAGCTCCTCATAGCCGAAACGGCCCTGACCCGCCGTGCCGTCCACCAAGTCGTTGATGGTGTAGCCGCGCAGCGTCAGGCGGCCCTCGCAGGGCTCCTGGTCGCCCTCGTTCACCACGTAGCCGTGCACGTTGGAGATCTTGGTGACGCCGGCCACCACGCCCGTTCCGTCGGAGTTGCGAAGGCCGCGCTTGACGTTGGAGCGCTCGTAGTGGTGGGCGTCGAT
Organism: Acutalibacteraceae bacterium; assembly: GCA_963619535.1. Lineage (GTDB taxonomy): Bacteria > Actinomycetota > Coriobacteriia > Coriobacteriales > UMGS124 > UMGS124. The sequence goes on along the minus strand of CAVEWV010000019.1, from coordinate 1,157 downwards.
GCTGTTGGTGTGGGAGAAGCGTGCGTAGATGTCCGTGGGCTCAACCCGTGCGGGCTGCGGGTCGAACGTGGGTTCTTGAGACATGTGCCTCTCCTTTCCGAGGAGCTGGGGAGTGCTGAGAAATCAGCCGTACGCCACGTCGCCGTCGCGGCGGGGCGGGCAGGGGCGGCGCGACTCGAGCGCCGTGCCTTTAGATGCGGTGCATGAAGCGGAAGACGTCCTCGCGCTGAATCTGGATCTGCACGCCGAGCTGGTCCTGCAGGGAGATGAAGGCCTCGCGGGTCTCGTCGAAGGTGGTCTTCGTCTCGTCGAGGTCCACGAGCATGGTCATGGTGAATACGCCCGACAGGATGGTCTGGGAGATGTCGACGATGTTGCCGTCGCACTGGGAGAGCGTCGATGCCACGGCGGCTACGATGCCGCAGCGGTCGGCTCCGAGCACGGTTACGACGACGCGGGTCTTGTCCATGGTGGGACTCCTTTTGAAGAGGGCGGCTGGGGTGCCGCGTTGGTTGCCGGGGCGTCCCTTGGCAAGCGCTGGGACGCGCGGGCTAAAGCATACTATGCGCCGGATGTTTCAAGCGTGCGCCAAATACGGCAAACGCGCCAATTGCGGCAACTGCGTGTGCCATACGCGAAACTTTTATGTTGGGGGCTTCGCAAAGCCGCGCTCAACTTACTTATAAACCTGCAAATAGGACAATATGTACCTGCTCTGTACTGCTCCGGGGTAAAGGTGCCTCGGAATCGTCAAGGAGGCAAAATGAACAACCGCGCTCTTATCGGTCTTTCCGCCGCCGCCATGTCGGCGCTCGTGGCCACCGCCGTCGGTTGCGGCGAGCCCCAGCAGAAGACCTACACCCCCGCCGAGGAGCCTGCCTCCACGGTAGAGGCAACCGCCGAGACCGAGGCCACCGAGGAGGCCGCCGAGTCCACCGAGACTGAGGCTGCCACCGAGGAGAAGGCCGAGGAGACCACCGAGGCCAAGTCCGACGACAAGGCCGAGGCGACCGAGGAGAAGGCCGCTGACGAGAAGGCCGAGGAGACCACTGAGGCCGCCGAGACCGAGACCGCCGACGCCGACAAGGCCGACACCGCCGCTGCCGGCGCCTACACCGACGGCGAGTACACCGCCGAGGGCAAGGGCATCGGCGGCA
>CAVEWV010000018.1:36837-39392 GCA_963619535.1 Acutalibacteraceae bacterium | reverse complement strand
AGGCGTGTGCCTGACAGGCCCTGCGTGTGGGGCGGATATGGGTGGGTGCGGCGGGCTGCTACTCCGCGGGGGAGGAGGGCGCCTCGGCGTCGGCGAAGTCGGCCCCGGGGGCCGGCTGGTCGAGGGCGGCCCCGGCGTCCTCGCCGGGCGCCTCGGAGGCGCCTGCGGCGTCGTCTTCCGCCTCGGCGGCGTCTGCGTCCGTGCCTGCGAACTCGGCGTCCTGCTCGCCGGCACCGTCGGTTGCGCCTGCAGCCTCGCCGGCGCCCGCGGTATCGGCGGCCCCGTCGGCGCCCGCGGCCTCGCCGGCGCTCGCGGCCCCGTCCACCTCGTCGAACGTCGCCTCCCCGCTGGCCGCCTCTCCCTGCGCGTCGGCGAACTCGGCCCCGCCGGCCGCGCCCCCGGCCTGCTGCGCCGCGTCGGCCGTCACGACCGGGGAGGCCTCGCCCGCCGCGACGGCGCGGGCCACCACGAACACCTTGGCGGCCTGGGCGCGCTGGGTGGGCTGGAAGGCGTCCAGGCGCAGGCCCTCGGGGGTGTCCTTGCCGGTGAGCACGCCCCAGGCGGCGCACCACACCATCGAGGCGCGCGACCACCCCGACACGCGCTGCGCGTCGATGCAGCGCGCGAAGGCCGCCTCGTCGGCGTCGGAGGTGTCGACGCCCGCCCAGGCGGCCCAGCGGCACACCATCACGGCGAGCTCCTCGCGGCTCACGTCGGCCTTGGGCAGGAACAGCCCCTTGTTGGGCCCGGCCTCATAGCCCGTCACGATGCCCCGCTCGGCGCACCAGGCCACGGCCTGGGAGTAGAACGCGTCGGCCTCGACGTCGGGGAAGGGCGCCTCGCCCGTGGGCGCGGGGCTTCCCGACATGCGCCACAGCACCGTGGCCACCTGGCCGCGCGTGATGTGCTCCTCCGGGCCGAAGTAGCCCGTCCAGGCGCCCGACCCGTCCTGGTAGCCGCTCATGAGGCCCTGCTGGGCGGCCAGCGTGACCCAGGGGTGGAACCACGTGCCCTCGGGCACGTCGACGAACGACGTGGGCACCCACTTGGCGCGCAGCGCCAGGTCGGCCGTCACGGCCTGCGAGAAGTCCCAGGCCCCGCCGGCCCCCTCCTCGTACCAGCCGAGGAACCTGTAGCCCTCGCGCTCGGGGTCCTGCGGGCGCTCGGCGCGGGCGCCGTACGCCAGCTCCTGGGCGGCGGGCTGCGTGCCGTCGGCCGCGTCGAGGGTCACGAGCACGGTGTCGGGCACGTAGGCCACGCCGTTGGCGGCGGCCCAGGCCTGCGCGGGGCAGGCGCGCGGGCCGTGGAGCGTGAGGCCCTGCGCGCAGCCCTCGAACGCGCCCTCGCCGATCTGGGCCAGCGCCGCCGCCACGCGCACCTCGGCCAGCGAGGAGCAGCCCCGGAAGGCGCCCTCGCCCAGGGTGTCCAGGCCGGAGGGCAGCTCGACGCGCTCGACGGTCGCGTTGCCCGCGAAGGCGCCGGCGGCGACCTGCGTCACCACGCGCCCGTCGAGCACGCGGGGCACGGTCACGTCGGCGGCCGTGCCGTTGTAGCGCGTCACGCAGGCGACCGCGCCGGGCTCGTCCCACTCCCACTCGCCCAGCCAGTCCAGGCGCGAGCAGGTCACGGTCACGCCCAGCACCAGGTCGTCCCCGTCGCGCGAGGCCGACACGCCCGCGGCGCCGCAGGCCCTGGCGGCATGCACCTCGGCGTCCACCTCGGGCGTGCCCTCGGCCAGGTAGACGCCGGCCCGCTCGAGGTCGCGGGCCCCCAGGCGCACCGTGTAGGTGACGGTCTTGGAGGTCCCGTCGGCGGCCTCCTCCACGGCCACGCGCTCCACGGCGGCGCCCGTCACGTCGCGCGACGCCCCGTCCGAGCCCGTCACGGACAGCGACTCCACCGCGGCGAGCTTGGCGTTCTTGCCCAGGGCGCCCCAGGCCGAGTAGTCGCGCAGGCCCAGCGCCAGGCCGGAGGCCTCGGGCAGGTACTGCGCGCGCAGCGCCACGTCGTTCTCCGGGACGACGAAGCTCACCTGCCCGTCTGCGACCTCGAGCTCCTCGACGTCGCCGAGGCCCTCGGCCGTCCAGTACGCGGGCTCCTGGCCGTTCCTCGTGAAGTCGGCCGACGCGTACGTGGCGGTGCGGCCCGACTCCCACCTGTCCGTCACGGCCGGGGAGTCGTCAGCGCCGTAGACGCGCACCGTCACCCTGGTGGGCTCGCTGAAGAGGCGCAGCTGCCCGCCGCCCTCCGACGGCCGCACGCTCAGGGCCGTGTCGTCGGACTTGAGCACGTAGCCGTTGTAGGCGTCGGCCCAGCCCGTCGCGGAGTCGCTCGTGAGCGCCTGCCCCGAGGTGCTCGCGTCGAAGCCCCTCACCGTGACGCCCACACGGCTTGCCGTCGAGAGGCCCTGCGAGGAGGCCGAGATGAACGCCTTGTCGTCCCCGCCCGTGTTCGGGGGCAGGCTCAGGTTGTCCTCCGTGCCGCCCGTGACGGCACCGTCGCTTGCTATCGTGCCGCCCGTCCTGTTGCCCGTGACGTTGACCGTGCCGCCCAGG
>CAVEWV010000018.1:33158-35925 GCA_963619535.1 Acutalibacteraceae bacterium | reverse complement strand
AGGCTCGCCTCAAGCGTGCAGCCGTCGCCGCTCACGTACACGCCGCCGCCGGAGTCCTCGGCGTGGTTGTAGACGATCTTGGAGCCGTAGAGGGTGAGCCGGCAGTTGTCGCCGTGCAGGGCCACGCCGCCGCCGTAGCCGTAGTAGGGCACGACGAAGGAGTACTCGTCCACGAGGTTGCCCGCCACGGTCACGTCGCGCAGCGTGCAGGACGCCCCGTCGCCGGCCAGCGATATGCCGCCCGCCCCGTCGCTGTCGTCGCAGGCGCCGCCCGTGATGAGCCCGCCCGTGAGGACGTCCGCGCCGCCCTCGTCGTAGCTCCAGAAGTAGTACTTGGTGTTGCCGGAGGCGTCCTCGTGGGGGTCGGAGAGGGTGCCGGGGTGCTCGACGGTCTTGTCGCCGCCGTCGATGCCCAGCGAGGCGCCCTTGCCCACCCAGAAGACCTGGCAGTCGCCCTCGCCGTACCACTGCGAGCCGAAGGAGCCGGCCTTCTGGCGGTTTATCATGTGGCCGTTCAGGTAGAAGGTGTAGTTGCGCCCCTCGGGCACCTCCAGGCGGGCGTCCTTGATGAACCAGTCGTCGGAGAGGCTGATGGACACGTCGCCGCCCACCGCCTTGGCGCGCGACATGAGGGCCGGCACGTTGTCGAAGCTCTCGACGTTGCCCTCGCCCCAGGTGAGGGTGCCGGAGTTTGCCAGCGCCGCCGCCGGGTGGGCGAGCAGGGCCGCCAGGGCCAGGGCGAGCGCGGCCAGGGCCAGCCGCGCCCGGTCGTGTCGTGCGGTGCGTGTCTGCGATGGGGGCATGGGGTGCCTGCCTTCCTCGGTCGTGCGGGTGTTCCCGGGCAAGTATAGCGCGGGCGGGGGAGGGTCGCTCGCCCTTCCCCCGCCCGCGCGTGGTTTGGTTCCGTTGTCGCGGCCGCTCAGGCGCTCGCCCTACGCCTGCTGGCCGGCGGCGAGCTCCTCGTCGAAGCGCTCGTCCTGCTCGTGGGTGCGCTCGTCGCGGTAGTGGTCGAACTCGTCGAGGATGTCCTGGCTGGGCTCGGGGGTGAGCTTGGACACCACGAAGATCGCCACGCACGCCAGCACGAAGGCCGGCAGCAGCTCGTAGATGCCGAAGACGCCGCCCAGGGGCTTCACGAAGTTGTGCCACACGAGCACGGAGATGGCGCCCGTGAGCATGCCGGCGATGGCGCCCTGCTTGGTGGTGCGCCTCCAGTACAGGCTGAAGAGCGTGAGCGGGCCGAAGGTGGCGCCCAGGCCGGCCCAGGCGTAGGACACCACGCGGAAGATGGAGGAGTTCTCGTCCCAGGCCACCCAGATGCCGAAGAGGAACACCACGATGAGCGTGATGCGCGCCACAATCATGACCTGGCGCTCGGTGGCGTCCTTCTTGAAGACGCCGTGGTAGATGTTCTCGGCCACCGAGGAGCCCGCGATGAGCAGGTACGCCGAGCTCGACGACATGGAGGCCGCCAGGATGCCCGACACGGCCAGGCCGCACATGAAGGCCGGCAGCAGCATCTGCGACAGCACGATGAGCACGTTCTCGGCCGAGGACTCGGTGCCGAACTGCGTGGGGATCACCACGCGGCCGATGAGGCCGATGCTGATGGCGCTGAACAGCGAGATGCACACCCACACCACGGCGATGATGCGCGAGGCGCGGATCTCCTTGTGCGAGCGGATGGAGAGGAAGCGCGTGAGCACCTGCGGCATGCCGAAGTAGCCCAGGCCCCAGGAGAGGGTGGAGACGATGGTGATCAGGCCGTACTCGGCGGCGTCGCCGAAGAGGGGCTGGCCGTCCTGCACCACCTGCAGGCCGTCGGCGCCGATGATCGGCGTGGAGCACTGCGCGGCGGAGATGAAGCCGGGGATGTCGGAGAGGAAGGCCGCGGTGTTCTCAACGCCGCCGGCGGCGGTGATGGAGCCCACGAGCACCATGATGAGCACGAAGAACATGAGCATGCCCTGCATGAAGTCGGTCGCCACCACCGACAGGTAGCCGCCCACGAGGGTGTAGAGGAACACGATGAACGCGCCCAGGGCCATCATCGTGGCGTAGTCCACGCCGAAGAGCGTGTTGAAGAGCTTGCCCACCGTGACGAAGCAGCTGCCCACGTACACGCAGAAGAAGAGCATCGTGATGAGGGCCGCGATGGTGCCCACGATGTTCTTGTCGTCCTTGAAGCGGCGGTTGTAGAAGCCCGACACGGTGATGGAGTCGGTGGCCTCGGAGTACTGGCGCAGGCGCTGGGCCACGAGCTTCCAGTTGAGCCAGGTGCCGATGGCCAGGCCGATGGCCGTCCAGCCCGCCTCGGAGAAGCCGGTGAAGTAGGCAAGGCCCGGCAGGCCCATGAGCAGGTAGCCGCTCATGTCGGACGCCTCGGCGGAAAGCGCCGTGAACCACGGGCCGATCTGCCTGCCGCCCAGGAAGTACTCGCTCGTGGAGGAGTTCGCCCGCTTGGAGTACACGAAGCCTATGGTGAGGACGACGACGAAGTAGATGATCATCGCCAGAAGAACGAGGAAGTCGTGGCTTTCCATGGCGGCCTTTCGGGAGCGGTCGAGGGGGACGGGTTGTTAAATCGATTAACTATAGCGCTAGATGGCTGGCAGGGGAGGTGTAAACCCAGTGAAGAGGAGGTATTTACGGGTTGGAAACCCTCGGGAGACGGCAGGAGCGCGGGCGGCTGGGGCGGCGCGGCTTCCATGCGCGCGCTCGCGTGTTTGGGCGGCGCGGCTCGCCGCCCTGGGTCCGTGGCGGGCCG
>CAVEWV010000018.1:10869-32954 GCA_963619535.1 Acutalibacteraceae bacterium | reverse complement strand
GTCTGTCCCGAAGGGCAGGCGTCTCGCGCCCACGTGCCGGCCTGCGGCCCTGGCGCGGCGAGGCTTCCCACGTTGATTGGAGCGCTGTGAGCGGCTTATCCCATTTGACCTCGTACTCGGACATGTTCGAGCAGATCGTGTCCATCGTCTCGCACGATTACGCAGGTTGTGATGGAATCGCCGCGCTGCCCGAGGTGGGCCAGCGCATCTCCAAGCTCGGCTCGCGCTCGAGCCACCGCCACGACGCGGAGTTCCTGCGCCTCGTGCGCTATTACCTGGCCTGCACGGGCGACCCCGCCCTGCAGCTCATCAAGCTCGGCTCCAACCCCTCCCACGACTGGAACGTCGGCTTCACGGTGCGCGCCGCGCAGGACTGCCTGTACGTGGACGACGTCTGGGACGACGAGCGCCTGAGCAAGGGCGACCGCATCCTCTCCATCGACGGCCAGCTCCCCGCGGCCTTCCGCGCCGACGAGCGCCGCTACGCGCTTCTGGGCGTCACGCCCGAGCGCGAGGTGTGGGGCCACTTCCTGCACTACGCCAAGACCATCGAGGTGGAGCGCGCCTCCAGCGGCGCGCGCCTCTCCCTTGAGCCGGCCCACAACGCCCTGGACGCCCGCGCCCTGGCCGAGCTGGAGCCCGTGCTGTACTGCGAGCCCAAGGACGAGGGCGTGGTGTACATGCGCCTGGACTCCCTGGAGGACGCCGACGCCGTGGCGGGCGTGGTGTTCGAGAACGAGGGGCTGCTGCGCCGCGCCGACAAGCTCGTCCTCGACCTGCGCCGCTGTCGCGGGGGCTCCTTCGAGGGCATCGAGCCGCTCCTGCCCTTCCTCATCGACACGCCGCAGTCGTTCTCCGACTTCATGGGCGAGCTGGGGCTGTACTGCCTGTATTCCAAGGGCAACTGCGAGCGCATGCGCGACAGCGCCCAGGAGCAGGCCCGCATCGAGGGCTGGAGCGAGGAGGAGGAGCAGGCCGAGCTCGACCGCATCGACGAGCTATGCGAGACCGGCTTCGTGTGGGAGGCGGCCCTGCTGCCCGACGAGTGGCTCGTCCCCGTGGAGCCCGCCGAGGGCCCGGCGCGCGTGGTGGTGCTGTGCGACGCGGGGTGCGCCGGCGAGGCCGAGACACTGCTTCTGGCCCTCAAGCGCCAGGAGAAGGCCTGCATCGTGGGCAGGTCGAGCCGCGGCGCCAGCGACTTCCAGCAGCTCTTCACCGTCAACTTCGACGACGACATGCTCTTCGTGTACCCCATGGCCATGACGGCCGCCGCCCATGCGGGCAACGGCGTGAACGGCCGCGGCGTGACGCCCGACATCTACGTGGGCTGGACGCCCGCCGAGCTTGAGGCCGACGTGCTGCTCGAGAAGGCGCTCGAGCTGTAGGGCACGCGAGTCCAGAGACGCACAAAGAAGCGCGCCGTCGCCGGGATGAGCCTGGCGGCGGCGCGCTTTTGTGTGGAACGGGCTCCAGCACGAGACGTGGGCGTGCGGGCGCCGGGCGCGTCCCTGCTGACACGAAAGCGCCCCCGGCAGCTCGCGCCGCGCGGGGCGGGCGGGTTGCCGGGGGCGCTCCTGGGGAGCTCGCGCTCAGGCCTTCCTGCCTTACGCGGCGAGCTGGGCCTCCTGGGCCTTGCGCTTCTTGGAGATGCGACGGGCCAGGTAGAGGGCGGGGGTGTCGAGCAGCGAGGTCACGATGTAGATGACGTAGCTCGACACGAAGATGGACACGAGGGTGCCGATCTCGTAGGTGCCCCAGAACGCGAACGTGGTGTAGAGCGCGGTGTTCACGAGCTGGCTCGTGAGCGTGGAGGCGTTGTTGCGCACCCACAGGAAGCGCTCGCTGCTGCCGCTGGCGCGCTCGGTGAGGGCCCAGAGCCTGTGGTAGAGCCACACGTCGAGCAGCTGCGAGATGGCGTACACGGCCACGGAGGCGATCATCATGCGGGGCGTGTTGGAGAACACGGTCTGGATGGCGGGCGACACCCAGTCGGACTCGCTGGGCGTGTAGAGCAGCCACCCCTGGCTGATGCACAGAAAGAAGACCGAGGCAAAAAGCCCCAGGAAGACGGCCTTGTTCGCGGCCTTCTTGCCCTCGCACTCGCTCAGGATGTCGGTGATGAGGAACGTGACGGCGAACAGCACGTTGCCCAGCGTCTGCTCCATGCCGAAGGCGCGGATCATGATGAGGACCTCGATGTTGGCCAGGATCATGGCGATGACCGACAGGCAGTACAGGCCCGTCTTGCCGAAGAAGCGGTAGGCGAAGATGGCGCTACCGAAGATGAAGAAGACGGATGCGATGAGTAGAAGCTCGTTCATGCGTGCGAGACCCTTTCGATGTTGCGGGTGCGAGCTGGTTGTTGTGTGGATGGGAGCGCTGCGGCCTAGGCGCCCACGCCGAAGTCGGTGTTGTTCGCCAGGACGTCGACGCGCGGGTTTGCCTCAAGCGCGGGATAGAGCTGCTCCATGAACGCCGCGATGACCTGCCGGTCGGGCTCGACGGGGGTGGTGTTGCGGCACATCACGTTGACGCAGATGCGCTCGAAATGCTCAAGCCCCAGCTCAAAGTCGCGTGCGAGGCCCTCGACGGTCTGGCCGGTGATGCCCACGAGGAAGTTGGCCTCGTCGAAGCACTGCGCGATAAGGGCCGGGTCGCTCTCGGCGATGCCCTTCTTGAGCGCGCCCTCGCGCAGGTTGTGGTCGAACGACTCCAGGCCGAGCTTCATCTTGAGGGTGAGGGGGGCGAACTGCTCGCGCAGCCCCGCGATGCGGCCCCGATAGAGCCAGTGCGCCTCGAAGTGCAGCGTGTGGATGCCGCGCTCTTCGCAGGTCTTTTTGATGAGGGCCAGGGTGGCGTCGTCGAGCTCGAACACCGACCCCGAGTTGATGACCTCCAGCTCGCCGAACCGCCCGGTGACGCGTGAGAGCACCTGGGCGTTCAGGGCGAGGTTGGCCTCGTCGTCGGGGCTTTTGTCGAGGTGGTAGTCGCAGAAGGTGCAGCGCTTGTAGACGCAGCCGCGCCCGCGCAAAAGCACAATCTCTCGTGGCTGCTTGCTGCCCACGACGCTGTAGCGTTCCATGTCCATGCAAAAACCGGGCTCGCGCCCTACTCCTTAGTTTTGTTTTAGCAGCTGCGGGTCGCCCCGTCTGCAAGGCAGGATGGTTACGAACTGCCCGACGTATGTGCGGTGCCGTCCAGGCCTGGAAAACGGCAAGGCCGCAAGATACCACAGCACGCAGGCTTTTGTGGACCAGGCGGGCGCGGCCCCGGGCGCCTGCGGCGAAAAGACACGTGCGGGAAGGGCGCGCGTGAGGACGCCGCCCTTCAGGCCGCCCCCGAGCCGCCGCCAAACGAAGAGGGGCTCCGAACCCTGCGGTTCGAGGCCCCTCTTGGCGTGCTTGGGCGCTGGTGCGCTTACAGGAAGAACAGCAGCGAGTCGATGATGAAGAGCGGCACGAGGATGCCCACCGACCACTTCATGTAGCCGAAGAAGGAGGGCATCTTGACGCCCTTCATCTCGGCGATGTTCTTCACCAGGAAGTTCGGGGCGTTGCCGATGTAGGTGATGGCGCCCATGAAGACGGCGCCGGCGGAGATGGCGAGCAGCTCCGGGACGGCCACGGTGCCCACGGTGGTCACGACGCCCTCGGTGGCGCCCAGGGCGCCGGCGGTGGTGAGGAACACCACGTAGGTGGGCGAGTTGTCAAGGAACGAGGAGAGCAGGCCCGTGGACCAGAAGAACTTGAGCGGGGAGTCGATGCCCAGGGAGGCGCCGTTGGCGCGCAGGATGATGAGGGCGGGAATCATCGTGATGAAGATGCCGATGAACAGCTTGGCAACCTCGGCGATGGGGCCCCAGCCGAACTCGTTGTGCTTGCGGCAATGCTTGGGGGTGGTCACGAGCGACAGCACGATGGCAGCGCCGATGAGGCCGATCTCCACGAAGAAGTTGAGGCCCAGCTCGATGCCCTCCATGAGCGGGACGTAGATCGTCTTGCTGATGTCGGCCAGGGTGCCGTTCAGGATGACGGCGACGATGATCATGACGATGTACAGGAAGTTGATGCCGCCCTCGATGTGGAGCTTCTCGGCCTTCTGGCCCTCAGGGAGCAGGTCGGCAGGGGAGCGGCCCTCGGCCAGCTCCTTCTTCACGAAGTGACGGTCGATGAGGGCGAAGACCACGCACAGCACGACGGTGTTCACCACGAGCAGCGGCCAGATGTGCTGGAGCGTCCAGAAGAAGGGCACGCCGCGCAGGTAGCCCAGGAACAGGGGCGGGTCACCCAGGGGCGTGAGGCAGCCGCCGATGTTGGCCACGAGGAAGATGAAGAAGATGAAGATGTGGGCCTTGTTCTTGCGCCACTCGTTGGCGCGCAGCATGGGGCGCACGAGCAGCATGGCGGCGCCGGTGGTGCCGATCCAGCTGGCCAGGATGGTGCCCACGGCGAGCATGATCACGTTGTTGCGCGTGGTGCCCACGATGAGGCCCTTGATCGCGATGCCGCCTGTGACCACGAAGAGGCCCAGGAGCAGCACGATGAAGGGCACGTAGTCCAACACGATGGACTCTGCCAGCTCATAGGCCAGCTCGTGCATGCCGTGGAAGATGGCGAAGGGGATGCAGAAGAGCAGCGCCCAGCCGATTGCCACGAGCAGCTGGTGCCTCTCGTACCATTCGGGTATGACGAGCGGCATGATTGCGATGGAAAGCAGCATGCCCACGAAGGGGATGATGCTCCAAAGCGACAGTGTCAGCGCTTCCATGGGGGACGAGCCTCCTTTGGGTAGTGGACGATCCGACAGCCCAGGCGATGCGAAGGACTGCCGGAGTTACTAAAGCGCTCATTCTGTCACAACATTGGGAAAAGGCGACGGACGGTTTTGTTGAGTGCGCGAACGGCGCGAACGGCCCCGCCTGCGGCGGCGGATGTGCCGTTCGTGCGAGCGGGGGCGGGTTTCGGCGAATGCGGGCAGGGCCGGGGCGCTCGCGCGCGCGACCGTGGGCGCGGGGCGGGCAGGCGCCGGCAGCGGGCGAGCGCCTGCCCGGGGCGGGAAGCCCGGGCAGGGCAGGCCGGGCAGGGCCGGGGCGCCCCACGTATCCCGAGCGTCCCGCCCCCCGGCGCTACACCTCCACGCGCAGCGTGGAGCCCGCCTGGCCGCGCTCCACCACGATCTTGCGGTCGATGGTCTCCATGAGCTCCTCCACGTGCGAGATGATGCCCGCGAGCTTGCCGGCAGAGCCCGGCCGCGTCATGGCGCGCATCACCAGGCGCAGCTTCTCCTGGTCGAGCGACCCGAAGCCCTCGTCCACGAACATCGTGTCGAGCTGGATGCCGCCGGCCTGGCGCTGCACCACCTCCGACAGTCCCAGCGCCAGGGCCAGCGACGCCATGAACTTCTCGCCGCCCGAGAGCGACTTGGCCGGGCGCGCCTTGCCCGTGCGGTTGTCGAGCACGTCGACGTCGAGGCCCACCTTGGTGTTGCCCGCGCTGCGCTCGCTGCGCACGAGCTCGTACTGGCCCTGCGTCATCTCGATGAGGCGCGTGTTGGCCGCGCGCAGAACCACCTCGAAGTAGCGCATCTGCACGAAGGTCTCGAACGTGAGCTTGCCCTTGCCCGTGAAGCTGCCCATCGCCACGCTCGAGAGCCTCTCGGCGCGGGCGTAGGCGTCCTGGAGCCTGCCGTGCTTTTGGGCCAGGCGCTCGAGGCTGCCGTGCAGGTCGTTGAGGGTGCGCAGGGCCTGGTCGCAGGCTCGCTCAGAGGTCTGGGCCGACATGAGCGCCTCGCGTGCGTGGGCAAGCTCGCCCTCGACGCGTGCGAGGTCGAGGTCGCCCAGCTCCGCCAGGCGCGCCTGGAGGGCCTCGCAGGTGGATTGGGCCGCGGCGCGCTGGCGGGCGTTCTCCTCCAGCTGGCGGGTGGCCTGCTCCAGGGCCGCGGCGAGCGTGCGGGCCCTTTGCTCCACCTCGGCCAGCGCCTGGCGTGCCTGCGCCTCGTCGGGAAACTCCAGCCCGGCGGCGAGGGTGCGCACGCGCTCCTGGGCCACCTCGCAGGCCTGTTCGGCGGCCTGCGCGCGCTGCTTGCAGCCCTCGAGCGCCTCGCGGGCCTTGTCGAGCCCGTCCTGGGCGGCCTGTCGCGCCTGCTCTACCTCGACTGCGCGTCGAGCCTCGCGCTCAAGCTGAGCTTGATGGTTGCGTGCCTGGGCAAGCGCGGCTCGGGCGGCCTCGAAGAGCGCGGGGGCCTCCTCGCGCGCATGGCCTGAGGCGGCGACGGCGCCGAGCGCGGCCTTGAGCAGGCCTTCCTGGTGCGACTGCTCGCCTGTAATCTGAGCCACGCGGGCCTGACCGGCCGCACGCGTCTGGGCGCGCTTGTCGATGGAGGCCTGCAGCTCGGCCCGCTTGGCGCGGCATGCGGCAAGCTCGTCGGTCTGCCCCTGGGCGATGTTGACCTTGCGTGCGGCGTCCTGGCCCGCCGCACGTGCCTGCTGGGCGCGCGCGTCAAGCGCGGCGGCGTCGCCGTTGGCCCCCACGAAGGTCGCAAGCTCGTCCTGGGCGGCCTCCACCAGGTCGAACGCCGCCTTCGCCTTGCCGCACAGCTCGGAGGAGCGCTTGCCGGCGGCCTCCTCGCGCGCCTGGGCCGCCTGCACGTCCTCGCGGGTGGGCGTGTGCCCGGCGTGCTCTGCGGGCCGGGGGTGGTCGAGCGAGCCGCACACGGGGCAGGCATGGCCCGGCTGCAGGCCGGCCGCCAGCACGCCGGCCAGGCCGTCCTCGCGGGCGCGGCGCAGCCGCTCGAGCTCCCGGGTTGCCAGGCCGTGCGCGTCGGCCGCCTGGGCGTAGGCTTGCGCGGCGTCGCGGTGGGCCTCCTGCTTGCGCTTGAGGTCGGCCGAGAGGGCGTCGAGCTTGCGGGCCAGCTCCTGGGCGGCGTCAAGCTCGGTCTGGGCCCTCTGGGCCTCGAGGCGTGCCTGCGTCAGGGCGTCGGGGGCGCCGGCGAGCCGCTCCTCGACGGCCTTCTGCTCCTCGATGGCCCGGCGTTCGGAGGCGTCGGCCTCGTCGAGCTCGGCCATGAACGTCTGGGCGCGCGCGAGCCGCGCGTGCGCGTCGGCGATGGCGGCCTCGCAGGCCCGCGCGCTCTCGACGCTGCCCTTGAGCGCCTCGGCGTCGCGCAGCGCCTGCTCGGCGGCCTGGGTGGCCGTGCGCGCCTCGGCCGCGGCCTGCCCGGCGCCTGCGAGCTCGGCGGCCTGGGCGGTCAGCTCGGCTAGGGCCTGCTCGCGTGTGGCCACGCCGGCCTGGGCGCGCTCAAGCTCGGCGCGGCTGCTCGCGAGCTCGCCGGCCGCCTTCTGGGCGTCGGTCACGGCCTGCCCGTGCCTCTCGTAGCTGGGAAGCTGCTCGCGCAGGGCACCGGCGCGCCCCTGCAGCTCGGGCACGGCCTTGCTTGCCTGCCGGGCCTTCTCGCATGTGTCCTCAAGCCCCGGCAGCGCGGCCTGCAGGCCGTCGAGGTTCTGGCGGGCCTGCGCCATGTCGGCGCGGGTCTGGGCGGCCTGTCGGGCGCGGTCCTGCGCCAGGGCGAGCCTGTCGTGCTCGGAGCGTGCCTGCTCAAGCGCCCGGGCGGTCTGGCCGTGCCTTTCCTGCGCCAGGGCCAGCTCGTCGTCGAGCGCCTCGAGCACGTTGGCGGCGTTGAGGGCGTGCCGCTCCACCCAGCCCTCGACGCGCTCGCGCGGCTCGTCGCCTGCGGCCATGGCGCCCAGGGCCTGCTTGGCCAGCAGCTCCACCTCGTGGTCGGCCTGCGCGCACTTGGCGGCCAGCTCGCTTCTGCGCGCGGCCAGCTCGTCTTGGAAGCGCCGGTAGATGTCGGTGCCGAAGATCTTGCGGAATATCTCGGTGCGCTCGGAGGTGCCCTCGCACAGCAGCTTCTCGAAGTCGCCCTGTGCCAGCATCACGATCTGGCCGAACTGGTTGGCGTCGATGCCCAGAAGCTCGGTGACCTTGGCGCTCACCGTGTCCTTGCCCGTGATCTCGCTGCCGTCGGGCAGCTCCAGGCTGGCGTCGCCGTCGCTTCTGGTGGTGCCGGTGCCGCGCTTCTTGTTGCGCTCGTAGCCGCCCGGGTCGCGCACGATGCGGTAGCGCTGGCCGCGCAGGTCAAAGGTCAGGTCCACGTAGGTCTGCACGTCGGGCCCGGCGAAGTCGCTGCGCAGGTTCTCGGGCTTGCGGCCCTCTCCCGAGCAGCGGCCGAACAGCGCGAACGTTATCGCGTCGAACACGGTGGTCTTGCCCGCGCCCGTCTCGCCGGCCAAAAGGTACACGCCCTCGGTGCCGAGCAGCGTGAAGTCCACCTCGGCCACGCCTGCGAAGGGGCCGAACGCGCTCATCTTGAGGTATACGGGACGCATCTACATCACCTGCGCTTTCTCGAAGGCCGCCTGCACCGCGGCGCGGTCCTCCTCGTCGAGCCCTGTGCCCATCTGGCCCTCCCAGAACGCCTCGAACAGCTCCAGCGGGCTGAGGGCGTCGGCCTGCTCCAGCTCGCTTGCGTCGGCCATGCCCTCGTGGCGGGTGTGCTCGTTGTCCACGCTGAGCGACATGAGGTTGGGGAAGGCCGCGCGCAGGCGCTGGAGGGCGTCGGCGGGGGGCACCTCGTCGGTGAGGACGGCGTACACGTAGTCGTCGCAGGGGGCCTGCGCCAGGCTTGCCGGGTCGAGCACCTCCTCGAGCGTGCCCTTCACGCGGCGCAGGTCGTGCAGGTAGGGCATGTCCACAAGCTCCACGGACACCTCGCCCTTGGCGCCCAGCTCCACGATGGGGATGGACTTACGGCCCGCCGCCTCGCTGAGCGAGTACTTGAGCAGGCTGCCCGAGTAGCGCACGGTGTCGCGCCCCACGCGCTGCGGGCGGTGCAGGTGGCCCAGGGCCACGTAGTCGAAGGGGTCGTACACGCCCACGTCCACGTTGTCCGAGCCGCCCACGCTCATCTCCGACTCGCACGTGTCGGGCAGCCACGAGCCCGCGGTCACGAACTGGTGCGACAGGGCCACGTTTCGCTGCGAGGCGTCGAGGGGAAGCGACTCCACCACGGCCTTGAGGGCGTCGGAGTAGCTGAGGGCCGTGGTGACGCCCGAGCCTGCGGCGGGCGCGGGGTTTGCGGCGGGGCTGGCGTCCGACGGAAAGGCCGTGCCCTTCGAGCCGTCTGCCGCCGGCTCTTCGGCCGCGCCCGCGCCGCCCTCACCTGCGGTTTTGTTGAGCAGCCACGCGCGAACCTGGGCGGGCTTGAGGAAGGGGATGAGCCAGAAGGTGACGGGGCCGTGCTCGTCTTGCAGGGTTACGTGGGCCACCTCGCCCCGGTAGACGCTCGAGAGGTGCACGCCCATGCCGGCGAGCAGGTCGCGGCCGTAGGCCACGCGCTCGTCGGAGTCGTGGTTGCCCGCGCACACGAGCACCTGCGCCCCGGTGCGGGCCAGGGCCGTGAGGAACCAGTCCACGCAGGCCACGGCCTCGGCCGAGGGGATGGACTTGTCGTACAGGTCGCCCGCGATGAGCACGGCGTCCACCTGCTGCTGCCCCACGAGCTCCACCACGCGCTCCAAGACGTAGCGCTGGTCGTCGAGCATGGGGAACTCGTTGACGCGTTTGCCGATGTGCAGATCGGCCAGGTGCATGAGACGCATGGGCGTACCTTCCTGCTGCAGGGTGTGAATCGGCCCGTCGGGGCAGGAGGGTTGGACTGCTCAGACGGGCCGGGGGCAATCATAGCCAATGCGTGGACAGAAATTGAGAGCGCCTCCACAGGGCCGCCACAATCGGCCGTTGGGGGCTTGGCGCGCGGGAGGGTCGAGAGGCGCGGCCACGTCTACGAGGGGTCGCGCGCCGGCGCCCCGCATAGCTCGCCAGCGGACCCCCGGCGCCCCGCCTAGCTCGCCAGCGGGCCCTCTCGCCGGCATCCGCGCGCCCGTCGTCGCCTCTGCGCCCCGCCCAGCCCGCATGTGGACCCCTCGGCACTTTGCTCGCGCCCGGTCTCTCTACCGCGTGGCGGCCTCTATCAGCGCCTCGAACACGCGCATCTCGCGCGGGTCGTTCTGCCAGAGGAACTCCGGGTGCCACTGCAGGCCCAGCACGAAGGGCTTCTCGGGCATCTCCACGCCCTCCACCACGCCGTCGGGCGCCATGGCGTTCACCACCAGGCCCCGGCCCACGTTGCGGATGGACTGGTGGTGCAGGCTGTTCACGTGCAGGTCCTGCGGGGCGCTGCCCATCACCTGCGACAGGAACGAGTGCGGGTACACGGACACCTCGTGGCCCTCCTCGCCCTGGGTGTCGCCCGTCTGGGTGTGGCGGATGGAGCGCGGCACGGGGTTGAGGGTGCTCTCCGGCTGCGAGGGGATGTCTTGCCAGAGCGTGCCGCCCAGGGCCACGTTGAGCACCTGGGTGCCGCGGCAGATGGTGAGCAGGGGCTTGTCGGCCTCCACCACGCGGGGGATGAGCGCGCACTCGAAGCGGTCGCGCAAAGGGCTGATGGGGCCGCACTCGGGCATGGGCTCCTCGCCGTAGAGCGCCGGGTTGCAGTCGTAGCCGCCGGGGATGACGAAGGCGTCGAAGGTCTCCACCATGCGCGCGAGCGACCCGGGGCCGCAGGGGCCCGGCAGCATGACGGGCACGCCGCCCGCCTCGCGGATGGCGTCGAAGAGGGGCAGCTGGGCATAGACCGTCATGCCGTCGCGATGCGTGTCCTTGTCTTCCGTGCGCGGGGCCACGGCCACGACGGGCCGCCTCTTCGGCCAGTTCCTGATGATCTCCACCTTGCTCCTCAAGCGTCCCGGGAATTTTGGCCCGCATAGTGTGCCACGCTTTTGTTGCGACACAATGGCACAGGGCCCGAAAAGGACAGGGAGATGACGTATGGCCCCTTCGCGCCCGTCGCCCGCGCCAAAAGAGGCCGTAAGTATGCGCTTGCCGCCTCTTTACGGTAGTAGCCAGAAAGAGGACTCAGGCAAAACACCTGGTAGAGTCCGTGTCGTTCTCTATGCTACCTAACCGAGGAGTCTTGCAAGCACATACTTAAGCCCTCGTTTGGCGCAGGTCGCCCATCTGCGCTTGCCGCCCAGCCTGAAAAAGCCGTCGCCGGTCGGGAAGTGGCGGGGCTGCGGGCGTATTGCTGTCCGCGCGTTCTGCTATAGTGCGTGCGCGACTGACAACGATGCGCATGTGAAGGGGCCGGCTGCCGTGGAGGACGAGAAGATAGAAAACCTTCGGGGGGGGGCGCTCTAGGGCCCCTTTCTAGCCCCGCTTGCAATGAGGTGTTGCACGCGGAGCTAGCCGCGCGCGCGTCCGAAAGCGCTCCGGCCGCGCTCGCGCGCCCCAGCTCCCTGCCCGCCCCCTTCCGCACGAGGCGCTCCATTACCCGCGAGCAGTTCCTCATGCGCGAGATGCGCATCGTGGCGCGCCTGCGCCTTGAGGGCGCCTCCGACGAGAAGGTCGTCAACCTCGCCACAAGCCAGAACGTCCTTCAATACCCCACGCCCGCATCGCGCGGCAACATCGCCCGCGTGTGCCTCTTTCGCCTGAACGCCCTAGGTGCGTCGCACGACGACCTCGTGCGCATCATCGCGCAGGGCGAGGACGCCCAGGCAAACCAGGCCAACCTCTACGCCATGGCCCGCGCCTACGACATCGTGTGGGAGTTTCTCACGCGCGTGGTGGGGCTGCGCTACGCCACGCTCGACTACAGCCTCACCCCCGGCGACGTGAACGTGTTTTTGGCCGACATGCAGGCCGACGTGGCCGAGTACGCCGCCTGGAGCCCGGCCACGCTTGCCAAGACGCGCGGCGTGCTGCGCTCGGCGCTCATCCATGCGGGCATGCTGGCGGGGCCGCGTTCCTGCGAGCTCGTGCCGGTCTTCCTCGACCCCGAGCTTGAGGGCGCCATCCGCCGCAACGGCGACGTGCAGCTCTTGCCCGCCTTCAACTGCATGGGGGCGATGGCCTGATGCCCGCGACCTCCCCAAACCCCGCAAGCCCAACCGCAAGCCCCGCCGCGCCCCTCAGCCTGGAGGCGCGCCTGGACATCCTGCGCTCCCGCATCCAGGAGCCCGACTTCCTGCACAACCGCGGCCTTGCCAACGAGGTGGGCTTCTACGTGTTCGACTACCCCGCGAGCCGCGAGCTTGAGGTGCGCGCCTTCACGGCCCGCCTCAAGGCCGACGCCGGGCTGGCCTGCAACGTCGTGGAGCGCAACCTGTGGGCCATGCTGCTCAAGGTGTGCGAGGGGCGCGGCATCCTCGACAAGATCGCCGCCCTGGAGGAGCGCCGCGGCAGCGACGCCCTCGTCGAGCGCCTGCAGTCCATCGTCACGCCCGAGCGCGTCGTGGCCGCCATGGACGACTGGCCGCACTGCCCGGGGCGCGACGTGCTGCTCGTGAGCGGCGTGGGGCAGGCGTACCCCTTCGTGCGGGCCCACTCCGTGCTCGAGAACGCCCAGCATGTCTTTAGCGACGTGCCTTTCGTGTTGCTCTACCCCGGCGCCTACAACCAGGTGGACCTCAGATTGTTCTCTCGCCTGGACGACTCCAATTACTACCGGGCTTTCAACATCATCTAGCAGGCCAGACGTCAATTCGGCATCTGTCGCACAACACACGTCACAAGGAGCCTCCCATGCGCATTCACGACATGTTCGCCAAGGACGTCGACCGCAACATCAACGGCGTGGTCAAGGTCGCCCAGGACGACGAGGAGTCCATCCGCTCCGAGCTCGAGGAGTACGTCATCACCCGCGAGCTGCGCCGCCACTTCGCCCAGCTGCTCGAGCGCTACGCCGCCGCCATCGACGCCCCCACCGACAAGATCGGCGTGTGGATCAGCGGCTTCTTCGGTTCGGGCAAGTCGCACTTCCTCAAGATGATGTCGTATTTGCTCTCCAATCGCGAGGTGGCGGGCAGGGCGGCCATCGACTACTTCGCAGACAAGTTCGACGACCCCCTCATGGCCGCGCAGGCCCGGCGCTGCGTGAGCGTGCCGTGCGAGTCGATCCTGTTCAACATCGACAACAAGGGCCCGGCCAACAAGGACAACACGGCAATCCTCAAGGTGTTCGCCACCGTGTTCTACGAGCACCTGGGCTATTACGGCCAGGACCTGCGCCTCGTGCGCCTGGAGCAGGCCATCGAGCGCAAGGGCAAGACGGCGGAGTTCCGTGCGGCCTTTGCCCAGCTCGCCGGCGCCGACTGGCTCCAGACCCGTGAGTCCTACGACTTCTATCAAGACGACGTGATCGAGGCCCTGGCCCAGGCCGGCGTCATGAGCGCCGAGGCGGCCACGCGCTGGTTCGACGGCACCGAGACAGCCGGCATCAGCATCGACTCTTTGGTGGACGACATCAACGAGTACGTGGAGCGCCGCCGCGCCCAGAGCCCCACGGGCGCGTTCCGCCTGCTTTTTATGGTGGACGAGGTGGGCCAGTACATCGGGGCCGACGTGAGCCTCATGCTCAACCTGCAGACGCTCGTGGAGGAGCTGGGTGCGCGCTGCGGCGGCAGCGTGTGGGTCATGGTGACGAGCCAGGAGGCCATCGACGAGATAACCCGCGTGGCCGGCAACGACTTCTCAAAGATCCAAGGCCGCTTCAACACGCGCCTGTCGCTGTCGAGCTCCTCGGTGGACGAGGTCATCAAGGCCCGTGTGCTTGCCAAGACCCCGCAGGCCGAGGCGCTGCTCAAGGACGTGTACGCCGCCAACTCAGCGGCGCTGCGCAACCTGTACGCCTTCCAGGAGGCACGCGGCGACCTGGGCGGATACGCCGACGCCGGGGACTTCACCGCGTCGTTTCCCTTTGTGGGCTACCAGTTCAAGGTGATGCAAGACGTGCTCACCCAGCTGCGCCGCCACGGCAGCTCGGGCAAGCACCTCTCGGGAGGCGAGCGCTCCATGCTCTCGGGCTTCCAGGAGGCCGCCCAGGCGGTGAGCGCGTGCGACGAGCACGCCGTGGTGCCCTTCTGGCGCTTCTACGACACGCTGAGCACCTTCCTCGAGGGCTACATCCGCCGCGTCATCGACCGCTGCGCCGCGGCGGCGCAGGAAGGCGACAAGGGGCTCTTCCCCGAGGACGTGCAGGTGCTCAAGCTCCTCTTCCTCATCCGCCACGTCGAGGACGTCAAGGCCACGCTCAACAACGTGACCATCATGATGGCCGACCGTATGGACGCCGACGTGCAGGCGCTGCGCGAGCGCGTCTCGGCCAGCCTTACGCGCCTGGAGCGCCAGAACTACATCACGCGCACGGGCGGTGTGTACACCTTCCTCACCGACGAGGAGCAGGACATCGCGCGCGAGATCGCCCAGACGCAGGTGGAGCCCGCCCTGGTGGTGAAGAAGATCGGCGGCATCGTGTACGCCGAGCTGCTGGCCGACTTCTCCCGCGTGTCGGGCGGCCAGCGCGACTTCCAGCTCGACCGCTATGTGGACGATCAGGCCCACGGCACGGCGCAGGGCGGCCTGGTGCTGCGCACGGTGACCCCCTCGTGGCGCGCCGGGGCGGGCGAGGGCGAGTACGTGCTGGCCTCAGCCAGCCCCAACCAGGTGCTCGTGGTGCTCGACGAGGAGGCCGACTACTACAGCCTGGTGCAGCGCGAGCTGCGCATCGAGCGCTATGTGGGCGTCATGCAGGGCAGGATGCAAAGCCTGCCCGAGAGCACCCGCGCCATCATCGCCGCGCGCAACGCGGAGAAGAAGGGCCTGCACGAGGAGGCCAAGCACACGGTGGAGCGCGCGCTTGCCAAGGCCCGCATCTATGTGGCGGGCCGCGAGCTCACCGAGGGCCGCTCCGACAACCCCAGGCGCCGCATCGAGTTTGCCGCGCAGAGCCTCATCGACTCGGTGTACTCCAAGCGCGGCCTCGTGCAGCGCCACGTGCAGACCGAACAGCAGCTGCGCACCGTCCTTACTGGCAGCGGCCCCTTGGGCGGCGAGGACCCCAACGCGCAGGCGTGCGAGGCCGTGGGCCAGGTGCTTGCCGTGGCCGCGCAGCTCCATCAGCCCAAGACGATGAAGGACCTGCAGGACACGTTCCAGGCCGTGCCGTACGGGTGGTCGGAGCTCGACGTGGCCGTTGTGGTGGCGCAGCTCGTGCGCGACCAGAAGGCGCGCGTGCGCGTGGCCGGCGCCAACGTGGAGGCCGCCGACCCCAAGCTGCCCGAGTACCTGCACAACCGCCGCACGCTCGACAAGGTGGGGGTCGAGGCCCGGCGCAGCGTGCCTGCGGGCGTGCTCAACGGCACGCGCGCCCTCCTGCGCGACGTGTCGCGCAGGCAGGACGTGTCGGCCGACGAGGACGGCCTGGTGCAGTTCGCCCATGACTGGCTCGGCGGCAAGCACAACGAGATGGCCGAGCTGCTGAGAGAAAAGTACGACCGTGGCGCGTATCCCGGGCGCGCGCAGGTGGAGGCCCTGCGCGACCTCTGCGGCCAGATTCTGGGCACCTACGGCGACCCGGCCACGTTTTTGGCCACGCTCAACGAGCGCGACGACGAGGTGCGCGACGCCTGCGAGGACATGGAGGAGGTAGAGCAGTTCTTTGCCCGGCAGATAGACCAGTATGAGGCCGCCCGCAGCCTTGTGGCGGGCATGGCGGGGGAGCGCGGCTACCTGGAGGGCTGCGACGAGGCCGCCCAGGCCCTGCGGCAGGTGGAGGCCATCCTGGCCGACGAGCGCCCTTACGACAAGATCAAGCAGCTGGCAGGCCTGTGCAACGCGGTGCGCTCCGCCCACGGCAAGCTTGTGGGCGAGAAGGGCCGCGCGATGCTCGACAGCGTGGAGCAGGCCAGGCAGGCCGCCCAGGGCTATGCCCAGGGCAAGCCCGGCTGCGAGCAGGCGCTGGACGCGCTTGAGCAGGTTTGGATAACCCTGCGCGGCCAGGCCAACGCCGCCAAGACGTGCGAGGCCCTGGACGCGCTGAAGTCGCGCCTTGAGGAGCAGCGCGTCGCTGCCTACGCGAAGGTGGACGAGGCGGCCGACGCCGCCGAGGCGCGGGCCCGCGAGGACGCCGCCCGCAAGGCCCGCCTCGAGGCCGAGAAGGCCCGCCAGAACGCCGGGGGCCAGCCCGGCGACTCCCACGTCGTGGTGAAGCCCGTGCCGCCCGCCTGCGAGCCCAGGCCCAAGCCCACGCGCGACGTGCGCATCGCCACCGTGTCCGAGCCCAAGCGCCTCACGAGCGACGCCGAGGTGGACGCGTACGTGATCGAGCTCACCGTCAAGCTCAAGCAGAAGCTCCACGCGGCCCTCGAGGCCGGCGAAGGCGGCATCCGCGTCTCGTAAGGGCGCGCGCCCGCTTTGCGCGGCGAGCCGCCCGCCTCGGTCCGGCTCGTCGCGCGTCTTCGTTAGCCTGCCCCACCGCTCCCCACCCCCGTGCAAGGAAGAAGGCCCCTCATGGACACCTCGGCACTCGAGAAGTTCTGCCTTTCCATCACCGACCCCGCCGACGCCAACGGCCTGCCTGCCGCCGTGCGCCAGCGCGCGCTTGTGTACCGGCTCGACCCGCAGGGCCCGCAGGTGCCTGCAGACGCCGACTCGGTGGACGGCCGGCTGCTCACGCCTGCCGAGAAGGCCCAGCGCGCGGCCCTGCTTGAGCAGATCGGCGGCAGCCCCGAGGCCTTCGCCGAGGTGCTGCGTCGCGCGGCCTACGGCTGGTTCAACCGCGTGGCCGCCATCCGCTACATGGAGCTGCACGACTTTTTGCCCTCGCACGTGCGCATGCTCTCGCGCCCCGGCCAGCCCGACGGGCAGTGGGGACGGCCCCAGTGCCTCGACGAGGCGGTGACGCTTGTGGGCGAGCTGCCCGGCATCGACGCCGCCCAGGCCCTGGGCCTGGCCGACGGCGCGCACGACGAGGAGCTCTTCGCCCTGCTGCTCAAAGCCCAGTGCGCCCAGCTGGCCGAGTACATGCCGGGCATCTTCGGCAAGGTGGGCGCCACCGAGGCGCTGCTGCTCCCGGCGCGCCTTTTGGGCGAGTCGGGCCTGGTGCGCCGCATGGTGTGCGAGATTCCCGAGGCGGCCTGGGGCAGCGAGGAGGCCGACGGGCAGGGCCGAAAGGACAACAACGCCGAGGTGACGGGCTGGCTCTACCAGTTCTACATCGCCCGCGAGAAGGACGACGCCTTCGCTGGCTTCAAGAAGGGCAAGAAGGCCACGCCCGAGAAGATCGGCCCAGCCACCCAGCTCTTCACGCCCGACTGGATCGTGCGCTACATGGTGCAGAACTCCCTGGGCCGCCTGTGGATGCTGAACAACCCCGACTCCAAGCTGGCCGAGCACATGGAGTTCTACATCGCCCCCGAGGGCGACCCCGGCGACTTCGTGCGCATCGAGGGCCCGGAGGACATCTCCCTGTGCGACCCGGCCTGCGGCTCAGGCCACATCCTGGCCTATGCCTTCGACCTGCTCGTGGAGATGTACCGCGAGCGCGGCTATCGCGACCGCGACGCGGCCCGCCTCATCATCGAGAAGAACCTGCACGGCTTTGAGATATCCGAGCGTGCGGCGCAGTGGGCGGAGTTTGTGCTCAACATGCGCGCCTGCTCGCTCGACCGGCGCTTCCTCACCCGTGCGGGCCGCCCCTTGCCCGACGTGTGCGTGCTGGAGCCTGTGGCAATAGAGGCCGACGAGCTGCCCTTTGGCTGCCGCCTGGCCGCAAACACGGGCCTGCTCGACGCGCTGGCGCACCTCACCGAGTGCGGCAGCCTGCTCGCGCCTACGCAGGCCGACCTGGTCGAGCTGCGCGAGGCAATCTCCGCATGCGACGGCCTTCTCTATAATGACGTGCGTACCAAGCTTGAGCAGGCGCTTTCCCTCTGCGAGCACCTCAGCCGTACGTACGACGTGGTAGTGGCCAACCCGCCCTACATGGGCAGCTCCAACTTCGACCCCTGGACCAGCGCCTGGATCAAGAAGAACTACCCCGATGTGAAGAGCGATTTATTCTCGTCGTTTATCGTACGCATTATGCAGATGACGGTCGCCAACGGCGAAGTTGGCATGATGACGCCCTTTGTCTGGATGTTTATCGGTAGCTATGAGAAGCTGCGCTCAAAGCTGATTGACGAGAAGACTATTACTTCTCTTGTCCAGCTTGAGTATTCGGGTTTCGCTGGGGCGACTGTGCCTATCTGCACTTTCACCTTCAACAATTCTCATCATGCCGGGGTGAAAGGCGGTTATGTCCGCCTGTCCGACTTCGTCGGACCTGACGTGCAAGCTCCCAAGACCCTCGAAGCCATCCAAAACCCCACCTGCGGCTGGTTCTATCGCGCCGACGCCTCCACCTTCAAAGACATCCCCGGCACCCCGATCGCCTACTGGGCGAGCGAGGCGATGCGGAAGGCGTTTAACACTTTTCCCTCTCTCGGTGATAGATTGACTACGAGAGAAGGAATGGCAACGGCTGACAACGATAGGTTTGTTCACTGTTGGTGGGAGTGCAACTATGAAGAGATAGGCTTTGATGCAAAGGCCCCGAATGACAAATCAGCTCGTATGCATTCCTGGTTTCCCTACCAAAAAGGCGGTGACTTTCGCAAATGGTATGGGAATAACGAGCTTGTTGTTTATTACAAAAATGATGGAGAGGCAATAAAAAATAATATCGACCCAGACACGGGGCGTATCAGGTCACATAACTATAATGGTGCGTATGCTTTTCGTGAGGGAATCTCCTGGTCATCCTTATCGTCCTCTGACATACATGTCCGATACTCAAAGGCTGGAAGCCTTTTTGACAGTAAGGGAGCGAAGGGCTTTGCGTCAACGAGCGACGAAGCAATCTATTCCGCTGCTCTTATTAATTCATCTGCGGCGGCGGCCTTCCTCTCGTTTCTTGCACCAACGATGGACTTCAAGGTGGGAGATATTATTGAAATTCCTGATTCGACTAAGGGTGTCGACGTCGTTGCAGGGTTAGGACATTCTCTTATAAGCGAATCCACAAGAGACTATGACTCGTTTGAAACCTCCTGGGATTTCAAACGTCATCCGTTGGTGTAGGTGATATGACATGTTGCCTGCCGATATATTGGATTTCTATCTTACTCAGTCGCCATATGCACACTCTGATAAGCCAGCATCAGCCCAATCTATTGATTTAGCTGACTGTGGTTGGGAAAAGAACGAACTCGATAGGCTTATGAAGTGGGTGATAACTCGATGCCTGCATGCCGAAAACCCTGGCATGTTCGAATTTCTTATTTCCAATAATGCGCAATCAAGGTATGAACAATGTAGGCGAATGGGCGGACAAGAAAATACGTGGTTAAATAGCGACGGCGGAGTGTTCTGCATTAAGTGCAAAATATCCGTCAATGAGAGGAATGCAATAAAATGTCGCCTTACAGAAACGTATGCAACATGCTTCTTTCGACATCTGCGCAATTCTTTGGCGCATGGAAATTATCTGTATGATCAGGCAGGCGAAAGGGTTCTCTTTCTTGACCAAGCGTCGGATATTGGAACCAAGAACCCTGCCCAAACGGCCTTTTTTCAAGTGGGTATTCAAATCTTGAGAGACTTGATTTCTCTAGTTAAAGCTGGCCCATCAGTTATCAAGCCAGAAGAGATTGCGAAATGCCCATCATATCGCGTCGAGAGGAGGGTCATAGTCAATGTCGAGGAGCAGAACTGATGTGCATCGGTTCGAATTGGTCCGTGACACTGATGATTGTTTCTCTGAGGCCCCCGATTCTCGCGGGGGGGGGTGATATCTACTCAAAGGTTTTACTAGTTTAACGACGGGTTCGAGTTGGTATGGGTTTGAGATGGGCGGTTCGGATGCAATGTCTTGGTTGCATTTTCCTCATGGTGCAGGAGATGCCGGTTGGACGTGCGACGATGTTGTAAGCGATGGTGACCAGATGTATGGCGATTACTCATATTCGGATACACCGTTTGCCGCGGCATACTATCGCATTGTGCTGGGTAAGAGGCTCGCCCCCAATAAGGTATATCTATTGAGGCTGCTTTCGTCCAATAATGTGAGGGAGTTTGAGGAGATCATGAGTGAGTTCCCCGAGTGGGAACGGCTGCTTGACGATATCGACCTGCGTAAGGTTTTCAATAAAGGCGGAACCGAAACGCTCATCAAAGCTCTTGAAGCCTCCGACGGGCACCGTAAACTGTCCAAGCCCGCAGAGGTGTTTGCCTATTATTGCGGCAAAAACGACGTTGCCGCCGTCAAGGTATTGCTTGAGAAACTGCGTATGACCACGCAGGTCAAAAAAACAGTCATGCGCACTGTGGTGGATCTTGAAGAAAACGAAGCATGCCGGGCTGCGATTGACGGCCTTGGTTTGAGTGCTGCGTAAGCGACGTTTGGATTTTGTGGGAGGGGGGTGGTACCTAAACATGGTCGAGGTGGCTTCTATTACTGACGCAGGCCTGTCAACAAACAGGGAGGCGGGCGGTACCGCCCGCCTCCCTGTAGCCCGTTCTCATCATGGGCAAACTTGCGCCGGGGGACTGCCCCTGGCTCGTGGAGGTCTCCTCCTATGGGAGGGTCGAGCTACTTATGGCATATCCGCTTACTGTATATCAAGCGACCTTACGCCATCCACTACAAGCCATACTTTGCGCGAATCTTCGCAACTGCCTCTTTGGCGTCAACCAGTTCTCCGCGCATGGCTGCGGCGTAATCGTTGCGTATATCCTCGATTTGCCCTGCTGTTAGCGGCTCTTCCTCGCATGCGCGGGACAGCTCTTGTTGTGTCAGTCGGCTACGAAGTGTCTCATTGCTGCGAGACTTTCGAATTGAGTCGGCCAGCTGTCGCGCTTCGCTCCAAGGGTGAACGCGACCTTGCTGCATATCGCTATAGCCTCGCTGAATGGCAGCAGCGATATGAGGGGAAGTTGCTTGAGAAAGAATATCGTTATTGCTTGACGCACTTTGAATCCGAACGTTTTCCATGGATATATAAAAAATGCCGGGGGACTACCCCCGGCTCTGGGAGGCCACCTTTTTCAAGGCGCCACGCTTTCAATAGCACACAAATCCAAGCTTTGTCAAGAGAACAGGTTGTTTTAAGTAAAACGAAGACTGTTATTTATGAAAGGAGCGCTGCCTAATATGGCTACCCTCATCGCAGACAAATACGCAGCTTACAAGGCCGAGGTCAACGCGCGTTGGGATCAGCTCAAGGCCAACGAGGAGGAGCTGAACCGCATATTTGCGCAGATTTATGACATGGATGGCGAGGTTCCCATCGAGGTGGAAGACAAGTACGTCTCCGTGGCGCGCATCTTCGACACCGAGGAGGAAATCCCCGAGTCGTTCAAGGGCAACCGCTACGTGCTCACCCGCCGCGACGTGATCGTCTCGCTCATCAGCTACGCGGTGGGGTGCATGTTCGGGCGCTACTCGCTCGATGTGGACGGGCTTGTGCTGGCAGACGCCAAGTCCACGCTGAGCGACTACCTGGCCAAGATGCCCAGCCCCGAGCACGTCACCTTCATGCCCGACGAGGACGGCATCATCCCTTTGGGCGACGACGAGTACTTCACCGACGACGCCGCGCCGCGCTTCCGCGACTTCCTCGTGGCCGCCTACGGGGCCGACACGTTGGAGGAGAACCTGCGCTATGTGGCGGCGGCGCTCGACCCTGCCAGTCGCGAGCTGCCGCTTGAGGTGGTGCGCCAGTACTTCCTCAAGGGGTTCTTCGAGGACCACTGCAAGACGTACAAGAAACGCCCCATCTACTGGCTGTTCGACTCGGGCAAGAAGAACGGCTTCAAGGCCCTGGTGTACCTGCACCGCTACACGCCCGACACGCTGGCCCAGATGCGCACCGACTATGTGCACGTGCAGCAGGAGCGCCTGCGCAACCAGATAGAGCAGGTGCGACAAGACAGCGAGGGCGCGTCGGGCGGCGCGGCGTCGCGCCTGGCCAAACGCGCAAAGAAGCTCGCCGACCAGCAGGCCGAGGTGGCCGCCTTCGAGCAGCGCCTGCACCACCTGGCCGACCAGCGCATCGACCTGGACCTCGACGACGGCGTGAAGAACAACTACGCCAAGCTGCAAGACGTGCTGGCGAAGATCAAGTAAGACGCGCTTGCGCGTGCGTGTCG
>CAVEWV010000018.1:0-10683 GCA_963619535.1 Acutalibacteraceae bacterium | reverse complement strand
ACCTACCTCGAAGGATCGCACCTATGAACGTGATCGACATCCAAAAGCGCATCATGGCGCTGTATGAGCCTGCGGCCGCCGGCGTTGCGGCTGGCCCCGGCGCCCCGGCCGCCGGCGACCCCGGGCTGGGGCGGGTGGTGGTGTGGTACGACCCCGCCGGAGAGTTCGCCGAGGCATGCGCCCAGATGGAGCTGCCCGGGGTGGAGGTGTTCCGCGAGGAGCCGAACCGCCTGTTCGAGCTCAAGCGCGCGCTCAACGAGGACCTGTCGGGCCGGCGCATCCTGCTGTACCGCCGCCGTCCCGAGGGCGAGTTGCGCGACAACTGGTTGGCCGACGTGGAGGTGCTCGCAACGCCCTTCAAGGCCGACTATCTCAGCATGCTCATGAGCGACATCGGCGCTGCCGACTCGCGCGAGATGCGCGACGCCGTGGGTGCGTGCCGCGGCTGGCTGGGCAAGAAGGCCAACGTCAAGCGCGCCCGCGAGGTGGCCCCGGGCGGCTTTGAGAGGCCCGGGGAGCTGTACCTGGCCGTTATGGCCTGCGTGCTGGGCCGTGACGTGCGCGCCGGGCGCGCCGAGGTGCTGGCCGCCTACCTGGCCGCCGAGTACGCCTGCGAGTCGGAGATTGCCGAGGCCCGCGACGCGGCCGGGGCCGACGTTGCCGCGGACCGCGCCGCGGGCCCCACCGGCCCCGAGGCCGCCCTGCGCGCCGCCGGCGTGTGGGAGCAGCTGCGCGGCCTGCTCGCCGCCTGCACGGGCTGCGACGACGAGGGCCTCTCGGCCGCCGACGCCCGCGGGCGCGTGCTTTTGGGCGCCCTGGCCGACGGCGTGGCGCCCCTGGGACTGCCGCAGCTCGCCGCGCTCGAGCGCCTGGTGCCGCCCGAGCAGGCATGCCGGCGCTGCCGCGAGGTCGTGCGCGCCTGGAAGGAGCGCGACCCCGCCGGCCTCACCCGTGCGGCCCTTGACGCGCAGGCGCAGCTGCGCCTGCCCGCATGCGTGGCCGAGATGCCCCTCGAGGCCCTCGTGCCCTGCGACGCGCTGCCGTGCGTGGACGACGAGGTGGCCGCGCGGCTGCTCGCGCAGGCGTGCCGCCCCGCCTGCGCCGCCGACGCGGCGCTCGCCTCGGTGGCGCAGCGCAAGCCGCTTGCGTGGAACGCGCGCCTGACTCCCTATTACGACGCGCTCGAGGCCCTGCTGCTCATGCGCCGCTTCGAGGCCGAGAACGCCGCCGGCTTCTTCCGCGCGAGCGCAGCCGAAGTGTGGCGCGGCTACACGGGCGGCTGGTGGCGCATGGACAGCCTCTACCGCAGTTTTCAGCGCTGTGCCGACGCCGCCTGCAAGGACGCGGTTGACACCCTCGATGACCAGCTCAAATGCGCCATGGAGTATGCCGAGGGGCTCTACAAGGGGTGGTACGTCAAGAACCTGTGCGCCGCCTGGGAGCAGGCCGCGCAGGCCGACCTCGCCGCGCAGGGCTACTGCACGGGGGTAGACAGGCAGGACCTCTTCTACATGAACGAGGTGGCGCCCCTGGCCAAGAAGGGCCGCGTGTTCGTGGTGGTGTCCGATGCGCTGCGCTACGAGGTGGCCTGCGAGCTTGCCGACGCGCTGGAGGCCGACACGCAGGGCAAGGCCGAGCTGGAAAGCGTGCAGGCGGTGTTTCCCAGCATCACGGCGTGCGGCATGGCGGCGCTTCTGCCCCATGCGGGCCTGGGCATGGTGTGCGAGGGCGAGGCGGGCGTGAAGGTGCTGGCAGACGGCTTTTCCACCATGTCCACCGCCGAGCGGCAGGCGCTTCTGGCCCGGGCCAGCGAGGGGGCCGTGGCCGTGCGCTACAAGGAGCTCATCGACATGCGTCGCGAGGAGCGCAAGACGCTCGTGGCCGGCGCACGCGTGGTGTACGTGTACCACGACGCCATCGACGCCATCGGCGACAGCCGCAAGACCGCCCGCGAGGTGTTCGACGCCTGCACCGACGCGGTCGGGCAGCTCACGGGCCTTGTGCGCATGATCTGCGGCGAGCTTCGCTGCGCCAACGTGATAATCACGGCCGACCACGGCTTCGTGTACACCCGCGCCGGCCTTGACGCCGTCGAGAAGGTGGCGCTGGCCCAGCTCGAGGGCGAGGCGCGCGCGTCGGGCCGCCGCTATGTGCTGGCCGAGGCGGGGGCGGCCTGCGACGCCATGGCGCAGGTGAGCATGAGACCCTTCGCCAGCGACCTCGCGGGCTTCTCGCCACGCGGGTGCGTGCGCATCGCCAGGCCCGGGGAGGGCGAGAACTACGTGCACGGCGGCATCTCGCTGCAGGAGCTGTGCGTGCCGGTGCTGCGCTTCCGCAACCTGCGCTCAAACTCCGGCGACTTCGAGGCCGCCGCGCCCTCGCCCCTGGAGCTCATCACCACGGCCACGACGGTCACGTCCAACGCCTTCGGCCGCGACTTTTTGCAGAAGGAGCCGGTGGGCGGCAAGGTGCTGGCCGCCACCTACGAGGTACAGCTGGTGGATGTCGCCGGCACGCCCGTGACCAACACGGCCCTCATCAAGGCCGACCGCACGGGCGCCCAGGTGGCCGACCGCCGCCTGCGGGCCACGCTCACCATGCGTCCCGGCGTGCAGACCTCCTCCAGCCAGGTCTACCGCCTGCAAGTGAAAAACGCCGCCACCGGTGAGGTCGTCCTCTCCAGCGAGCAGCGGGTGGAAATCGCGTTCGTCAACGAGTTCGATTGGTAGGGGGCCTATGTCTGACATGGTTTGTGCCGATTTGCTTATCGGCGACCTGGGCGTTCAGAACAATTAGAAATACCGGCGTTTCGTCGAGTCAAACGAGGAGTGACCCATGAAAGACATCAAGACTTCGCCCATACCCACGCTCGTGCGTGATGCGCTCGACGAGAAGGTGATGGAGCAGTTTCCCGGCAAGGTCGTGCGCAAGGACCTCACGTCGATGATGAAGCGCGGCGCCAACGTGCCTACGTTTGTGCTGGAATACCTGCTGGGCATGTACTGCGCCACCGATGACGACGAGATGGTGGAGCAGGGCGTGGCGCGCATCCGCAAGATTCTCACCGACAACTACGTGCGCCCCGACGAGAGCGAGACCATCAAGTCCAAGATTCGCGAGCTGGGACAATATACGATAATCGACAAGGTTCATGCATGTCTCGATGAGAGGCACGACCTATATGCGGCATATTTCAACAACCTCGATATCGATCCGTTCGTGATGCCGGAAGAGTATGTGCGCGAGTACACGAAAATCCTGCAAGGCGGCATCTGGTGCATCATGCGTATCGAGTACCTGCACCCTGACGAAGACGATATGGATGACGCCCCCGCCGTTATCTTTGACGAGCGCCCCAAGCCCAAGCCTAAAAAGAAGGGTGGCAAGCGCGGCCCCGAGAACAGCCCGTTCCATGTGGTGAGCCTCAAGCCCATCCAGATGCCCAACCTCGACCTCGACGCCCTTATTGACGTGCGCCAGGCGTTTACCACCCAGGAGTGGATTGACCTGCTCCTGCGCAGCTGCGGCTATGAGCCCGGTGCGCTTACCGAGAAGCAGAAGCTGCACTTTATCGCACGCATGGTGCCGCTTGTGGAGCGCAACTTCAACCTGTGCGAGCTTGGCCCGCGCGGCACGGGCAAGAGTCATGTGTACAAGGAGATCAGCCCCTACGCCATCCTCCTTTCCGGCGGCCAGACCACCACGGCGAACCTGTTCGGCTACATGTACGTCTCCGGCGCCGGCCTTGTGGGCTGCTGGGATTGCGTCACGTTCGACGAGGTTGCGGGCATGCACTATAGGGACACGAACGCCGTCCAGATTCTGAAGGACTACATGGCGTCCGGCTCCTTTGTCCGTGGAAAAGACCAGCTCAATGCCGACGCCTCCATGGTGTTTGAGGGCAATATCAACGACAGCGTGCAAAACGTGCTCAAGACGTCGCACCTTTTTGAGCCGTTCCCGCCCGAGTTCAACAACGACTCGGCCTTCTTCGACCGCATCCATCTCTACCTGCCTGGCTGGGAGGTGCCCAAGATGCGCTCTGACATCCTGACCGACCACTACGGTCTTATCACCGACTGCCTCTCGGAGTTCTGCCATGAGATGCGCAAGCGTGATTACACGCATCTCATCGATGCGCATTTCCGTCTCAACTCCGATTTCAACAAGCGCGACGAAATCGGTGTGCGCAAGACGTTCAGCGGTATGGCCAAGCTGCTGTTCCCCGACGAGCGCATGTCCAAGGAAGATGTGCGGATGCTGCTCGACTATGCGATGGAGGGTCGCCGTCGCGTAAAGGAGCAGCTCAAGATCATGGCAGGCGTTGAGTTCATCGATGTGAACCTTGGCTACATCGACATCGAGACCTCCGAGAGCCATGTGGTGTATGTGCCCGAGCAGTCCAGCGGCACGCTCGTGCCCGAGGCCGAGGTGCTTCCCGGTCACGTGTTTGCCGTGGGCCGCTCGCTTTGGGAAGGCGACATGGCCGTGTACAAGCTGGAGAACAAGGCTGTGGCGGGCGAGTTCAAGTTCAACTACGAGGGCGTGGGCAGCAACTCTGAGGTAAAGAAGAGCCTTAATGCCGCCTTCACGTACTTCGAGAACAACGCCGACCGTGTGGCAAGAGGCATGCATGTGCGGGCGCGCGATTACCTCATGTACTTCAACGACCTGCAGAAGCGCGGCGTGTCCGCTGAGGTGAGCCTGGCTGAGTTTGTGGGACTGTGCTCGGCCGCCTGCAATCGCCCTGTTCGGGCCGCCTTGGTGATTCCCGGAGCCCTTCGCATGTCGGGCACGATCGACGAGCTCACGGGCCTGGAAGACATCCTGCGTGTGGCAAAGAACGCCGGCGCCAAGAAGGTGCTGCTGCCCTCTTCGTGCATCAAGGACCTGACGTCGGCCTCGATAGAGCTGTTCAGCAGCGTGAGCCCCGACTTCTACCCCGACGGCGACCCGGTCGCCGCTGCCAAGAAGGCCCTGGGGCTGTAGGCGGCAGACTGACGATTGGAGGGCGCAGATGGACGCTGACTAGATTGCGGGCTTTGGCCGCCGGCTTGGGCCGCGCGATGGCCGAGGGGCTGGCGTCCAACGGCGTCGCACCGGTGCCGTGCGCGAGCTTAGACGCCGCGGGCCTCTTTAGGATACGACCGACTATGCACGGCGGGCCGCGTGAGAACGCCTCATCGCGGCCCGCCGCTGAAATGTCGTAGCCGGCTGGGCGCCTGCGCCTAGTCGCTCACGCCGAACATCGGGGCCCAGGGGTCGAGGTGCACCACGGGGGTGTCGGGGCTGTCCCACAGGGCCACAACCTCGGCGGGCAGGTAGTCGCGGTGGATGATGGCCTGGCCCATGTAGGCGTCAAACCAGCGGTCGGTGACCACGAGGTAGCCGTCGCAGCCGGCGTCCTTGCCCCAGCTGTTCTCCACGCGCCAGGCCGTGGGGTTGCCCTCGGCGTTAAGGTTCACGCCCTGGAACGTCATGGCGTGGTTGATCTCGATCTGGCGGGCGTCGAGGGCGTCGCCCTTCTCCATGCCGAAGCTCATCCCGAAGAGCCCCTCGATGTCGTAGGTCTGCGTGTCGAGCAGGCCCGCCTTGTCGGTGCGGTCGAGGTTCTTGAGCACGTCGCAGGCCATCCAGGCGGGGTGCCCGGCCTTGAGCTGGGCGATGAGGCCGGCCTTCATCACGCGCACGGGCATGTTGAGCATGCGCACGGGCACGCCCACCATCGAGCTCTGGTTGTCCATCTGCAGGATGGTCTCGTAGGGGCGGCTGGCGCCGGGCAGGTTGCCCACGTTCACGAAGTCGGACATCCTCACGTGCCCGTAGCGCTGCAGGAACTCCTGCGGCGTCACATCCTCGATGCGCACGAAGTTCTCCACCTGGGCGTCCTTGGCCTTCTTGGCGTCGAGCGCCTCGAAGGAGCCGGGCGCGGGGGGCTGGGCGTCCTGCCCGCCTTGCGCGTCGGCGGCCGGGTCCTCGCCCTCGGGGGCGTCCTTCTTCTCGTCGCCGGCCTTGCGGGCGTCGGCCACGTACTCGAAGGTCACGCTGGCGGGCGGCTCGCCCAGGCACACGGCCAGGATGCGGTAGACGCCGGCCATCATCTCGTCGCGCATGCCGGCGAGCTCCTCTGTCGTGGCGCCCTGGGCCACGGCGGCGTGCAGGGCCCAGGCGTACTCGCGCAGCTTGGCGAAGAGGGCGTCGTCCATGGCGTCGGTGTTCTGCGAGTTGGCGGTGTCGGGCATGCACTCGTGCGGCACCACGCCGTACTTCTCGATGAGGGCCGCGGCGGAGTCCCACCAGCCGCCGTCGCTTGCCGGCTCCTGGAGCCACATCACCACCTCGCGGTCGTCGGCGGGGCGGCCCGCCAGGCGCACCATCTCGGAGAGGAAGAGGTTGCTCTTCTCGAGCTTGTCCCAAAACTGCAGGTAGGCCTGGGAGAGTTCGAGCTTGGTGGTGCCCAGGGCGCTCATCATGCGGTCGCGCACCACGTTGAGCGCGGCGAACAGCCAGCAGCGGCCGCTGTGGCGCTGGTTGGTGACGGGGCCGGTGGGCGAGAGGCTCACCGAGTAGGTGTCGTGGTAGGCGCGCCAGGGCAGCGGGTTCTTGCAGGCCGCGCGCACGCCTGCCGAGGTGGCGGCGTTGCGGGCCACGGTGTAGGGGCCGAAGTCGCCGAGCTGGCCCTGCCAGGCCTCGACGTCTGCCGCGCTCACGGCGCCGAAGGAGTCGTTCATGGAGGTGACCGCCTTTCGTGTGGGTTGAGGTAGCCGTGCCATTATCGCGCGACGCCGCAGCGGGGCGCGCGGTGAGGGCAAGCGCCCGCAAGTGCCCACATTAGGCGGCGGGCGGGAGGGGAGTCGGGAGGGCGTCCGGCTGGAATCCGGCGCCGCCCTGGGCTTGCGGCTGGGCTTGGGGCGGCCCCACGCGCCTGGCTAGAACCCCAGGCGGAAGAAGGTCACGATGCCCTCCTCGTTGCTCTTCCACCACCATTGGAACTGCGACATCCCCCAGAAGTAGCCCTCCTCGTCGAGCGAGGCCGTGAGCGCGGAGAAGTCGTCGCTCGATATGCGGTAGGAGTACACGTCCACCATGCCGGTGTAGCCGTCGTAGGCCGCCTGGAGGAAGGCGTCTGCCAGCGTGGTCTCGTTGGGGTCGCAGCGCCGCGCGTCGGGCAGGTAGAGGTCGGCCGGGGCGTCCACGGCGTTTGTCCAGTTGTAGTGGTCGCGCGAGATGCTGGCCGTGCTCACCATGAAGTACAGCCGTCCGGCCGGGGCGTCGCTGTCGGCGTCGTCCCAGGTCACGTCCACGTAGTACCAGCTGCCGTCGAGCAGGACGGCGTTCCAGTCGTGGCTCATGTCCACGCTTCGGACGACCCTGCACTCGATGCCCATGGCCTCGAGGAGCAGCTCGTAGGCCGCGGCGTAGCCCGAGCACACGGCCGTGTGGTCGCGCAGGGCCGACAGGGGCGTGTGCCAGAAGCCGAAGCCCGACTCGTCTTGGCCGTGCGCGGTGTCGAAGGTCACGTTGTTCACGAGCCAGTCGTGGGCGAACACGGCCTTGGCGTAGTTGCTCTCCGCAGGGTCGATCTGCGAGGCGATCTGCTGCACCAGGTCGGTGAGCTGCTGGTTGTAGGTGGGCAGCGTGTCGTCGTCCACCTGGTAGGTGATCGTGAACGACTTGACGTGCCGGTTGACGCCCATGTAGGACGTGTGCGAGCCGCCCTGCCAGTGCATCATCTGCGCCTCGTAGCCGTCTTCGGCATGGTCCCAGGCCTGGGCGAACTCGTCCTCGCTGGCGTTGAGGTCGCTGATGTCCACCGGGTCGGTCTGGCAGGCGATGACGGCCGCGCGGATGCGCTCCTCGATCTGGGCCACCACCTCGGGGCGCACGGTGCCGTCGGTGGGTGCGGCTTGGGCGGAGGCGGTGGCCTGCTGGCCCTGGGCGCTTTCCGATGTGGGGGCGCCCTCGGAGGCGGTGGCCTGCGCCTGCGAGGGCGACGTCGACTCGTCGGAGCCCGCGGCCGCATCCGGCGCGTCCGTGCCCAGGAGGTCGCCCAGTCCCAGGAAGTCCAGGGTGCTTGCAAGCGCGTCGTCGTACCAGGCGGCCTGGGCCGGGGCGGGGGCGGCGAGCGCGCAGCACAGAAGCGCCGCCGAGCACAGCGCCGCGAGCAGCGCCTGAGTCCGACGTGCGCTGGTGACGTCCCGATGTGTGTGCGGCGCCCTCATGCGCGCCTCCTTTCATGTTTGGCAAACTCTGCTATGGACGGCCCGGCCGCCCGCCGTCGCTGGCGCTCGCCCGACCGCTCGCCGTCGCTCGTGCTCGCCCGACCGCCTTACCGGCAAAATGACGAAAAGTCCCCGTCCCAATTCGTCATTTGGCCATCTACCAGGTAAATGACGAAAAGGCTCCGTCCCTTTTCGTCATTTGTTCTTGGGGCGGGCGCGGACGACGACGTAGACGCTCAGGATGAAGGCGCCGATGTAGCCCAGGATGCCCAGCAGGGGCACCTCGCCGAACTTGGGCTCCAGGTTCGTGGTGCACAGGACGCTCGAGCCGATGAAGAGGCCCATCGAGATGAGCGACAGCGACAGGGTGCCCACGATGCCGGCGAGCTGCTGCATGAAGTCGCCGGGCAGCTGCACGTCGGTGCTCAGCTTGATCTGGCCGCGGTTGAGCATGGTGAGCGTGTTGGAGAGCTGGCGGGGCAGCTTTGCGGATGCCTGCAGCGAGTCGGCCGTGACGCCGGCCATCTCGCGGGCGCGGCGGCGCACCGAGTGGGGGTCGCCGATCTGGGCGGCCACGTGCTCGCTCACGATCTCGAGCACCTTCACGTCGGGGGCCAGGTCGCTCAGCACGCCCTCCAGGGTGAGCAGGCCGCGGGCGAGCATGGTGACGGAGGGCGTCATGACCAGGCCCTGCGAGCGCAGCACCTCGATGACGTCCAGGAGCGCCTGGCCCACGTCGAGGTCGCTGAGGTCGCTTGTGCCGTACTGGTTGAGCAGGCTCGCGATCTGGCCCATGAGCTGGCCGTGGTCCACCTCGCCCTCAGATTTGGAGAGGCCCAGCAGCGCCTCCTTGAGGTCGAAGACGTTCTGCGTAGCGAGGGCCTGCAGCGCCTTGTTCACCAAGGCGCGCTCGCTGCTGGAAAGCGAGCCGGTCATGCCCAGGTCGATCCAGACGATCTGGCCGTCGTTGACGATGATGTTGCCGGGGTGCGGGTCGGCGTGGAAGAAGCCGTTGTCCACCACCTGCGTGATGTAGCTCTGCGCCAGCCGCGCCCCCAGCGCGTTGCCCACCTGGGCGTCCTCGCCGACCGCCTTGTCGATGGACTGGCCGGAGACGAACTCCATCACGAGCACGTCGTCGCAGGTGAGCTGGGGGTAGGGCACCGGGCTCGTCACGCCCTCCTGCTCCTGCATGTCGTCGTGGAAGCGCACGAGGTTGTCCAGCTCCACGGTGAAGTCGAGCTCGCAGGCGGTGGTGCGCTCGAGCTCGGCGACGAAGCCCTCGGCGGTGAGGATCATGTTGTCGTGGGTGTCGGTGGCAAAGGCGGCCAAAGCCAGGGCGTGCTTCATGAGCATGATGTCCTCGGCCATTTGCTGCACGATGCCGGGGCGGCGCACCTTCACCGCCACCACGGTGCCGTCAAGGAGCTTGGCCTTGTGCACCTGGGCGATGGAGGCGCTGCCCAGGGGCGTCTCCTCGATGCTGGAGAACACCTCGCCCCAGGGCTTGCCGTAGGCGCGCTCCAGCGTGGCCGTGATCGTGCCGAAGGGGATGGGCGGCACGTTGGCGCGCAGCTTCTCGAAGGCCTCGCAGTAGTCCTTGGGCAGCAGGTCGCTGCGGTTGGAGGCGATCTGGCCCATCTTCACGTACGTGGGGCCCAGGTCCTCCAGGATGCGCACGGCCTTCTGCGGCGTGATGCCGTGGCGCACGTCGTAGTTCTTGAGGATGGACATGATCTCGCCCATGCGCTTGCTGGAGGTCTTGTCCTTGACGGTGAGCTCGGCGACGCGCATGAGTTCCTGGAAGGTGGCCATGGTGCTCCCTGGGGTCCGCGGACGGTCGCCCCATTGTACCCGTCCCGCGCGCCCCGGGCGACCAGGCGCGCCCGGGGTCATGGGAGAAACGCGACGCGGGAGGATACGGTGCGGCGGTGTGCGGGGCCCCGTGGTGTGCCGGCCGAGGCGCTTGGCGGGGGTCGTGGCCGCCGATCGAGGCGCCTTGCGGGGGCTACAGGCTCAGGAACAGGCTGTGGATGCGCGTGTCGGGGTCGAGCTCGGGGTGGAAGGCGCAGGCCAGCTGGTTGCCGCAGCGCACGGCGGCTACGGTGCCGTCCGGCAGGGTGGCGAGGGGTACGGCGCCGTCGTCGACCTGCGTGATGCGCGGGGCGCGGATGAAGGTCATGGGGAGCGGGTCGCCCTCGGGGCGCTCCTCGCGGTCGAGCAGGGCACCCTCAGCATGGAAGCTGCCGAGCTGTCGGCCGTAGGCGTTGCGCAGCACGCTCACGGGCAGCGTGGCGAAGTGGCGCGTGGGGTCGTTCTCAAGGCGCTGCGCCAGCAGGATGAGTCCGGCGCAGGTGGCAAGCACCGGCATGCCGGCGGCGATGCGCTCACGCAGCGGCTCGAACATGCCCAGCTCGTGGAGCATTTTCGCCTGTGCCGTGCTCTCGCCGCCGGGAAGCAC
>CAVEWV010000017.1:0-40715 GCA_963619535.1 Acutalibacteraceae bacterium | reverse complement strand
GTTTTCGGGGGCCGCGACCTGCCGATTCCCAGGGTGGAACAGAGTCGGCCGTCTTTCCGCGGATTTTGCCTCAGAAACTCTGTTACGTGATGGGAATCAACCCAGGAACGAGAACAAGCGCGGATTGCGCGTTGAGTTACATTACTTTACATAAGACAGATTATGATTCACTTCGATGCTGAATTTGAGTGAGCTCGTTATAGAAGCTCTCAAGGTCCTGGAAGTCTTTGTACACAGACGCGAAACGCACGTAGGCCACCGTGTCGAGGTCGAGAAGACGCTTGAGCACCATGGTCCCCAAATCGTTGGAGGAAACGACCGTGGTCATGGAGTTGCGCAGCTCTGAGACGATGTCGCTCACCAGGTTGTCGAGGTCCTCGTTGGATATCGAGCGCTTGATGGTCGCCTTTGTGAGGCTCGCCCGGAGCTTCTCGCGATTGAAAGGCTCAAGGGTCCCGTCACGCTTGGCCACCTGGATGGGCGTTTCCTCGCGGCGTTCGTAGGTTGTGAAACGCTCTGCGCATTCTGGGTTCAGGCATTCGCGACGTCGGCGTATGGCAAAGCCGGACTCATAAGAGCGCGAGTCAATAACCTTGGAATCTTCGAAGCCACACTTAGGACAACGCATGTATCCCCCTTGAACTTTGCCTAGGTGTAGCATAGCCGATGATTCATTGCCAAACGGCATCACTGAACGGGAACTTCGATAATCTGCCCCGGTGCGATGACGTAGGAGCTAAGATTGTTGCGTTCCACGATCCAGCTCAGGTTCTCGCTTATGGTTCGGCCCGCCGTGAGATGAGACGCACTAATCGACCAGAGCGTGTCGCCTTCACAGACGGCCACAAACTCCGTCTTCTCAAGTGCCGGCTGTGCCTCACCATGGCTCACAAACGGCATGGCGAACAGGATAAGCATCAAAAACGCCGCCGAAACCGCGATGCACAGCATGGAATCACGCCTCTGAACGCGCCTATACGACTCTTCCCGTGTCATTACGTCCTCCTCATCTCAAATGCCTGAACGCATTCTCTTTATGGGGCGGACAAGAATTGAGGCTTGCAAAAGAACATTTGTTCAGAGTAGGATGAGGCGACAAATCAAACGCATGTTCGTTTTTAAGGAGCGAGATGACTGCCCAGGCAATTCTCAGCCCGCGTCAGGCCAGGGTCTACGAGTGTCTGCGGGGCTTTGTCGAAGAAAAGGGATATCCCCCTACGGTACGCGAGCTCACTGGGGCGCTTGGGTTCAAGAGCCCCTCTTCGGTCCATGCCTATTTGGCCCAGCTCGAGCAGCTCGGCTACATCCGGCGCGACATGTCGAAATCCCGAGCCATAGAGCTGCTCGACGAGACCGGCCGACCGGCGACGTCTGTCGAAGGCAAGCCCGATGGAGAAGCGCTCAGGCTTCCACTGCTTGGGCGCGTGGCAGCCGGGAGCCCCATCGTGGCTGAAGGCTCCATTGAAGAATACATGACCCTGCCACGCTGCCTTGTCGGTGACGACGCCTCGTTCGTTCTCAGGGTCAAAGGTGACTCGATGATCGGAGCAGGCATCTTCGACGGCGACTATGTGGTGATAAAGGAGCAACGCAATGCCGTAAACGGCGAGATTGTCGTGGCCCTTCTGGGCGAGGAGGCAACGGTCAAAACGTTCTACCGGGAAAAGGACCGCGTGCGCCTTCAGCCAGAAAACCCGTCCATGGAGCCCATCTATACCGACGACCCTCTCATTCTGGGACGAGTCGTCGCCATTCTGAGAACCTTATGAGGCATCCTCGCCTGTCGCGTGCCTATAGTCGGCCATCCTGTTTGCAAGGCTGCAGGGAACCACGGCCTCAAGCAGCACGCCGCCCTCGACGAACTCCTCGGAGATGATTCGGCCGACTTTATGGCATTCATTCAGAAGCGCGCCCTTTTCATAGGGGATGAGGACGGACACGGTCTGGTCTCTGAACGCCGCCTGGTTCACCAGGCACTCAATCAGCTGGTCGATCCCCAAACGCTGGGTCGCCGACACAAAGAGAGCATCGGGATATGCCAGGCGAAGCTCTTGCTCCCGCTCAGCCTCAAGCAGGTCGGCCTTATTGAAGACCAGGACGCGCGGGGCCTCACAGGCGTCAATCTGCCCGAGGACCTCCTCCACCGCGCAAATCTGCTCCTCGAGGAAGGGGTCGCAGGCATCGGCGACATGGAGAATGAGATGCGCGTCTGCGACCTCGGCCAAGGTGGACTTGAAGGATTCCACAAGGGTATGGGGGAGCTTGCGCACGAATCCCACCGTGTCGGTTATCGTCGTCACCTTGCCGCCGGGCAGCGTGAAGGAACGCGTTGTGGGGTCGAGGGTGGCAAACAGCTGATCCTGCACATAGACGCCGGCATCGGTCAGGCAATTGAGCAGCGTCGACTTGCCGGCATTGGTGTAACCGGCGAGCGCCACGCGGAACACGTCGGATGAACAACGGTCCTTTCGCTGGACGTCGCGCATGGAGGCGATGCCCGCAAGCTCGCGGCGCAAGACCGAGATGCGGTCGCGAATGAGGCGGCGATCCACCTCAAGCTGGCTTTCGCCTTGGCCGAAGCGCGACCCGATGCCGCCGCGAGTTCGGTCCTTTGCCAAGTGCGCCCACATGCCGCGCAGACGCGGGTAGAGATATTGCAGCTGCGCCATCTGAACCTGCAGCTTGCCCTCATGGGTCTTTGCATGCAGGCCGAAAATATCAAGGATGAGGGCCGTGCGGTCGATGACCTTGTACTTCATCCCGAGGATTCGCTCGATATTGGCCTGTTGCGATGGGGAGAGCTCGGCGTCGAAAATAACGACGTCGGCCTCGCAGGCCTGGCAGAGGTCCTTGAGCTCGAGGACCTTTCCCGATCCCAGGTATGTCTTGGCAAAGGGATGGTCAAGCTTTTGGGTGAGCTCCCCCACCGTCTGCGCACCCGCGGTCTGGGCAAGAAGTCCGAGCTCGTCCAGAGAGGCCCTGAAGTCCCAGGCCGAATCCGGCGTGTCCACCCCCACCAGGACGCAACGCTCCTGTGCGCGGGCGGTATCAAAGGGTCCGGTATATGGCATGACGCTCACTCCCCTGCCACTTGCTGATTTGACGAATCGCACCCGATCGCATAGAGGCGACAGACGTCTTCGACAAGACGATCGCCGGAGGCGTCCGACACGTCAAGCCACACGATGCGCTTGTCGGCGCCGAACCAGGTGTATTGCCGTTTGGCGTATCTGCGCGAGGAGCGTTTGATCTGCTCGACAGCCTGCGCCATGGAGATCTTGCCCTGGAGCGCCTCGATGATCTCCTTGTAGCCTATGGCCTGCCGGGATGTGAGGGCCTCGGACAAGCCGGCGTCCATGAGGCCGCGCACCTCCTCGACAAGCCCCAGGCTCATCATCTTGTCCACCCGGGCGTCGATGCGCTTATAGAGGGCATCGCGCGGCATGGTAAGGCCCACATGCAGCGTGGGATAGCGGTCGACGCGCACATGGAGCGTCTCGTGCTCCGAAGCGTATGAGCTGCCTTGCTCAAGAAGCTCGAAAGCCCGCACGACGCGGCGCGTGTTGTTGGGATGGATGAGGGCGGCGCTGTCCGGGTCGCGCTCGGCAAGCAGCGCATGGAAGGCGTCGTTTCCCATCTGGGCCGCCAGCTCCTCGTAGCGCGCACGAGTCTCGTTGTCCTGCTGCTCGCCTGCGGGGAAGTCCATCTCCTCAAGAGCGGCGCGCACGTACAACCCGGTCCCACCGCACACGACCGGCACCGCATCGCGCGCAAGAAGGCCGTCGATGCAGGCATGGGCGTCACGGGCAAAGAGAGCCGCGGAGTACGCCTGGCCGATATCGACGAGGTCGATGCAGTGCAGGGGCACCCGACGCTCCCCTGCCGGAGTTTTGGCAGTGCCTATGTCCATACCTCGATAGACCTGCATGGAGTCGGCGGAAACCACCTCGCCGCCCAGGCGCAGGCAGACCTCATCGGCAAGCGCCGATTTTCCGCAAGCCGTAGGGCCGACGACAGATATGACACGATAGGCACTCATCGCATGCATCCCCCGGCTTTATGCCCCTGCGAGCTGACCCTTGAGATACCAGGTCTTCGCTTCGTCGACATGGACGTCCACGATCTTGCCGACATAGTCATCGATGGAGGCACCCTGGGGCAACGGCGCGTGCACAGTCTGGTTCTTGGGGCTGCGGCCGGACAGCATCGACTCGTCGCGCTTCGAGGGGCCCTCCACGAGCACGGGAACCACGCGCCCCATATCGACCTGGTTGGCGACGTATGCACTGCGCTGCACCACCTCGACGAGGCGGTCGAAGCGGTCTTGAATGACCTCGTGAGGAGTGTCGTCGGGCATCTCGGCGGCAGGGGTGCCGGCGCGCTTCGAATAGATGAACGTAAACGTCTGGGAGTAGCCGACCTGCTCCACAAGGGACTTCGTGTCAAGGAAGTCCTGCTCGGTCTCGCCGGGGAACCCGACGATGATGTCGGTGGAGAGGGCGATGTCGGGCATGGCGGACTTGACCTTGTCCACGAGGCGCAGGTAGCCGTCGCGGTCATAGGTGCGGTTCATCAGCTTGAGGATGCGCGACGACCCAGACTGCGCGGGCAGGTGCAGGGCCGGCATGATGGAGGGCACCTCCGCCATGGCCGCGATGGTCTCGTCGGACAGGTCCTTGGGATGGCTCGTGGCGAATCGCAGGCGCGCGATGCCGCTCGACCCCACCTCGCGCAGCAAGTCAGCAAAGCGGGGGGAGCCGTAGAGGTCGCGGCCGTATGAGTTGACGTTTTGACCGAGCAGCGTGATCTCCTTCACGCCG
Source organism: Acutalibacteraceae bacterium (assembly GCA_963619535.1). Classification (GTDB taxonomy): domain Bacteria; phylum Actinomycetota; class Coriobacteriia; order Coriobacteriales; family UMGS124; genus UMGS124. Next base: position 35,895 of record CAVEWV010000017.1, on the reverse strand, counting down.
TCGTTCACAAGACGGCCGACCTCCTCAAGGACGTCCTCGAACACACGGCTGCGCTCTCGCCCGCGAACGTAGGGCACGATGCAGTACGTGCAGAAGTTGTTGCACCCATACGTGATGGGCACCCAGGCATGGAAGGCGTCGTCGCGCTTCGAGGGGAGGTCGGATGCGCAGATGCCGTCCTCATCGGCCTGGGCGATGGCAATGCAATGCGTGGAGCCCGCAAGCGCGTCGCGAAGCAGGTCGGGAAGGCGATGGATGGTATGCGTGCCGAACACGATGTCGACGTTGCCGAGGATGTCGAAGAGCTTCTCGCCGTCGCGCTGGCCGATGCATCCGCCGACTGCCACGACTCGATGCGCGACACCCGGGCGCGGCGCGATGTTGCGCATCGACTGCACCTGCCCGTACAGCCTGGTATCGGCAGCCTCACGGACGCAGCAGGTGAGGAAGACCACGATGTCGGCCTGCTCGATCTCCTCGACCTCGAAGGCGCCGGCCGTCTCAAGCATGCCGCGAACGCGCTCGGCGTCATGGAAGTTCATCTGGCAGCCAAAGGCACGAACGAGGTACGTGTAGCCGCTCAGCGGCTGCATGGCGTTGGTGATCTGGTCGGTCTCAGGCTGGGGGGAGAATGGCATGGGTCACTCCTGACAGTTATAGGTTCATGATGTGCGAGCGGGCAACGACGGACAACCTGATGGCGGTACGGCTCTCCCCTGCGATCTCGATATCCTGGAAGGACGGGACGCACGCAAGGTCGATGCCGCTGGGAACCAGAAAACCACGCGCTATGGCAACCGCCTTGATCGCCTGGTTCACGGCGCCTGCCCCAACGGTCTGGATTTCGACCGTCTCCCCATCCTTCACAAGTCCGGCAATCGCGCCAGCGACGCTGGCAGGCGATGATTTGCTCGAGACCTTAAGGTAATCCATCGACGCTCCGGTTCGAATCTCAGATGACGACGCTTCCGCAGAAGCTGGAGCCATTCTAGCCCAGCTCGGAGCCCACCTCCGAGGGCTTCGTCGCCATATGTGCCAAATTCATTGCCTAAGCAGGACTTATAGCTGTTTCTCAATGGGAAACGTCACGACGATTTTGTCCTTGCTGACCTTGACCCGCGGCATGTCGGCCAAATCGAGGTAATAGCGTTGCGCAAGCATCTCGAAATCCTTGGACAAGGCCTGCGAGAACTCCTCGATGTCCGCCTGGGCGATTTTGAGGCTGCGCCGGTCGCGAAGCAGGTCCACGACAGGCGCCTCCTTGCGGGTGCCGGACGAGCTTTCAAGGAGAAGCGAGCGGATGTCGAGGAGAGACGCTATCTCCTTGTTCAAAATGCGATAGCAGCTCCGCTGCGACACGCTGATGCCGAGCATCTCCGCAGCCTGCTGAAGCTCGGCCGGATTAGCGGAAAACGCGGGTTTGAGCCAGAAAGCACAACCTTCACGTTCAACCTCAGGATGAAGTGCGAGATGAGAACACCCAACGCTCACGAGTGTGGCGAGAATCTCAGCGGGGCTTCCGATATAGAAGCTTTGCGAGGCAGGACAGTCAAGCGCCACATCGGCAACGGTGCGCAGGATGTTATGAGGTCCGCGTGTCTTGTCTGAGACAGCCTCATCCGTCTGGGAGGGGCTTGTCTCGACGAGCGTGGGCATGGTCGATTGGTCGGCGCGCTCGGGTATCTGGTCGGTGTCGAAAACAACGCGCAAGGAGCATCCCAGTCCCGAATCGGAACACACGATGGTGCTTTCAAGGGCGTTTTGCCGGATGGAGTAAAGCGCCATGCCGCGGCCATGGACGCCCCATCGGTCCATGTGCATGGACTCAAGCTTGCTCGTGACGCGAGGCTCGAAGACCTTCTCGGCTATCGTGGAGGGAACGCCGTCCCCGTCGTCGATGACGAGAAGGGTGCGCCGGGCGCCCTCGCGCGTGCTGGCGACGAAGACATGGCCTGCATGCGCATCGCGGGAGTTGCGCACCATTTCGCAGACGGCGTCCTCGACATACTGAATGTCGTGCTTTGCCTGTCGGCGCTCGGCCTCAGAGACCCGTAAGCGAACGAACCCTGCGCCGAGTTTTTCCTCGATGCGCAGGGATTCGCCACCTATCACGTTCTCTATGAATGAGGTGAGGCCACCTGAAGCCTCAACGTCATTACTTTGCAATGTCGCAGGCCCTGCTTTCGCGGATGACAACGACCTTCACCTGGCCAGGATATTCCATCTGGTTCTCGATCTCGGTTGCGATGTCGTGCGCCAGGACGACGGCAGCCGCATCGGAAACCTCTTCGGGCTTGACCATGACGCGAATCTCACGGCCGGCCTGCATCGCATAGGTGCGCTCCACGCCGGGATGCGAGTTGGAGATCTCCTCAAGCTTCTCAAGACGCTTGATATAGGTCTCCGCAGACTCTCGACGGGCGCCGGGCCTTGCGGCAGAGCAGGCATCGGCTGCCTGGACAAGCACGTCAAGGACGCTCGTGGGATCGATGTCGTTGTGGTGCGCCTCAATGGCATGCACGATGGCGGCGGACTCGCCGTACTTGCGCGCAAGGTCGGCGCCGATGACGGCATGAGGGCCCTCGACGCGATGGTCAATCGCCTTTCCGATGTCGTGCAGAAGGCCCGCGCGCTTGAAGGGAGAGGAGTCGAGGCCCAGCTCGTCGGCCATGATCTCGCACATGCGCGCGACCTCGACGGAGTGGTTGAGGACGTTCTGCCCGTACGAGGTGCGGTAGCGAAGGGCGCCCAGGGTCTTCACGAGCTCGGGGTGGATGTCGTTGACCTCAAGGTCGAAGCAAGCCTGCTCGCCGGCCTCGAGCACCTTGGCCTCGACCTGCTCGGTGGCCTTGTTGAAAAGCTCCTCGATGCGCGCGGGGTGGATACGACCGTCGGCAATAAGGTTCTCAAGCGTGACGCGGGCGATCTCGCGACGGACCGGATCGAAGCTGGAGAGCTGGACGGTCTCGGGGGTGTCGTCGATGATCAGGTTGACGCCGGTCATCTGCTCGAACGTGCGGATGTTGCGCCCCTCGCGTCCGATGATGCGACCCTTGAGATCGTCGGAGGGGATGTGGACGGTGGTCAGCGTGACCTCGCCCACATGGTCGGAGGCGCAGCGCTGAATGGCCGTGGCCAGAATCCTGCGGGCCGTGTTATCGCACTCGATGCGCGTGCGCTGCTCGCTCTCACGGATGATGGTGGCGCTCTGACGGGTCACGTCCTCGCGTACGCGGTCGAGGAGCTCCTTGTGGGCCTCGTCGACCGTAAGGCCGCTGATGCGCTCGAGCTCGGCCGTGTGGCTCTGCTCAAGACGCTCGACTTCCCGCTGGCGCTTCTCAATCTGCCCCGCCTCGCTGGAAAGCTGGTGCTCCTTCTTGTCGAGCGAGTCAGAGCGACGGTCGAGGGACTCCTCCCTTTGGAGGAGTCGGCTCTCGCGCTCGCGAATCTCAGTGTTGCGCTGGGCCGCCTCAGCCTCGGCGGCCTTCTTCTTCTCAAGAATCTCGGCGTCAGCAGACTGCTTGATGTGGAGGACTTCCTCCTTGGCTGAAATCTCAGCCTCTTTCCTGATGGTCTCTGCCTGCTTCCTTGCGCCGTCAACGACCTGAACGGCCTCAGACTTTGCCTGAGTAAGCTTGCCGCTCGCGCTTTTTGCGGCAAAGAGCAGGGCCAGACCAGCACCGACGACGAGTGCTACAACTGCAACGACAACAAGCATCATGTCCATGTGCTACCTCCCGGCTTCCTTTAGCGTCTTCTATACAAGCGGAAGGAGGACGAACACATGCCTACCTCGACACGCCGCACGTCCAACCGTCCGGCATCGTGAGCAACATGAACGTTAGTTAAGTTTTGACGAACCACCGCTATCCAAAACTCGCCTAAAACGAGATGAGTCACAAATGCCGTCTAATTGTACGTTCTTGGTAGGTTTTCGGTCAACAAGGCTGAAAGAATCTACGCAGCTGTTCTCTAAAGCAGGCCTTTATGCGCCGCGCACCACCATCATGCGACCGCACACGGGACACACGGAGAGGCTGTCGCCCTGCATGAGTGCCTCGTACTGTGCCTGCTGGAGCTCCACTCGGCAACCGGTGCAGCTGTTGCCCTCAAGCTTGCAGATGCCGACATGGTTGTGCTTGGAGCAGCTCTGGCGATACTGCTTGAGCACGTCGGCGGGAATTCCCTGCTCCAGCGTCTCCCTGCGGGCAACGAGGCGCACGAGCTCGGCCTTGAGCTCGCCTGCGGACTGCTTGAACTCCTCAACCAGGGCAGCCTCGGTCTCGTCGAGCTTCGCCTTGATCTGCTGTGCCTGGCGGTAGAGGCCCTCGAGGCGCTCAAGCTCGGCCTTGGCCTTCTTTTGGTTGAAGTCGACCTTCTCCAGGCGCTTGGCCAGACGGTCGAGCTCCGCCTTGTAATCTTGGGCGCGACGATGGTCGTCGGTGGCCTCGCCCTCGCGCGTGGCCTCCTCGACGCGTGCGCTCAGCGTCAGGCGGCGGCCGTCGTTGTCCTCGACCTCGATGCGCGCATCCTTGAGAAGACCGACGATCTTCGTGGTCCTCTTGGAGAGGTCCTTCTGGCGCGAGCGAACTTCCCTGATTTGGGCGGCCTGAGGAATCTCGTCGATAGCCTTGCGATCGCGCATAATCTGCAAGTCTACCTGCTGGAGCTCAAGAAGATCGGTGGTCACCGGCATGAGTTTCCTCTTTCTTTGCGATTGGTCGTCTACACGGGTTCGTTCAGCGGGGGCACATCATACACGGCCGATCATATCAGATGGAACGCCAAGCCGAATCTTCGCAAAGCAGCACACGCGAATCTCGCGGCATGCCGAGCCGCTCAAGCTCGCCGTCCAGCACGCCCACCAAGGGAAACTCGGATACGTCATGTCCCAGGACGATCACGGCGCACCCCTGTGCCACGAGGTCGAGCGCCCTGTGATACCCGCACTCCCCGCAAACCACGACGTCGCAGCCGGCCTGCAGCGCGTAACGGCCGCAATCCCCCAGGCTGCCGGTGAAGAAGGCGGCGCGAGTCGGAATGACTCCCATATCGCCATACACCTGCGCCACGGCCCCGAAGGCCGATTTGCACTGCTTGGCGAACTCGTGCAGCGTGGCGCGACCCGGGAGCTGCGCCGCGCTGCCCAGCCGTCCATGGGCCTGGGGCCTGTCGGTCTCCAGGCCGAGTCGGCACGCCTCCAGTCCCAAAAGGCCGGGCATCGCCACGAGGGCCTGGGGGCTGCGGTCGAGGTTGGTATGCAGTGACAGGATTCCCACGCCCAGGCGCACGGACTCCCAGATGCAGGCCTGAGCGAAATCGGCGCCCGACCAGGGCGCGAGGAGCCTGTCGGGCATCGACAGGCAGACGGGATGATGGGTCAGCAGGAGGTTGGCCCCGGCATCATGGGCGAGCCGGACGTTGTCTGCGGAGGCGTTGAGCGCCAACGCGACGCGACTGACTTCGGCGCAGGGGTCGCCCACGGACAGCCCGACCTTGTCCCATGGCTCGGCCCATGAGAGGGGCATACGGTCGAGAAGCGCCTTCTCAAGCTCGCTCACAAGCATATTCAGACTTCCTTATACATATGGGCACAGGCCGAAACCCATGCCTACTGAATCGCGATCGAGCGCCATCCCCCGTCGGCCGTAGGCACGTCCACGGCGGCGTACCCGCACGACGACGCGAGGGCATATGCCTCGCGGATTCCCTCCCCCACGCGGCTGACCACATGGGCGTCGCTGCCCACCGTAATGGGAACGCCCGCCTGGAAGAACCGCGAGAGCAGGTTGGGATGGGGATAGAAACGACCGACGGGCTTGATGGAGCCAGCGGTGTTGATCTCGACGTGCACGCCCGCCTGATGCGCGTCACGGGCGGCCTGATCGAACAAATCCGCCATAAGGGACTCGTCGGGATAGCGGCCCAGAAGGCTCACAAGATCGGGGTGCGCCATGGAGTGGAAGAGGCCGGATCGGCACGCCTGGCCCCAGAGCTTGAAATACCCCTCCCACACATACTCGACCGTGTGCGCATCCCAAAACGAAAGGTCGCTCAAGTCGTCTATCCAGGACATATCGACCATATGCACCGAGCCGAGGCGAAACGTGGCGCCCTCGCTCCAGCGCAGGACGTTCTCATCGCAGCCCGGATAATAGTCGCACTCAAAACCGTACACGACCTCGACCTCGGGGTGGTCGCACCGGGCGCGCATGATGTCGCGCCGATAGGCCGCAAGGTCGCCCTGTGCCACGCTCACCTCACAGGTCGGGTCGATGTCTGCCGGCAGGGTAAGGTGGTCGGTGAGACAAATGGTCGAAATTCCCAGCTCGCAGGCACGAAGGACATTATCCTCAACACTGTTGTGACCGTCGGAGTAGAAGGTGTGGGTATGGCAGTCCACCAGCTCCATGAGTGTTTATCTCCTCCTTCTGGGCGAGGCCGTGCACACCTGGGCAAGCGCCCGGGCGAGCTCGGCAAACTCCTGAGGCTGCGTGCGTGTGTCGAAAGACAGGCGCAGCGCACAAAAAGCCAGGTCGCGAGGGACCCCCATGGCGCTGAGCACATGGCTGGGGTTGAGCGAGCCGCTGGAGCACGCAGAGCCGCCCGAGGCCTCGAAGCCCAGCTCGTCCAGACCTAAGATGAGGCCCTCCGTTTGGTGACCGGGAACCAAGAGGTGGATGAGGTTGGGCAAAGCCTGCGATGGGGCGGGCCCCGACCAGGTGAGGGTGGGAATGACATCGACGCCCGACGACCCAAGCGCCGCCAAGAAGTCGCATCCGCGGCCGCGAAGGACCTCTGCGTTGACGCTCACATCGCGAGCGGCCTGGGCGGCGACGGCAGCGAACGCCATGGCGTTGCGCACGTCACAGGTGCCGCTGCGCAGGCCGCCCTCCTGCCCGCCGCCCACCTGCTGTGCCACGAGTGGCGTTCGGGCGCGCAGATACAGGGCCCCGCACGAGACGGGCCCCGCGACCTTGTGGGCCGCGAAGCTGGCTGTGTCGACGCCAAGCTGCGAGACGTTGAACGCCACATGGCCAAAGGCCTGAATCGCGTCGGTATGGACGAGTGCCCCGCAGCGATGCGCGAGCTCTACCACGCGATCCAACGGCTGGACCGTGCCGACCTCGTTGTTGGCCGCCATGACGCAGACGAAGGCGACCTCCTCATTTAGCATTTGTTGAAAAGCATCAAGGTCAAGTTCAGCGTTACTTAAAACAGGGATTTGCTCGATACTGAAACCATCATGCTCAAGTAGAGATGCAGGCTCAAGCACCGAATCATGCTCGATGGCGCTTATCAGGACCCGGCGCCGCTTTGCCTTCGAAGGGTCGCGCAAGACAGCCTGTGCCAATCCGCGAATCGCAAGCGTGTTGGCCTCGGTTCCTCCGCTCGTAAAGATGACCTCGCTGCTGCGGCGGGCGCCCAAGGACCGTGCCAGGCTAGCCCGTGCCTCCTCGAGCGCCGAGAAAGCGGCGCGGCCGCTGGCGTGCAACGAGTTGGGATTGGCACCCGCCCAGTCCATGGAGTCATAGCGCGCGAAGGAATCCAGGCAGACCTGGGACAGCGGGCTTGAGGCGGCATGGTCGAAGTAATGACGGACGCGCATATGCTATGCACCCAGGGCGCTCTGACCGGCGAGACGAATCGTTTCCATGGCCTGTCGGGGCTGCTCCGCGCCGAAGACGGCAGACCCAGCCACGAGCATACGTGCGCCCGCCGCGCAGACGAGCGGCGCCGTCTTGGCGCCGATGCCGCCATCGACCTCGATTACCGGGCTGCAGCCGAGGTTCGCGCACATGTCGCGCAGCTCTTCGATACGGCGAGTCGTGGAGGGAATGAAAGACTGACCCCCAAAGCCGGGATTCACACTCATGACAAGGATGACATCGAGCTCCTCGACGATGTCGCGAAGGAGGCACACGGGCGTCGCAGGGTTAATGGCTATGCCGGCAAGGGCGCCGCGCTGGCGCACGTGGCTCGCAAAACGGTTGGCGTGCGTGAGGGCTTCCAGCTGGGCGGTAAGGAGATCGGCGCCGGCGTCGAGGTACCAATCGGCTGTGTCTTCGGGATTGTCCACCATCAGGTGAACGTCGAGGGGGTTGGAGAAATGCGCCTTGAGACCCTTGACGAAGAGAGGCCCGATGGTGAGGTTGGGGACAAAGTGACCGTCCATCACATCGACGTGTATGAAGTCCGCACCCTCGCTGACCTGCGAGACGCTTTCCTGAAGGTTCAGGAAGTCAGCGGAGAGAATGGACGGCGACATCAAGACGCTATTGCCGTGCAGAGACAAGTTGGGCATGTCTGCAACCTTTCTTGATATGGAATCGGCGCGCTACCTGAGTCCGTAAAACTCCATGCGGGGGGTCCTACGAAACAGTGTCTCGATAATGTCGGACATGGGCTTCTTCTCGTAGAGCAGCGCATACACGGCATCGGTCAGGGGCACTTCGACCCCCAAGTCACATGCCATGTGGCGGATGGAGCGACAGGCCCTCGCACCCTCCACAACCATATGGGTGCGCGTCTCATAGGCCTCCAAGGTCTCCCCGTGCGCCAGGGCGGCCCCGAACGTCTGATTGCGGGAATGAGAGCTTGTGCACGTCGCGACAAGGTCGCCCATCCCCGCCAGGCCCATGCACGTGAGCGGGTCTCCCCCGCGGGCGACGACGATGCGGCTCATCTCCGCCAGGCCGCGGGTCATGATGACCGAAAGCGTGTTGTCGCCGTACGACAGCCCCTTGACGACGCCACAGGCGATGGCGACCACGTTCTTGGCGGCCGCGCAGACCTCGACCCCCACCTCGTCGCAGGAGATGTAGGTCCGGAACAGATCGGCGTTGAAGAGCTCTTTGAAGTACTCGGCAGTTGCCAGGTTCGTGGATGCGCAGACCGCGCCGGCAGGCATGCCCAGGCAGACCTCCTCGGCATGGTTGGGGCCGGAAAGCGCGGCAATGCGACCGCGGTTGCCCAGCTCGTCCTCGATGACCTCGGTCATGAGCTTGTTGGTGCCGTACTCGATTCCCTTGGTGAGCACGCAGACGGGAAGCGTCTCAGGAACAAAATCGCGGCACTCGTGAGCGACGTTTCTGAGATGCGCCGAGGGAACAACGAACAAGAGGGCGTCTGCTCCCTCGATGCAGGAGCGGTAGTCGGTGTGCGAGACGACGTTGGGCCCCAGGGTGCAGGCAGACAGGTACCGAGGATTCGAATGGTCCTCGTTGATCGCCTGGCATACCGCCGCGTTATGCGACCACAGACGGACCTCGTGCCCCTGCTTGGCAAGGTGGGCCGCAACGGCCGTTCCCCAAGAACCCGCTCCGATAACACAGACATGCTGCATGGGTGGCCTCACTTCGACTTCTTGACCGAGAACGCCGGCTCCTGTCCATGGATAAGCTTGAGGATGTTGGAGCGGTGGCTCCAAATCACCAACAGGGCGGTCAGGCCGACAAAAACCGAGAAGGGCGCGGAGGGGCTGTAAAACGCATTCGCCAGGAAGGGAAGGGACACGGCACCCGCCAGGCTGCCGGGAGAGACCCGGCGAGTGACCAGGGCAAACAGCAAAAACGGACCCCAAAGCGCAAGTCCCGCCCACGGCATGAGGACCACAGCCCCACCGAAACCGCATGCGATTCCCTTTCCGCCATGGAAGTGCAGGAAGGGCGTGAAAACATGGCCCAAGATGGCAAAGAGGTACACGAGAGCCGCGCACCAGTCGAACGCGGCGCCGGGGGCCGTGGCCTCAAAGGAGCCGCAACCGACGCATCCGATGAGCGCCTTGCCTATAAGAACGGCCAGGGCCGCTTTGAGGATGTCACAGACAAGGGTGAGGATGCCGGCCTTGGCACCCAAGGTCCGGGCCGCGTTGGTGGAACCGACGTTGCCCGAACCGAGGGTGCGGATATCGACGTGATAGACGGTGCGCCCGATGACGTAGGCCGAGGGAATGCCGCAAAGAAGGTAGGCAATGACGCATGAGAGCGCGCACATCGCATAAACAAGCATAGAAGACGCCCCCGTCAATCAGACAATAGGCCGCCAGCCAACCGGCCGGCCTACTGAGCCTTTTTCTTGAACTTGAACCTGATGGGGGTGCCCACGAGGTCGAAACGGTCGCGAATGCGGTTCTCGAGATAATGCTCGAAGTTGGGGGTCACCAGCTCGGGCATGTTGACGAAGAACGTGAAGATAGGCGGCTGGTTGCCGGTCTGGGTCACGTAGTTCATCTTGAGGCGCTTGGTGCCCTTGGTGACCGTATGGCCGAACTCGCGCAGCTCGGTGAGGAGCTTGTTGAGCTGGGGGGTGGGGATGACCTTGCGGCGGTTCTCATAGGCGACGTTCAACGCGTCCCACACGCGCAGGCAAGAGCGGCCCGTGAGGGCGGAGATACGGACCACGGGGGCGTACGAGATGAAGTGGAAGCGCTCGGCCAGGTCGTCCTCGAGCTCCTCGCGGCGCTCGGCGGTGTCGATGAGGTCCCACTTGTTGAGCAGGACGACCACCGCGGTGCCGGAGTTGTGGGCCATGCCCGCGACGCGCTGGTCCTGCTCGGTAATGCCGATGGTGGCGTCCACGACGATAAGCGCCACGTCGGCGCGCTCGATGGCGCGCTCGGCACGGACGTAGCTGTAGAACTCGAGGTCCTCGGAGATGGCCGTGCGCTTGCGCATACCGGCGGTGTCCACGAGGCGATACGTGGTGCCCTCATGCTCGACGATGGTGTCCACGGCGTCGCGCGTGGTGCCCGCGACGTCGCTCACGATGGAGCGCTGCTCGCCGCAGAGACGGTTGAGAAGGGACGACTTGCCGGCATTGGGGCGACCCACGATGGCGACGCGGATGACGTCCTCGGGCGCCTCCTCCTCATGCGCCTCGGGAAGGGACGCGACCACGTCGTCGAGGATGTCGCCCACGCCGTTGCCGTGCTGGGCGCTGATGGGATACGGGTCGCCCAGGCCCAGGCTGTAGAACTCATAGGCGTTGGAATCCTGGAGCACCGAGTCGCACTTGTTCACGGCGAGGAAGACGGGCTTGTCGGAGCGCTTGAGGATACGGGCGACGGCCTCGTCCTCCTCGGTGATGCCGGTCTTGCCGTCGACGAGGAAGATGACGGCGTCGGACTCGTTGATGGCCATGACGGCCTGGTCGCGAATCTTGGACTGGAAGGCGTCTTCCGAGTCGCCGACCTCGATGCCGCCCGTGTCGCATAGCTCGAACTCGGTGCCGTTCCAGTCGGAATCGTGGAACGTGCGGTCGCGCGTGACGCCCTGCGTCTCATGGACGATGGCCTCAGGGCGCTGGGAGACGCGGTTTACAAACGTGGACTTGCCCACATTGGGCCTGCCCACCACTGCTACGACAGGCTTTGTCATGGGTGAACCTCCTTGAGAAAAAACATACGTGCGAGAAATGTACCACGGCTAGAGGCGCTCGAAGGCGCGTTTTAGCCCCTGGGGTACCGAGGTCACGAAAAAGCCCCGAGCACCGCGCGAGGCGATGCGCGAGACAAGGTCGTCGGCCAGGACCCCGTCCAAGGTCAGGCGGTCGGTGTTGAGCATGATGTCGGGCAAAAAAACGATGCGACCCGACAAGTCAGAGTCAAGCTGCTCCAGAACATCGCATGCGCACAGCAGGCCGGTCACGTTCACGTTGCCGCCGAAGTAGCGGTTTTCGATCGGCATGACCTCGCACAGCCCGGCCAGAGGCGTCGAGTCGATGAAGCGGCGCACGACCGGCGCGCTTCCCGCCCCCGAGAGGAGCACGACGCTTTGCCCCGACGCCCGTAGGCGCTCGGCCGCCGCGCGAAGGGGGGCGACGTCATCCGGGTTGGCCACAAGCTGCTCGCCCTCGTCGATAAAGGAGCGGACCATGCCGATACCGTCGTAGTACTGGGGGTAGCCGTCGTATTCCTGCGCGACGGGCGGCTCGGTCTGGGCCATGAGGTAGAACTCATCGGCCAGCTGATAGCGGGTGCGGCCCATCTGAGCGCGGCTGCGCAGCTGGTAGGGGCGCACGATGTCGATGACGGCCTGGGCCTGGGCGGGGTCGTTGAACGACTCGGTGAAGGTGTCTTGATGGCGGGTGAAACCCAGAGGGACGATGCCCAAAGACGTGATGAGGGGGCGGGCCTCGATGAAATCCATGGTCTTGCGGAGCTCCTCGCCGTCGTTCTCGTTGGGGCACAAGACGATCTGGGCGTGGACCTCGATGCCTCCTTGAAGAATCCGCTCGAGGGCGTCAAGGCCGCGCTGGGCGTTCTTCCCGATGAGCCGCGCGCGCACGTCGGGGCTCACCGCGTGCAGGGACACGTTCAGCGGCGACAGGGCATGCGAGACGACCCTCTCCACGTCGGCGTCGGACATGTTGGTCAGGGTGACGAAGTTGCCCTGCAGGAAGGACAGCCGATAGTCGTCGTCTCTCATGTAGAGGGTACGGCGCATGCCGCGCGGCAGCATCTTCATGAAACAGAAGAGGCAGTTGTTGCGACAGATGCGCATGCCGTCGAAGACGGCACCGTCAAACGTGATTCCCCAGTCCGCCCCCCAGTCGCGCTCGAGATGGCATTCGAACTCGAACTCCTCGCCGCTGCCCGGGTATGCGACGCCCTCAAGATCGACCTCGGGGCCGTCGGCCTCCCAGTCCCAGTCGATCATGTCGCGCAGCTCGACCCCGTTTACATGCGTGATGAGCATACCGGGCTCAAGCCCCTCAAGAGCGGCCGGACTATCAGGCTCTACTTCAACTATAGGGGCACCGTGCCACGTATCGCGCCTTCCCGCCGCCTCGCCCTTGAGAAGCGAACTCGAAGGCTCATATTGAGAGTTACTCTTTGCCACAGGACAGCTCCCGAAGCCTCTCGACGACGCCGTCGACCTGGTTGGCCGGGGTAGAGGCCCCAGCCGTCACACCGATGGCGCAGGCGCCCTCGAACCAGCGCGGGTCCAGCTCGTCGGGCGACTCGATATGATGGGTGTTCTCGCAGCTTTCCTGGCAAACCAGGCTCAGGCGACGCGTGTTTCCGGAGTTCTTCCCGCCCACGACCACCATGGCATCGGAGCGTCGCGCAAGCTCCGCCGCAGCCTGCTGGCGCTGGAGCGTGGCCGTGCAGATGGTGTTGAAGACGCGCAGCTCCCGGACGCGCGGCAGCAGGGCCGCGACCACCTCGTCGAGAAACGCCTGGGTCTGCGTCGTCTGGACGACGACCCCGACGCGCCGCTTCACCGGGATGGCCGAGAGCTCCTCGATGGTCGACACCACGAGCGAGTCGGCCCCGGCCCTGGCGAGAATCCCCTCCACCTCGGGGTGACCGGCCTCACCGAGCACGATGACCTGGTAGCCCTCGCACGACAGGGTGGCGGCCGCGTCATGGGCCTTCTTGACATGGGGGCACGTGGCGTCTATCACCTCCAGCCCTCGCCCGAGTGCCTCCTCGATGACCTGGGGGACGACGCCGTGGCTGCGAATGACCAGCGTGGCGGGAACCTGGGCCGACGAGACGTCGTCGATCGCATCGACGCCCTGGGCGGAGAGGTCGGCCACCACGAGCGGGTTGTGGATCAGCGGCCCCAGCGTGTAGGTGGGCGACTCCCGCCCAATGCATTCCCGCACCATGCGCAAGGCCCTCTCGACGCCGTAGCAGGCCCCGGCAAAACGAGCCGTCTCTATGGTTGCCATCGCGCCCCCCGTCCTATCGGCTTGCCAGCTGAGACCCGTGGAGGGCGTCGCGCATGCGGTACACGCTCTGCATCGCCTTGTCCTCGAGCGCGGCGGCCTTCTCCTTGCGCGTGGACCCCGCGAGGCCGTCCAGCTCGATGGGCTCGCCGAACTCGACGAGCACGCGCGAGGGCCGCGGGAACTTGTGGGCCTTGTTCGGGTTGATGCGCTCGGTGCCGTCGATGGCGAGGGGAACGACGTCGGCGTTCGCCATGAGGGCGATGAGGGAGTAACCGCCATGCACCTCGGGGCGCGCCTGGGGGTCCCAAACACGCGTGCCCTCGGGGAATATCAGGATGTTCTCGCCGCGCTTGAGGGCGGCCACGGCACGCTTGATGGCCTTGGTGTCGGCCGTTCCCCTCTTGATGGGAATCCCGCCCACGCGCGAGAAGAACCAGGTCACGAACTTGCTCTCACCGAGCTCGCTCTTGTACATGGGCCGCAGAGCATGCCCATGGTAGCCCGCATAGGCAACGAGGAACGCCGGGTCGAACATGGAGGCGTGGTTGCAGATGAAGACCCGCCCGGTGCCCTGCCCGTCGGTGGGCGCCGACTTGAACGGGTCGGCGCCGCGCACGCTCCAGCGCCAATAGAGCTTGCCGAAGGCAAGGACCGCCCGGTAGCAGATCCATGTGAGGATGCGCACGCCGATGGGCCACTCTTTCACGGCGCCGTCAAAAAAGGCGTCCGCCTTGGATGCGCTCGTGGACTTGTCGGCCGAGGTCTTCTGCGTGGGATCTTGGGACATGGCCTTTAAGCCTCCTGCGAAGCGTTGACGGCGTCGATGAGGGCGCAGATGCGGGCCACGACGCCCTCGATGTCAAGGGTAGAGGAATCGACGTGCACAGCGTCGTCGGCGGCGACAAGCGGGGCCGTCTGGCGGGTGGAGTCCGCAAGGTCGCGCTGGACGATCTGCTTGTAGACCTCGTCCTCGCTGGCGCCGTCGGCCTGGGAGTTGAAACGGGCGGCGTTCTGCACGCAGCGCCGATGCGCGCGGGCGCGTGCGTCGGCCGTCAAAAAGACCTTCACCTGGGCGTCCGGGAACACGACGGTACCGATGTCACGCCCCTCGGCGACGACGTCGAAGCCCTCGGCGAGCTTGCGCTGCTGGGCGACCATGGCGTCGCGGACCTGGGAGACGCCGGCCACGGCGCTGACGCAGGCGTCGATCTCGGGGGTGCGGATGGCCTCGCTGACATCCCGGCCGTCGATGAGAACACGCTGGGACCCATCCGGGCCAGGGACGAAGGAGATCTGGGCGGCCTGGGCGATGCGGGCAAGCCCGTCCACGTCGTCAAGCGGCACTCCCTGCTCGCGGGCCACAAGGGCGACGCTTCGATACATCGCTCCCGTGTCGAGGTACACGAAGCCCTTGCGGCAGGCGATCTCGCGGGCGACCGTGGACTTGCCGGCTCCGGCCGGACCGTCGATAGCAACCTTCATCCATGACTCCAATCTTAATGGTTTGCCCATTTAGGGGACAAAACATTAACGTTCAAGTTTACCTTATTTCTTCTTAAGACTACGGGGGTCGACTCCGGGCCTCGTGCCGGTATAGCGTCCCGTCGCGCTCGCCTCTCGAAGCGACTCGACCTCTGCGGCATTGAGGAGCCTCCAGGAGCCAACCGGCAGACTGGCTGCGGTGATGGGGCCGAAGCTCACGCGGTTCAGTCGCCACACGGGATGCCCCACGTAGGACAGCATGCGCTTCACCTGCCTCTTGCGCCCTTCATGCAGCACGATCTCCACGAGGCCGTCGTCGGCACGCATGCGCGAATCGCATACGTCGCGCCCCTCGTACTCCGAGAGCACCCGCACGCCAGCGGGAGAGGTCATCCCGTCGTCAAGCTCCACACCTTGGCTCAGACGCCTGACGTCGCCGGCAGTCAGCCGGCCCGCGACGCGGGCATGGTAGGTCTTGTCGACATGCGTGCTGGGATGCAGCAGCTTTGCGGCAAGCTCGCCGTCTGTCATGAACAGCAGCACGCCCGTGGTGTCCTGGTCGAGTCGGCCGACAGGAAACAGGCCGGGGTAGCGGTCCTTGGGAACGAGCGAGGCAACCGTCGCACGGCCATAGGGGTCGTCCATGGTGGTCAGGCAACCCTGGGGCTTGTTGAGGACGAGATAGACGTTTCCGTCGGACAGGCTCACAACCCTGCCGTCCACCGTCACCACATCGACCAGGGGGTCGACCTTGGTTCCCAGCTCAGTGGCCACCACGCCGTTGACGCAGACGCGCCCCGCGGTCATGAGGTCTTCGGAGCCGCGACGGCTTGCGGCGCCGGCCCTGGCCAAAAACTTCTGCAAGCGCATGGGAACTATGCGCTCCCCGTTCTCGTTTGCTTCCATGCCACTACCCCTCATCGCTCATATCCGTCTGGCCGGCCTCGCCGGGCTGGCCCTCGCTCATCTTCGCGCCGAGGCGCTCGCTTATCAGGCGCCTTGTCTGCTCGTCGGGCGCAAAGTCTTCCAGCGGCGGCAAGTCGCTCAGGTCATGCAGGCCGAAACGCTCCAAGAACATCTTGGTGGTGCCGAACGTCGAGGCGCCGACGCCCTCCCTGTGCGTAATCTCGCGCACGAGGCCCTTGTCGATGAGCGACGCTATGGCGCTGTCCGAACTGACCCCGCGCACGGCACGGACTCCCTCACGGGTCGCCGGCTGGGTATAGGCGATAACGGCCAGCGTCTCCAAGGCGGCGGAGGTGAGTTTGCGCGTATCCCACGACTTCACGAAACCCCGGACGACCTCATCGTGGCTCGGGTGGGTGTAGAGCCTCCAGCCACCGGCCACATAGCGCAGCTGAAAGCCTCGGCCAAGCTCTTCGTACTCGGCGGAGAGATCCTCCAAGGCCAGCCGCGCCCGGTTCGTCTCACATCCCACCGCCTCGGCCAAGATGGCCGTCTCCACAGGCTCGGTGGCCACCAGGAGCAAAGACTCCAGCTGCGAGCGCACATCCTCGACCTCTAGGGCCTTAAAAGACTCCATGCTCACTCCTCCCCCGCCGTCAGCTCACCCAGCGATGCGGGGCGCAACGTCGCTTCATGGGACTCTATGGTTATGTCGGCGAACAACTCCTCCTGGGTCAAGCCGACGATATCGCGTTTTGCCAGCTCAAGCAGGGCAAGCGTGCTCACGACCTTGTTTTCCACGGACGGGTTGTCCTCAATAAGCTCGCTGAACGTCATGGAGCCACGTACGCGCACCTGCTCGTCCACCTCCACGACGCGCGTCTCAAGCGGCATGCGCTTTGCGGCGATGTGCTCGCTTTGGAGCAAGACAAGCTCGCGCCTGCCAAGAAAGCGCGCGCAGGTCTTGGCAAGCTGGTCAAGCGTGACGTTCTTGAGGTAGTCGGGCGCGGCGTCCTTGAAGCACTCGTCGGGGCCGATCGTGCGGGGGTGCATGCGCGACTCCTCGACCCCGCGGGCCTCAAGGGCCATGGACGCCATCTTGTACGTGCGATAGGCCATGAGGCGCGAGACGAGGACGTCGCGCATCTCGTCGGCCGTCAGCTCCTCATAGTCGTCCTCTTCGCGCTCGTCCTCGTCGTCGATGCCGTCTGCGCTGAGAAGCGATGCGGCCTTCAGGTCGAGCAGCGTCGCGGCAACCAGGACGAAGTCGCTCGCGACCTCAAGGTCGACGTCGCCCATACGGGCCACCTCGGCCAGGTATTGGTCGGCGACGCCGGAGACACTCACGGTGCCGATGTCGATCTTCTGTCGCATGACGAGCTGCAGGAGCAGGTCGAACGGCCCCTCGAAGCCTGCGACCGATACGCGGTATGCCATGGCGCCGCCTAGGGGATGAGCACGCCGCGCAGGGCATAGGCGGTGTGCTGCAGGTACCACCCGAGCGGGTCCCAAGGCGTGACCATCGGGACGAGGAACAGAAGGGCGAGCAGAATGAACATCGAGTACTGCTTGACCTTGTAGAACTTCTCCATGCCCGCAGGCGTGAGGAAGGCGGTGACGATGCTGGCGCCGTCCAAAGGAGGCAGGGGGATGATGTTGAAGAAGAGAAGCACCAGGTTGATGGTGCAGTAGTAGTAGCCGATACGGTAGAGCCAGATGATCGCCTCGGCGCTCTCGGCATCCGAGCCCACATAGAGCGTACGGGCCAGCAGGCAGATCGCCGCGCCTATGAGCGCCTGCAGCAGGTTGCTCGCAGGTCCCGCGAAGGCGACCACGAGCTCTCCGACCTTGCGGTTCTTGAAGTAGACGGGGTTGTAGGGAACCGGCTTCGCGTATGCGAAAATCGGCCCGCCGATGAGCGACATGAGCAGGGGCAGGATCACCGACCCGAACGGGTCGAGGTGGCTGGCGGGGTTGAGGGACAGCCGCCCGGCCCGCTTGGCCGTGGGGTCGCCCAGCTTGTAGGCGGCATAGCCGTGGGAGATCTCGTGGACCATGATCGAGAACACGATGCAGACGAGCTCGATCGCGACGATTACAAGATATTCAGGCGTCATGTTGCCCATTAGAGAGCCTTCCTCAAAAGGTGCAGGAGCTTGGCGGCAATGAAGAACACAAAGCCCACGACGACGAAGTCGGTGCGAAACACCCCGCCGAACGGGGAGGCCAGGACGCCCCAGAAGCTCAAGGGGGCGGGCAGCAGCTGGGAGATGGCAAGCGCCACGGGCGAGACGTGCAGCGTCAGCGCCACCGCCGTCGAGAGCAGCGAGGCGGTGAGCAAGAGCATGAAGATGGACGCCGCCATGCACGCGCAGCTCAAAGCATAGACGAGCAGGCTGAGGAATCGCTTCATGCTAGTTCCCCTGCAGCTGCTGGAGCGCCGCGGCGGTCTCCTCCTCGATCAGGGTGGAAAGCTCCAGCCACTCCTCCTCCAGCTGCGCCAGGCGGGGTTTGAGCTTGGAGTACTCGTCCATCGCCTTGTTGAAGGCGGCGGTGTCGTCGTAGAGGTCGTTGGACGCCATCATCTCGACGAGCTCGGCGTGGCGCTTCTGCGCGGCCGTCATCTCCTTCTCCACCTTGGACAGACGCCGCTTCTCGTCGGCAAACCTGCGCGCGACCTCGGCCTTTGCCGCAGCCTCCGCCTTGCGCTGGTCACGCGAGCGATAATTGCCGCCGTTTGCGGGCGCGCTTGTGGCCGGCTTGATGCCCGACGCGCCGGCCTGCTGCGTGGCGGACGGGCGCTTCTGCGCACTGGCCGACTTCGCGTCGGTCTCGATGGACGACCCGACCATCTGCTCTGACTTCCAGAGATAGTAGTCGTAATCGCCGTCATAGACGGTGATCTGCCCGTCCTTGACCTCGACGATGCGGTTTGCGACGGCGCGGATGAGGTGGCGGTCGTGCGAGATGAGGACGATGGTGCCGTCGAACTGGGACAGCGCCTCTTCCAGGATGTCCACCGAGTCGATGTCGAGGTGGTTCGTGGGCTCGTCCAGGCACAGCAGGGGCGTGGGCGCGACGAGCATCTTCGCCAGCGCCAGACGCGCCTTCTCGCCACCCGAGAGCACCGAGACCTTCTTCTCGATGTCGTCGCCCTTGAAGAGGAAGGCGCCCAGGAGCTGACGCTCCTCAGAGGAGGTCCACCCCGACGCCGAGCGGTCCATCTCCTGCATGACGGTGTTCTTGGCGTCGAGCTCCTCAAGCTGGTGCTGGGCGTAGTAGGCGACGCTCACATGGTCGCCGAGCTTACGGGTGCCCGCATCGGGCTTCTGGTCGCCCGCGATCATCTTCATGAGCGTGGACTTGCCGGCGCCGTTGGGGCCCACGAGCGCGATGCGCTGCCCTCGGTACAGCTTGAGGGACACGTCGGAATACACGTGCTTGTCGCCGTAGCTCTTGGCGACATGCGAAAGCTCCATCACCATGTCGGAGGTGCGGGGAGGCTGCGGGAAGTGGAAATGCACGCGCTTCTGCTGCTCGGGCAGGACGATGCGCTCCGCCATGAGCTTCTCGAGCTTCTTGATGCGGTCCTGGGCCTGACGCGCCTTGGTGGCCTTGTAGCGAAACTTCTCGATGAACTCCTCGAGGTGGGCTATCTCGCGGTCCTGCTCGGCCTTCTGGGCCTTGAGCTGCTCCAGGGCCGCCTGGCGCTGCTCGATGTAGGCGGAGTAGTTGCCGGCATACACCGTGAGCTTGCCGTGCTCGATGGAGGCGACGTGGTTGACCATGCCGTCCAAGAACGCGCGGTCGTGGCTCACGATGAGGATGGCCCCGTCGTAGCTGGACAGGAAGCTCTCGAGCCAGCGCACGCTTGCCAGGTCGAGGTGGTTCGTGGGCTCGTCGAGAAGCAGCACGTCAGGATGGCGCAGGAGCAGCTTGGAGAGCTGGATGCGCATCTGCCAGCCACCGGAGAACTCGGCGACGTCGCGCGACAGGTCCGAGATGGGGAAGCCCAGGCCGGTGAGGATGGACTTGGCGCGAGGCTCGATCTCGTACCCGTCGGCGGCCTCGAAGCGGTTTCGGGCGTGTCCGTACTCCTCGAGCAGCTGCTCGTGGTCCTGCTCGTGGGCCGGGTCGGAAAGCAGGTGCTCAAGCTCGGCGATGCGCTTCTCAAGGGCGCGAATCTCAGTGGCGCTCGAGAGGACCTCCTCAAGCACGGAGCGGCCCGAGATCTCGATGGCCTCCTGCTCCAGATATCCCACCGAGGTGCCCTTGGCAAAGAAGACGTTGCCGCTGTCCGGCGACTCGACGCCCATGATCATCTTGAGCATCGTGGTCTTGCCGGCGCCGTTGGGGCCGACGAGGGCATACCGTTCGCGGGCGTTGATCTGAAACGAGGCGTCGCTGAACAGCGTGCGACCGCCGAAGGACTTCGTGAGCTTGTCGACCTGAACAATCATGGGCCAAGATCCAATCTTCGTCACGGGAGACGTGAGCAGCCGTGGAAACAGATTCTTTAACTATAGCTCAGGAGACGCCCGATGCCGTTCGCGCAAGTTCGGCTCTAGAAGAAGTGCGGAACATGCCAGGCAAAAGAAAAGGACCTGCCCCGGTCGCCCCAGGCAGGTCCTTGCATGTCACACTGGTGGGCCCAGCAGGATTCGAACCCGCAACATAGGGATTATGAGTCCCCCGCGCTAACCGTTGCGCCATAGGCCCAGTGGGCAGAACCATACCACAAGCTTCATGCGATGCGTCCCGGCACATAAAAAGACTGGGCAATTGCGCCGCGGGCTCATGGCCGGGCACATCAAGGGCGAAAGGCGTGCGCCTCATCGGCCTGACACGCGGCTATGGGCGTTTACGTGATACCAGCGGCGAACAACAGACCGCGGGCGGCGCGCGATATAGTTATCGTTTTGATTGTTGCCTGTTCCCCAAAGAAAGGCCCGCCATTGACCTGCTTGCTCACACGCCGCCAGCTCGGGCTTGTTGCAGCCAGTCTCGCCGCAAGCGCGTCGTTGAGGCGCCTGCCTCACATAGCCCATGGCGAGGAGGCCACGGCCGAGGCGCTGGCACAGGCCCAGGCGCAGTATGAGGCGGTGCAGACGCAGATCGACGAGCTTGCCTTTGAATACGAGGTCATGAGCCAAGAGCTCGACGAGACGCTCGGCTCCATCGAGGCGAAGAATGCCGAGATAGCGCAGACCAAAGCCGAGATCGAGGAGCAGGAGGCCGCGCTTGCCCAGCTGAGAGACGAGCTTGCGACCTACGTCGTCAACAGCTACAAGCACGGCAACGCTTCAGAGCTCGACGTGTTCCTCAACTCCTCAGACTTCGAGGAGCTCTTCAGAAACATTTACTACCTCGGCAAGGTCAGCGACGCCGAGGCGCAGCTCATCGAGGAGGCCAAGCAGCTCAAGGCCCAGCTCGAGGAGCAGCACGCCCTGCTCGAAAGCCAGCTGGCCGACCTCGAAAGCCTCCGCGCGTCTCAGCAGGGCAAGCTCTCCGAGATGATCAGCCAGCAAAACGAGGCCTATGCGCTTCTCTCGAGCCTCGACGAGCAGGTTCGGCAGCTGACCGAGCAGTACAACGCCGAGCTCATCGCCCAGGCTGAGGCTGCGGCGGCGGCCCAGGCGGCGGCCGAGCAGGCGGCTGCGGCGAACTCGGGGTCGTCGGCCTCCGGCGGCAGCGGATCGGCAAGCGCGGTGGTCAACTCCTGTTACGCGACCCCCTCGCCCGGGGCCGGCTACTGCGCGGCTTGGGTCACCAACGTCTTCACGAACGCCGGCGTCGGATACTTTGGCGGCGACGCATGCGACATGTACGCGTCGTGGTGCTCGTACTCCGACAGGAGCTCCCTGCAAGCCGGCATGATCGTCGCCGTCTCCTCGCACCCCCACTCCTCGGCCGGGCAGATCTATGGACATGTGGGCATCTACGTGGGCGGCGGCACGGTCATGGACAACATCGGCTACATCCGCAGCATCGACATCGACAGCTGGGTGAGCTACTACGGGGGCACCGTGACACCCCGCTGGGGTTGGCTGGGAGGCGTGACCTTGAGCTAAGGCCATGCCGTCATTTGGCTTGCGAACAAGAAGCGCCCGCCTGACACTCGCCAGGCGGGCGCTTCTGCGTTTCATGAGGCCGGCGGGCTTAGAGACGCTGGGCCTTTACCGCCTCAGCGAGCTGGGCGGCGATATCGCTTGCAGCCACGACGCTGCGCTCGCCGGTGGCACGGCACTTGAGCTCGACGTTGCCGGCGGCCGCGCTCTTCTTGCCGATGACGACCTGGAACGGGAAGCCCATGAGGTCGTTGTCGGCGAACTTCACGCCGGGGCGCTCGTCGCGGTCGTCGAGCACGACCTGCACGCCCAGGGCGGCAAGCTCGGCGGCGACCTTCTCGGCCAGGGGCTGCAGGACGTCGTCGCCGCAGGAAAGCGGGATGACGGCGACCTCGTAAGGCGCGACGGAGACGGGCCAGATGATGCCGTTCTCGTCGTTGTGCTGCTCGACGATGGCGGCAAGCGTGCGGGAGACGCCGATGCCGTAGCAGCCCATCAGGAACGGCTGCTCCTGGCCGTTCTCGTCGGCGTAGGTGGCGCCCATGGCGTCGGAGTACTTGGTGCCGAGCTGGAAGGTCTGGCCCATCTCGATGCCGCGCGCGCTGGAAAGGGCCTTGCCGCAGCACGGGCAGGCGTCGCCGGCCTGGGCGGCCGCGATGAAGGCGTACTCGGGCTCGGGGAAGTCCACGCCGCACTCGGCGGCCATGAAGTGGTAGTCCTTCTCGTTGGCGCCGCAGATCCACTTGCGCTGGGCGCGCAGCGACTCGTCGGCCAGCACGCCCACCTTGGAGGAGATGCCCTTGGGACCGATGAAGCCCTTGACCAGGCCGGCCTGCTCGAGCTCCTCCTCGCTCATCATGCGCCACTCGCCAAAGCGGTGCTCCAGGGCGCACTCGTTGACCTCATGGTCGCCCGGAACGAAGAGGACCCAGAAGGCGCCCTGGCCGTCGGCGATGGCGAAGGCCTTGACCGTCTCGTTGGTGGGGACCTTCAGGAAGGCAGCGACGTCGTCGATCGTGCCGCAGCCGGGCGTGTAGACCTTCTCGCAGGAAGGCGCGTCGCACAGGGTGAGGCAGGGCTGGGCCTCGGCGGCCTCGACGTCGGCGGCATAACCGCATGCGCAGTACACCAGCTCGGCCTCGCCGGCCTCGGCGATGGCCATGAACTCCGTGGTCACCTTGCCGCCGATCTGGCCCGAGTCGGCCTCGACGGCCGCATACTCGATGCCGCAGCGCTCGCACACGCGGGCGTAGGCGGAGTTCATGTCCTCGTAGGTCTTCTGCAGGCTCTCGTGGTCGGCATGGAAGGAGTAGGCGTCCTTCATGATGAACTCGCGGCCGCGCAGCAGGCCGAAGCGCGGACGGGCCTCGTCACGGAACTTGTCCTGGATCTGATAGAGGGTGACGGGGAGCTGCTTGTAGGAGCGCAGCTCGTTGCGCACGAGGTCGGTGAAGGTCTCCTCGTGCGTGGGGCCCAGGCAGAACTCGCGGTCGTGGCGGTCGGAGATGCGCATGAGCTCGGGGCCGTAGTCGTTCCAACGGCCCGACTGGTGCCAGAACTCGGCGGGCGTGAGAATGGGGAGCATGAGCTCCTGGGCGCCGATGGCATCCATCTCCTCACGGACGATCTGCTCGATCTTGAGCAGGGAGCGCCATGCGAGGGGCAGGTAGGAATAGAGGCCCGATGCGGTCTTGCGGATGCAGCCGGCGCGAAGCAGCAGGCGGTGGCTGGCGATGTCGGCGTCCTGGGGGTCTTCGCGCAACGTGGGGGCGTACAGGTTCGACATCCGCGTATACGAGCAGGTCATAAGGCAAAACTCCAATCGAAGTGAGTACAAGCGCACGACATTCTAGCAGTCCGGGGACTCCAAGGGGCCCTGTCCCCCAAAGCGCGACGCTATCTCTGTAAAGAGGGCCTCGACGATCTGGTCGGCCCCGACGCGCCGCACCACCTCGCCGTGGCTGAAGACGGCCCCGCCCGAGCGCGAGCATGCCACGCCGATGTCGGCCCCGCGGGCCTCGCCCGGGCCGTTGACCTCGCAGCCCATGACGGCCACGCTGATCGGCAGGCGCATCGTGCGCAGGCGCCGGTCGACCTCGTTGGCGATGGGGATCATGTCGACCTGGCAGCGCGCGCACGTCGGGCAGCTGACGAGCTCGGGGCCGCGGCGGCGCAGGCCCAGCGCCTGCAGGATTCCCCAGGCCACGGGCATCTCCTCGCATGGGTCGGCCGTGAGCGAGACGCGGAAGGTGTCGCCGATGCCCTCGGAAAGCAGGATGCCCAGCCCCACGGAGCTCTTGATGGTTCCTTGGAAGGCGGTCCCGGCCTCGGTGATCCCCAGGTGGAGCGGCACATGGGGAAGCTCGGCGGAAAGGCGGCGGTAGGCCTCCACCGTGACGCCCACGTCATGGGCCTTCGCGGACAAGACCACGTCCTCAAAGCCGCGCCTCTCGAAGTGGCGCACGAAGCCCACGGCGCTCATCGTCATCTTCTCGACCAGGGTGAGGTCGGGGCGCGCGTCGAGCTCGCGGTCGATGGAACCGGCGTTGACGCCGATGCGGATGGGGATCCGCCGGGCACGCGCGGCGTCGATGACGGCGTCGACCCGGTCCCAGGAGCCGATGTTGCCCGGGTTGATCCTCAAGGCCGACGCCCCCAGCTCACAGGCCCGGATGGCCAGGCGATGGTCGAAATGGATGTCGGCGATCACCGGGATGGGGCTTTCCGAGCAGAGCCTGCCGAAGCCCTCCAGGGCGCTTGAGTTGGGAATCGCGGCGCGCACGATCTCGCAGCCCGCATCGGCCAGCGCGCGTGCCTGCGCAAGCGCGGCATCCGGGTCGGCGGTGGGGGCGCACAGCATCGACTGCACCGCGATGGGCGCGCCTGCCCCGATGGGCACCCCGCCCACGCTCACCTGATGCGTGCGCGCCCTCGCCGCGACCTTCGCGCCGTCAGACTCGCAGGAACATACGCCCGCGTCGCCGCGCAGGCCCAGATCGGCCTGTGGGATATCGCCCATCCTCGCCCTCCTCCCCCGCCTAGAACAGGCGGCTCACATCTTGAACGACCATGAAACAAAAGAGCACGAGCACCGCGGCGATGCCCAGAAAGCTCAGCAGGCCCTGCAGCCACGCGGGCACCTCGCGGCCGATGATACGCCCCACCACCTCGATGACGAGCTTTCCACCGTCGAGCGGCGCGATGGGCAGCAGGTTCATCCAGGCAAGCGACACCGAAAGCACCGCGAGCAAAACGAGCACGTTGACGGCGCCCGAGGAGACGGCGGTGGCCGTCATGGTCGCGATTCCGACGACCCCGGTCGACTGGCTCAGCGTCTGGGCCGCCTGAGAGGGAACCAAAAGCGACAGCACCGAGGCCGCGACCGACCCGATGTAGGTCAGCGAGGCGCCCGCCGCCTGGGGAAGCGTCATGTACTGGGCCGCGCTCTCGACATAGGCCAACCTCACGCCAAGCACCCCGTCGGCCTTCTCGACGACGATCTGCGTCCCCTCGTCGTCCGCCACATGCACGAAGGTGGCAGTCGAGCACGCCGCGACCGCCTCGTTGAACTCCTCGATGCTGGAAAACTCGCCCAGGGGCGTGTCCCCGACCGCGCTGATCGCATCCCCGGCCACGACGCCGGCCGCCTGGGCCGCGCCGCCCCGGGTCACCTCGGAGACGCCGATATACGAGCCCTGCAAAGGGGTGGCAAGGTAGCAGCCGGTGAGCACGACGAAGGCAAACAGCAGGTTGAAGACCACGCCCGCGACGAGCACGAGCGCACGGCACAAGAAGGACGCGCCCTTGTAGGTACGCGAGATCTCGCTGTCGAGAAACTCCTCGGCCGTGACCCCCGGGTCGAAGGGGTAGGACGCGGGATGGGCGGGCACGCATCCGCGCAGGGCGTTGCCCTTGTCGCGTATCGTGAGGCCGGACGCGTCGCGGTCGGGCGTGGCGTAGTCGCAGGGCGTCTCGCCCGGGCGGCGACGTCCGTCCGTCTCATAGACGCGCTCGACGCTGCCCAGGTCGGCCAAGGACTCAAGCAGCATGCTCGCCTGTGACACGTCGCAGGCGAGCACCAGCGCAAGCTCCTCAGGCGCCAGGATGCCGCGGGCGTTGACGAGGGCGAGGGTGAAGGCCATGCGCTCGTCGGGGACATAGGACATTCCAGCGACGCGGGTGTACCCGCCCAGCAGGGCAAGCGTGGCCCCGTAGCAGATGCCCGTGCGGTCGCTTGTGAAGGTAAGGGCCGGGCCCCACGGCATGCCGACGAAAAACTCGGTGACGCGCATGCCCACGAGCCTCGCCACGAGGGCATGGCCACCCTCGTGCACCACGACGATGACGCACAGGATGAGGACGAACGCTATGGCATAGACGATGAAATCCAACCTGCTAGACCACCTTGTGTTCTAAAGGATGTAGAGCCTGCGCGCAATCTCGCGCGCCTTTGCGCGGGCCTGCGCATCGACCTGCTCGAGCTGCTCGAGCGACTCGACGGCCTGGGGACAAAACGCGCCGAGCGTCTCCTCGACGACGCGCTCGATGCCCAGATAGGGAATGGCGCCCCGCAGGAACAGCTCCACGGCGACCTCGTCGGATGCGTTGAGGACGCACGGCAGGATGCCGCCGGCCTGCCCGGCGTCGAGCGCCAGGCGAAGGCAGCCGAACGTCTCATAATCAGGTTCGGCGAAGTCGATATGGCCAAGGGCGGCAAAATCCAAGGACTCGCACGGCTCCGCCCATCGATGGGGGAAGCTGAGCGCGTACTGGATGGGAACGCGCATGTCTGCGGCGCCGATATGGGAGATGACCGAGCCGTCGCTGTATTGCACCATGGAGTGGACGGCGCTTTGCCGCTGCACGACCGGATGGATCATGGAGAACGGCGCGTCGAAGAGATGGTGCGCCTCGATGGCCTCGAGACCCTTGTTCATGAGGGTCGAGGAGTCGGTCGTCACCTTCGCGCCCATCGACCAGTTGGGGTGCTTGAGGGCCCGGGCGGCGTCGACGTGTTCCAGCTCATGACGGGACATGCCGAAGAAGGGACCGCCGGAGGCCGTGAGCCAGATGCGCGTGGCGCTCCAGGGGTCCTCCCCCAGGAAGCACTGGAAGATGGCCGAATGCTCCGAATCCACCGGCAGGAGCTTTCCGGGACGGGCGAGCGGCATGATGAGGTCGCCGGCCACGACGAGAGACTCCTTGTTGGCCAGGGCGAGCTCGTGTCCTGCCGTAAGCGCGTTGTAGCTGGCCCGCATGCCCGAGAAGCCGACGAGGGCGTTCAAGACGCAGTCGGCCTCGGGCATGGCGGCAAGCTCGTCGACCGCCTCACGCCCGAAGGCAGCAGAGCAGCCCTTGGGCAGACGGTCGCCGGAAAAGGAGGACTCCAGCTCCTTGCGACCCAGGGCGATGCGGCTGATGGTGGGGAACTCATGGGCCAATGCCACAAGCTCGTCGACGCTAGAATTGGCGGCCACGCCGACGAGCTCGACCTTGCCGGGGTTGCGGCGAACGACATCGACGGTCTGCCGGCCGATGGAGCCCGTGGCCCCGAGAAGCACGAGCCTCAAGGGGCAGGGACGCTCAAAAAGCTGGCCTGGCGCCGGGACGACGCCGCGGCTTTGCGGCTTGACAGGCAGGCTCACGAGATGACCCCCATGACATAGAGGATGAAGAAGGCGGCGATGGCCACGAAGAGCATCGAGTCGGACCGGTCGAGAAGGCCGCCGTGACCGGGGATGAGGTTTCCGGAGTCCTTGACGCCGGCGCCGCGCTTGATGCGCGACTCGACCAAGTCGCCGATGACGCCGACGACGCCGCACACAAGACCGCAGAGAACCGCGACGAGGGGCGTGACGCCCGTCTCAGGGAAGAACAGCAGGACGCACCAGGTGGCGACGGAGCCGAATATGCCACCGGCAAAGCCCTCCCAGCTCTTCTTGGGAGAGATGGCGGGAACCATCTTGTGCTTGCCGAAGGCGCTGCCGACGAGGTAGGCGAAGGCGTCGTTGATCCACACCGAGGCCATCACGCCGATGCACAGGATGATCGCGGCCTCGTTGGTCATGGTCTCAGCGCAGCGGATGGCAACGAGCGCGGAGAGGGTGAAGCCGGTGTACAGCGAGCCGAACGCCGTGACGGCCACGTCGGTGATACGCGCCTGCTGGTCGATGACGTACCAAAAGCCCAGGACGAGCACGAGGAGGAAGACCGCCGCCTCGAGCATGAAGGGGTCGACCAGGGCGACGAGCGGCATGAGGGCGGCAAAGATGACGCCCACTATCTGGTTGGGGAGCTTCGTGTCTGAGCGCATGAGACGGAAGAACTCCCAGGAGCAGATGCCCGCCGTGGCAGCCATGACCAAGGCGCACCAAAAGCCGCCCAGGACGATTCCTACGACGTTTATGGCCACATACAGCGCGCCGCTCGTGGCACGGACGAGAAGGTTGCGGTTGACGAGCGGCGGCACGCTGACGGCAGGTGAGGCAGGCTGGGTGCGCTTGCTCTCGGCTATGTGCTCCTCGTCGGAATGCGGCGCCCTTGGCGAGAACGTGGCGACCATGTCGTCGCGAAAGCCCAAAAGCGCCCGCCGAACATGCTCGACGGGCGAGATCTTAGGGTTATTGTTCCTCGTCGACATCGACGACACCCCCGAACCTTCGATGGCGGCCCTGGTACTCGACTATGGCGTCCACGAGGTCCCAGCGCGTGAAGTCGGGCCACAGCACGTCGAGAAACACGAACTCGCTGTAGGCGCACTGCCACAGCAGGTAGTTCGACACGCGCTTCTCCCCCGAGGTACGGATGAGAAGCTCGGGGTCGGGCAAGGGCGACGTCCAAAGCTGTGAGGCGAAAGCCTCCTCGGTGACGTCGTCCAGGCCGATCTGCCCCTGGGCGACCTGGGCGCACAGGCTCTTGCACGCATGGAGGATCTCCTGGCGGCCGCCGTAGTTGACGGCCACGGCCAAGACCATGCCCTTGTGGTCGGCCGTCTCGGCCAGGCCACGCTCAAAGGTCTGCCGCGTCTCCTGGGGCAGGGCCTCCATGTCACCCAGGTACTGAAGGCGCACGTCCTCGCGGTGCAGCAGGGGAAGCTCGTCGATGAGCGTCTGCGCAAAGAGCGCCATGAGCAGGTCGACCTCGTCCTGCGGACGCGACCAGTTCTCCGTGGAGAAGGCATAGACCGTCAGCGCCTCAAGCCCGAGGCGCACACCTGCGGTGATGGCCTGCCTCAGCGCATCGATGCCGGCGACATGGCCGTGTCCGCGAGAAAGCCCGCGCTGCTGCGCCCAACGGCCGTTGCCGTCCATGATGATGGCGACATGACGGGGCAAACGCCCCGTATCGAGCTGGGTGAAGCGGCTCGATACGGGGGCGTCGGCGAAATACTTCGTGAAGGACGAAAAATCTGGGATCACTTAGACCTCCATGACCTCGTTCTCTTTATCCTTGAGCAGCTTGTCGATCTTCGCGATGTGCTCGTCGGTGATCTTCTGGATGGCGGTCTCGGCACGACGGACGTCGTCCTCGCTCATCTCGCCGTCCTTGGAGAGCTTGTCGTAACGGCCGTTGGCGTCGCGGCGAACGTTGCGCACGGAGATGCGCGCATGCTCGGCGATCTCGCGGCACTTCTTGACCGACTCCTTGCGGCCTTCCTCGGAAGGGGCGGGGAAGGGCAGTCGGATGACGTTGCCGTCGTTGGCGGGCGTGATGCCGATGTCGGAGGTCATGATGGCCTTCTCGATAGCGCGCAGGCTCGACTTGTCCCAAGGGGTGATGACCAGGGAATGGCCGTCCGCAGCCTTGACGGCGGCAATCTGGGTGACCGGCGTGGGGGTGCCGTAGTAATCGATGGTGAGGTCGTTCAGGATGGCCGGGTTGGCACGGCCCGTGCGCACCTTGGTGAACTCCTCGAGCATGGCGTCGACGGCCTTGCCCATCTTGACGGATGCCTCGTTGCTAATGGCGTCAGACATTGCTTAATCCTCCCTATACACGACGGTGCCGACGGCCTCCCCGCACAGGGCAGCCTCGATGTTGCCCTCCTTGGCAAGATTGAAGACAAGGATGGGCATGCTGTTGTCGTTGCACAGCGTGATCGCCGTGGAATCCATGACGTTGAGCTCGCGGGCGATGACGTCAAGGTAGGTGATCTTGTCGAAGCGCTGGGCGTCGGCGAACTTCTTGGGGTCCTTGTCGTAGATGCCGTCGACCTTGGTGGCCTTCATGAGGCACTCGGCGTCGATCTCACAGGCACGCAGCGCAGCCGTGGTGTCGGTGGTGAAGTAGGGGTTGCCGGTGCCGGCTGCGAAAATGACCACACGGCCCTTCTCGAGATGGCGAATGGCACGGCGGCGGATATAGGTCTCGCACACCTCGTGCATCTCGATGGCGCTCATGACGCGGCACATCTGGCCCTGACGCTCGAAGGCGTCCTGCAGGGCGAGTGCGTTCATCACCGTGGCAAGCATGCCGATATAGTCGGCCTGGGCGCGGTCCATGCCCTTTGCAGATCCCGCAAGGCCGCGGAAGATGTTGCCGCCGCCCACGGTGATGGCGACCTGGACGCCCTTGCTCACGATCTCGGAGACCTCGCGGGCGATTCGCTCGGCGACCTCGGGGTCGATGCCATAGCCCATATCGCCCATCAAGAACTCGCCGGAGAGCTTGAGCAGGACGCGTTTGTACTTGATGTCAGACATTTTGCCTCCCTGGAAGCGTGGAGCCTTTCAGATGGATGCCATATTAGCAAAAAGGCGCCGGCATAAGACCATGCCGACGCCTAAAGCTTAGCTATGTTAGCTTAACTACTCGCCAAGCACGAAGATGTCGAAGCCCTTGACGGCAATGGTGTCGCCGAGCTTCTTGGCCACAGAAGCCACATAGCCGCTGATCGTGGTGTTGGGGTCCTTGACGAACTCCTGGTCCACAAGCGTGTTCTCCTTGTAGAACTTCTCAACACGACCCTGGGCCATCTTCTCCTGGATGGCCTCGGGCTTGCCGGACTCGGCGGCCTGCTGACGATAGATCTCCAGCTCGTGGGCCACGACGTCGGCGGACATGTCCTCGCGCACGCAGCACAGGGGCTTCGTGGCGGCAACCTGCATGGCCACGTCATGGGCGAGGGTCTTGAAGTCCTCGGCCTGGGCGGTGGCGTCGTTGCCGAGCTCGAACTCGACCAAGACGCCGATCTTGCCACCCATGTGGATGTAGGAGGCGATGGCGCCGTTGGACACGCGACGGGCGAAGCGGTTGAGCGTCATGTTCTCGCCCATGGTGGCGATGCCGTTGGCGATGATGGCCTCGACGGTCTCACCGTCGACCTCGGCGGCCTTCAGGGCCTCGACATCGGCGGCCTCGCAGCCGGCAGCAGCCTGGGCGACCTTGGCGACCATGTCCTTGAACTTGGGGGTGCCGGACACGAAGTCGGTCTCGCACTTGACCTCGGCCAGAGCGGCGACCTTGCCGTCCTCGGAGACGTAAGCCATGACGGCACCCTCGTTGGTGGTGCGGCCGGCCTTCTTCAGGGACTTGGCGATACCGCGGGTACGCAGCACGTCAACGGCCTTGTCCATATCGCCCTCGGCCTCGACGAGTGCCTTCTTGCACTCCATCATGGGGGAGTCGGTCATCTCACGGAGCTGCTTGACGAGAGCTGCGGTAATCTCAGCCATGGTCTTCCTTTCAGGATTGCGTTCGTGAACAAAGAGGGATGGAACTTAGGCCTGGGCCAGAACCTCGTCGAGGGTCATGGCCTTCTTCTCCTCGGCGACGGGCTCAGCGGCCTGCTCGGCGGGGGCGGCGGCCATCTCCTCGGCGGTGATCTCCGTGGTGCCCTTGCCGGCCAGGATGGCGTCGGCCATGATGGAGGTCATGATGGAGATGGAGCGGATGGCGTCGTCGTTGGCGGGGATGCCGAAGTCGACCACGTCGGGATCGGAGTTGGTGTCGATCAGGGCGATGACGGGGATGTGCAGGCGGTTGGCCTCGCGGATGGCGATCTCCTCGCGACGGGTGTCAACGACGAACATGGCCTTGGGAAGGGTGGTCATGTCGCGGATGCCGTCGAGGTTGGCCTGCAGCTTGGTGAGCTCCTTGCCCAGGACAGCCTGCTCCTTCTTGGGCAGGGCGGCCATGCGGCCGTCCTCGACCATGGCCTCGAGCTCCTGCATGCGGGCGACGCGGGAACGCATGGTCACGAAGTTGGTGAGCATGCCGCCGAGCCAACGGTTGGACACGTAGGGCTGACCGGCACGCTTGGCCTCGGTGATGATGGCCTCCTGAGCCTGCTTCTTGGTGCCGACGAACAGGATCTCGCCGCCCTTGGCAGCGGTCTCGGCCAGGAAGCTGTAAGCCTTGTCGGCCTCGATGATGGTGCGCTTCAGGTCGAGGATGTAGATGCCGTTGCGCTCGCCGAAGATGTAGGGCTTCATCTTGGGGCACCAACGACGGGTCTGGTGACCGAAGTGAACGCCAGCCTTCAGAAGGGTGTTGATAGTGATCTGAGCCATTTCAAACCTCCATGGTTGAACTTCCGCACGATGTCGTCCCCCGAATGCGACCCAACTGGCTTTGCTGGGCACCGTGGCACCGGAGTAGTCGTGCGTGATTGATGGGTGCTGCCTTTTGGCAACTTGCGAATAATAACATGAGATTTGCATATCCGCACAAAAGTCCACACATACCGCAAGACATGCAGAACTTCCGCACAACTAGCGGGCAGACGAGCAGAACGAGAGAACCCAGCGCGTGAAGACGAGGTCCTTGTCGGGGTGCGACTTGAGCGCGGCGTCGCACTCCACGGCAGATCTGATCGCGCCGCGAAGCTCCTGCAGGCTGTAGCGACGGGAGTTGGGGACGAGCTCCTTGACCTGCCAGGCCTGGACGGGACGGCCGCGCAGCTCCCCCACGCGCTCGGCAAGCTCGGAGGTGCGCCTGGACTCGTCGAGCACTTTGGCGCACAGAAGCTCGCGCAGCGTGGAGAGCGTCTGGAGGAAGAGCGCGTAGGTGTCCTTCGCGGGCATCTGGTCAAACACCAGCATGGCGCCTTGACCGTCGCGCCTGGCCACGCGGTCGGTGAAGTCCCAGGGTTTGAAGGGAGCGACGCGGCTCACGTTGGCCTCGACGAACTGGCGGGAGACGGTCCTGCCCGCGGCCATGCCCGCGAGCTTGCGCAGCTCGGAGTCGATGAGCATGGTGGACTCGCCCAGCAGGCTCACCACGGCCTGGGCGGCGTCCGGGTCCATCCCCATGCCGTAGCCCCGGGCCATCTCCATCACCTGGGAGGGCAGCTCTTTGGCCTTCTTGGGGGCGCAGTCCATGATGGCGGAGGGCCCGAGCTTGGCAAGCGCCTTGTAGAGCCGCGTGGTCTTGGCGAGCTTGGTGGCGCTCATGAGCAGCACGGTCGTGGGGTTGGGGTGCTCCAAATACGAGATGATGGCCTCGCTCACGGGCTTGAGCGCCTTGTCCACGTCGCGCACCACCACAAGACGCATCTCGCTGGCAAAGGGCACGATGTCTAAGGAGGAGCGAAGAAGCGCGGGGTCGTCGAGCTTGTCGGCAGCGAACACCTCGCGGTCGAAGTCGAGGTCGCCGCCCGCCTCGACCAGGCGCTTGTCCATGCGCTCGAAGATGCGCTCCACCTTGAGCGCGTCGGTTCCCACCGCGACATAGGCCGCGAGAAGACCGGGTTGCTGTGCCATGGCCTGCCCCTCCCGTCCAGCTTTCGATTTGCACCGCACATGCTAAGCCGCCAGGGGCATCTCGCGGGCCGAACTCACCCCCAGCGCCCCGTCTTGCCCCGAAATTGCCACATCGCCCGTGTCGATCGTGCAGAGGAACCGCGCGCCGGCCTGCCCCACGGCATCGACGCATTCCTGGCGCGGGTGGCCGTAGCGGTTGTGCTCCCCCGCGCTTGCGACGGCGACGGAACAGCCGAGGGCCTCGACCAGCTCCGCCGACGTCGAGACGGCCGATCCATGGTGCCCCACCTTGAGGACGTCGACCCTGGGGAGCATCCCCTGACGGGCAAGCGGCTCCAGGACGTCCAGCTCGGCGTCGCCGGTGAGAAGTGCGCTCAGGCGCGGGGAGGCCTCATCGCCCCAGAAGGCGTGCATGACGATGGAGTCGGCGTTCTCGTCGCCCCGCACCGCGCAGGCCGGCCACAGGATGCGCAGGGTCATGGAGCCCACCGTCACGACGTCGCCGGCGAGGACCTCGGACGCCTCGCAGCGCAGGGACTCCCCCATCGTGGCCAGCAGCGAGTTCGGGTCTTCGCGGGACAATGCCTCCCCCACCCCCGCCGCGTATATGATCCTGCCGACGCTCACGTGGCCCGGAAGGTACGCCAGGCCGCCGACATGGTCGAGGTCCGTGTGGGTCAGGACCACCGCGTCGAGGCTGTGGACGCCCTGCCGGGCCAGCGCCCACACCACCGCGTCGTCGGGACCCGTGTCGACGAGCACCGAGGCGCCCGAGCCCTGCAACAAGATGGCGTCGCCCTGGCCCACGTCGAGCACCACCATCCTCTCGGGCGCAAAGACCGTCGCAAGCGCGCATGCAAGGAGCATGCAGGTCAGCGCCGCGCCGCCCAGGCACCAGGCCGCGCGCCTGCTCGGCTTTGGCCAGAAGGCGTAGGCAAGGACGCACCCGGCAAGCGCCGCCGCCCACAGGGCCGGCCCGGCCACATCGACGACCGGCGCGACCGGGCCCAGCCCCTGCGCCCATGAGCTTGCGGCCCACACGGCGCCGGCCAGCAGGCGCAGCAGGCGGCACAGGGCCAGGACGGCAGCCGAGACATGGGGGAAGACGCACGATAAGGCGCACCACAGCAAGCCGAGCAGCAGGGTCGCGCTCATGACGGGGACGAGGACGACGTTGGCGAGCGGCGAGAGCACGGGCAGCGTGCCGAACACCGGAAGCGTCAGCGGCAACGTGACCGCCTGCGCCAACAGGGTGACAGAAAGCGTCGAGACGAGGGTTTCTGGCATGCCGCGGGGCAGCGCCGCGGCCAGCCAGCCCTGCGCGAGGCCGCCGAACAGGACAAGCCCGAGCACCGAAGCCACGGACAGCTGGAAACCCAGGGAGAAGGCGCTTTGAGGGGCGCAGAGCAAGATGACGAGGGCGGCCACGGACAGGGACGCCGGGCCGTGCGGCCTGCGCGCCGCCACGGTGCCGGCCAGCGCGATGGCCGTCATCGCAAACGCCCGCACCGCAGAGATCTGAAAGCCCGTCAGGCACACGTACACGGCAAGCAGGGCGACGAGCAGCGGGGCCCTGGCACGCGGGCGCAGGCGAAAGGCGGAAAGGGCGACCCCCAGCATGGCGGCGACGAGGGCCAGATGCGATCCGGAGACCGCGATCATATGCGAGAGGCCGAGTTTTGAAAACGTATCGGAAATACCGGCCTGAGCCGCCGCGGCCTGGTTTCCGAACACGAGGCCCGCGATGAGCGAATCGGCCTGGTCGCCTCCCGCGGCCAGCGTCTCCAGCATCGTAGCGCGGTACGCGCGCACCTTCGCGACGATTCCCTCCCCAAACCCGAGGCGCTCCATCCTGACAGCCTTGACCTGGACGGCGCATCCCTGCAGGTAGCGCGAGCGCCCGTATTCGTCGTCCATGTCGAACCTCGTCATGCTGCCGCCGAGCAAGAGGGTCTCCCCCAGGCGCGGAAGGCCCGCGTCGTCCTCGACCGAGAGGCTGACCCAGCAGTCCAGCGCCCCATCGTCCCCATACGCCGTCGCTTTGAAGGAGCACCCCC
>CAVEWV010000016.1:0-42991 GCA_963619535.1 Acutalibacteraceae bacterium | reverse complement strand
CGGTGAAGGAGTTCACCCGCTACCTCATCATCCGCATGCGCGGCGTGCCCTCGCTTGACTCCTCGGGCATGAACGCCCTGGAGAACCTCTATGATTACTGCAGCGAGAACGGCGTGCAGCTCATCTTCAGCCATGCC
Source organism: Acutalibacteraceae bacterium (assembly GCA_963619535.1). Taxonomy (GTDB): domain Bacteria; phylum Actinomycetota; class Coriobacteriia; order Coriobacteriales; family UMGS124; genus UMGS124. The sequence goes on along the minus strand of CAVEWV010000016.1, from coordinate 42,854 downwards.
AACGAGCAGCCCATGGCCACGATGCGCCGCGCGGGCTTCGTCGACCTCGTGGGCGAGGAGCACTTCCGCCCCAACATCGACGACGCCATCGCCCATGCCCGCGAGCTCGTCGCCCGCGACGAGGCCGCCGAGCGCGAGGCGAAGGCCGAGAAGACCGCCTAGGCCGGCCCGGCCGTTCCCGCCCGCCACGTCCCGACCGGAAGGAGTTCGCGCATGTCCGCCCTCATCCTGGGAGACCAGCACCTCAAGCAGCCGTTCATCCTGCCGCATGTGCTGACCTACGTGCACCAGGCCGAGCTGGGCGTGGACCGGATCGTCTTTCTGGGTGACGCCTGCGACGACTGGGGCGCCACCGAGCAGCAGGCGCTGGAGGCCATGGACTTCTACGCGGGTTGGGTCGAGGCGCGCCGCGACGAGGGCCTGCGGGTCGACGTGCTCCTGGGCAACCACGACCTGTGCTACATCCGGGGCCGCATCGGCTCGGGCTCCATGGGAGGCATCTTCCATGAGCTGCGCGAGTGTCTGGAGGAGCGCCTCCACGTGCAGATGGCCACGACGGTGGGCAGGTTCCTGTGCTGCCATGCCGGCATCACGCAGGCATGGGCCGACGAGCACCTGAAGGAGGTCGAGAAGACCCCCGCAGACATCGCCGCCTGCCTCAACGCCATGCTTGCCGACCCCGGCCAGTGGGCCGTGCTCGACAGCGCCGGCCCCTCGCGCGGCGGCTGGCAGCTTCCCGGCCCCGTGTGGGCCGACGCCTCCGACCTGGTGTACGGTGCGCTCGCCGGCGTGGACCAGGTCGTGGGCCACACGCCCGTCGAGCGGGCCGGCCGTCTCCAGCTCCTGGGCTGGGAGGACGGCGCCGCCCCCGACGTGTGGGTGTGCGACACCTTCTCGCTGCGCCGCTCGTGCGTGCCCATCGGCGACGGGTCCATGCTGCTCGTGGGGCCCGACGGCGCCCCGTGCGCCCTGCCCTTCCCCGGCCAGGGCGGCTACGACGCCGCGGCGCGCGCGGTGGCCCAGCACCGCGCCGACAGGCTGGCTTAGCGCCGGGTCCGCGCTGCCGTGCGGCCTTGGGGCGTCGCGGGCCGGCCGGGACATGCGGCCCCTAGCGCCGGGCGAGCCACTCCACGGCCGACAGTGCCGCAACGTTGCCCTGGCCCGCCGCCTTGATGTACTGGTAGGGCTTGCCCGCGATGTCGCCGGCCACGAAGAGGCCCTCGATGTTCGTGCGCATCTGCAGGTCGCACGCCACGTGCGCCCCGTCGGTCTCAAGCCCCATGACGAGCTGGTCGGCGCTCACGGCGTCGCGCAGCACGAACACCGCGTCCACCTTGTAGGATGCCGTGCGGCCCACGAGCGCGCGGACGCCCCCGTCGCCCTCGATGCGCACGGGGCGGTCGTCCACGACCTCGATGGGCAGGTCCTGCGGGGCCTGGGGCACCTCGTGGGCACGCCCGAAGAGGTAGAGCACGTGCGCGCAGACTTCGCCCAGGTAGAGGGCCTCCTGCCACGACTCGGGCCCATAGCCCACCACGGCCACGGTCTTGCCGCGGAAGAGGTGCCCGTCGCACGTGGCGCAGTGGCTCACGCCGCGCCCCAGCAGCTCCTGCTCGCCGGGCAGGGGCTTGCCCGACACCACCCCGCTGGCCAGGATGACGCTTCTGGCCTCGTAGACGTCCTGCCCCACCTGCAGGGCGAAGTAGTCGCCCATGGCATAGACGCCGCCCACCTGGCCCGGGGTGACTTCCACGCCCATGGCGGCGAGGTGGGCCGACAGGCGGCCCGCCAGCTCGGCGCCCGTCACGTCGGGCAGGCCCGTGTAGTTGCGTATGCCCTGGGCCAGGGCCATCTTCGCGCTGAGCTCGGGCCGTCCCAGCAGAAGGACGCTCTTGTTGCGCAGCTTTGCCGTGACGGCGGCCGAGACGCCGGCGGGCCCCGTGCCGATGATTGCGATGTCTGCGCGCTCCATGGCGGCTCCTCTCATACGGGGGAAGAAATGCGGGCCGTATACCCCGCCGGGCCCCAGTCTATCCCATGGCGGCCGGGCGGCGCGGCGAGGCAGGGTGCCTCGGGCGGGCCGTGCGGGTGCATATGGGCGGCTCATGTTCGGTTCGTGGATGCCGTGGCGCGAGACATTCGGCTCTGGTATGATTCCACAGCTCATGGGCCGTCTGGTCGGAAACCAGCGACCGCCATCTACCATAAGGAGTTCTCATCATGAAGCAGGGCATCCATCCCGAGTACGTCGAGTGCACCGTCCGCTGCACCTGCGGCAACATCTTCAAGACCCACGCCACCGTCTCCGAGCTGACCGTCGAGCTTTGCAACGCTTGCCACCCCTTCTACACCGGCCAGCAGAAGTTCGTCGACAACGCCGGTCGCGTCCAGCGCTTCGCCAACAAGTTCGGTGGCGCCGCCGCCGCTCTGGCCGAGAAGCAGGCCGCCGAGAAGGCCGCCCGTGCCGCCAAGGCCGCCGAGGAGCAGGCCGCTGCCAAGATCGAGCGCGAGAAGAAGGCCGCCGAGAAGGCCAAGCGCGCCGCTGAGTACGCTGCCGCCCACGCCAACGACCCCGTCGAGGCTCCCGCCGCCGACGAGGCCGCCGAGGCTGTCGAGGCCGAGTAGCCTCCCGCTTGCCTAAAGGCACCAGTGCTTCACCAAAGCCGGCACTCTCTGGTGTATACAGAGGGGCCGGCTTTTTTACGGCAATTGGGCTTTGCCCGGCAAGCGCCTGCATGCCGAGCGCCCAAGCCGCACCCAAGGAGAGGGAGAACCCATGGAAGTCACGCTGCTCTACCATACGCCCGACCCTGAGCGCGCCGTCGCCACGGCCGCCCGTCTGTGCTATGCCCCCGTGGGCGGCCGCGAGCTCATGGAGACCCTGACCGAGGAGCGCATCCGCAAGGTCCTCACCACCATCATGGCAAGCGGGCACTTCTCCACGCTCGAGCACGCCAGCTACACCTTCTCCGTGGAGGGCGTGAGCCGCGCCCTCACCCACCAGCTCGTACGCCATCGCCTGGCGAGCTTCAACCAGCAGTCTCAGCGCTACGTCAAGTTCAAGGAGGAGCCCCAGGTCGTGCGCCCCGCGTCCGTGGACGCCACGCCCCAGACCTCCCAGGCGTTCGACGCGGCCATCGAGGCCTGCTGGCAGGCTTACGACCAGCTCGTGCAGGCCGGCGTTCCCGCCGAGGACGCGCGCTACGTCCTGCCCAACGCCTGCGAGACGAAGATCGTCGTCACGATGAACATCCGCGAGCTCATGCACTTCTTCGAGAACCGCTGCTGCAACCGCGCCCAGTGGGAGATCCGCGAGCTCGCCTGGAAGATGCTCGAGCTCGTGCGCCCCACGGCGCCCTTCATCTTCAACGCCGCAGGCCCCGGCTGCATGCGCGGGGGCTGCCCCGAGGGCAAGATGTGCTGCGGCAAGCCCTATCCCCGCCCCGCCGCGCTGTAGGCCGGGCCTATTCGCACGAAAGCGAACATCACGATGCCCCAGTATCCCAACACACCCCAGCAAGGCAACGCCAACTCCTACGCGCAGGCAGGCGCTGCCCGTCCCGCGCGCAGGTCCTCCACGCCCGACAACGTGCCCGTCTACACCAAGGCCCAGGTGCTTGCCTGGCAGCAAAAACAGATGGACATGCTCCAGGCCGCCATGGACGAGGCGAAGGACAACGCCCGGGCCCGCGGCCACCGCACGGCCGCCCTCACCGCCGTCATCGGCGTGGTCCTGGGCGTCCTGGTGGCGCTGCTGCTGTCGCGCTTCGTCTTCTCGGGCACGGGCACGGCGCTCAACCCCGTGAGCCCCACGCTCGCCGAGTCGGAGCTGTCCTTGGTCGTGGGCACCTACGTCTACGACGGCCAGACCTACGAGATCACCGCCGAGCAGGCCATCACCGGCACGCAGAGCCTCTCGGCCTCGCTCAACGCCGACGGCTCCTACGACGCGCCCTCCTCAGACATGGTGCTGTCCTATGCCCGCAACCAGATCCTGGCCAGCATCGTCTCGGAGCAGGGCATCAGCGTCAGCTCCGACGAGGTGAGCGCCTACATGCAGACCACGCTGGGCACCACCGACCTCTCCACGGCGGCGGCCTACCTGCACATGGACGCCGACCAGGCCCAAAGCGCCCTCGAGGCGGCCTGTGCCGTGTCCAAGCTCAAGGACAGCGTGTGCGCCGGGGCCACCAGCTCCGCCTCCGTCGCCGAGCCGTCTTACCCCGAGGACGGCGACCGCGACCTGGGCCACTCCGAGTACGCCGACTACATCATCGCGCTGCTGGGGTCGCATTGGGACGCCTCCACCGGCTCCTGGGCCGACACGGACAACGCCTACTACACGGCGCTGCAGGGCCAGGTCTTCGGCGTGGGATCTGCCAGCTACAACGCCGCCTACCTTGCCTACAGCGTCGCGGTCCAGCAGGCCGACTCCTCCAGCGGCAGCGTCTCGGCCGTGTGGACCGACTACGTGAACCAGTACCTCGACAAGGCCGCCATCACCATCTCCACCCTGCGCGCCTAGCGGGCGCGACCCTGCACGGAAGGACGCGCGAACATGGCCAAGAACACCGACCACGACCACAGCGACGAGCTGTTCCAGACCCACATCGGCGGCGCCGCCATGCTCGAGGGCGTCATGATGCGTGGCCGTTACTCCTGGGCGGTGGCCGTGCGCGAGCCCGAGGGCGGCATCTACGTCGAGGAGCACGACGTGCCCGGCTACGGCAAGAGGCAGCCCTGGCGCAAATGGCCCCTCGTGCGGGGCTGCGTGGCCATGGTCGAGTCGCTCGTGCTGCAGTACAAGGCCATGGGGATCACCGCCGCCCACGCCTACGACTTCGACGAGGACGAGGAAGAGGCGGCCAAGCTCAAGGCCATGGACACCGACGAGCAGCGCCAGCAGGCCCGCCAGGAGGCCGCCGAGAAGATCGCCGAGGAGAAGCGCCAGGCCAGCGAGGAGGCCGAGGACAAGGGGATGGCCGGGTGGATGGCCGTCTCCATGGCCGTGGGCGTGGTGCTCGGCGTCGCGCTCTTCATCTTCCTGCCGGCCTTCCTCACCAACCTCGCGGTGGGCGACTACTCCCACGACAACATGCTCGCCTGGAACCTGCTCGACGGCTTCCTGCGTGCGGCCATCTTCGTCTTCTACATGTGGCTCATCGCCCTCATGCCCGACATCAAGAAGATGTACCGCTACCACGGCGCCGAGCACAAGACGATCCACTGCCTGGAGCACGGCCTTCCCCTGACGCCGCAGAACTGCCAGTCGTTCTCGCGCCAGCATGTGCGCTGCGGCACCGCGTTCATCATCATGGTGCTCATCGTGTCCATCATCGTGTTCACCGTGTTCCCCACCGACCTGCTCGTCGAGGCCCTGGGGCTTGCGGGGGGTCCGGGGCGCTTCGCGGTGGTGCTGCTCACGCGCGTCGTGCTGCTCCCCGTGGTGGCGGGCCTGTCCTATGAGGTGACCGTGCGCTGGGCGGGCCAGCACCCCGACAACCCCCTGGTCAAGGTCGTCCTGGCCCCCGGCATGGCCATGCAGCTCATCACGACCAACGAGCCCGATGACTGCCACCTGGAGTGCGCCATCGCCGCCATGAAGGCCGTGGTGGTGCGCGAGGCCCGCGAGGAGGGCTGGGAGCTCGACGAGGACGGCCTGCCCGCCAACATCGCCTCGCTTTCCGGCTGCCCCATGGCCACCGACGTGCCCGACCAAGCCTGCGACCAGCGTTAGAAAGGCCTTTCGCATGGAAACCAGCATCCTTGCCGCCATCATGCCCGAACGCCTCCAGGACGCCCTGGGGCGCGTGGCCGCCGCGCTGCCCGGCGCCCGCCCGGTGGACGAGCAGCTCATGAGCGACATCCACGGCGACGCCCCGGCGTTCGACCACCTCATGCGCTCGGCCTCGGGCCAGGTGCGCCGCCTTGTGCAGGAGGCCCTTGCCGGCGACTTCTCGACCGCCGAGGTGGACGCCGTCTGCACGCTGCTCTACTACCCCGAGCTTGCCTGCGACGACGCCTGGCAGGACGCATGCGCCCTGCTCGACGTCGACGAGCTCGTGGCCCTCTCCGAGGACGTGCGCGCCCGGTGCTGCGGGGCCTTCCACCTGCTGGGCGACATCTGGGACCGCGGCTCGCGCGGCGACGAGGTCATGGCCACGCTCATGGCCACCCCGCGCTGCGACGTGCAGTGGGGCAACCACGACGTGTGCTGGATGGGCGCGGCCGCCGGCGACCCTGTGTGCATCGCCACGCTTCTGCGCAACAACATCAAGTACATGAACGTCGAGCAGTTCGAGGAGGGCTACGGCATCTCGCTGGCTCCGCTCTTCGAGCTGGGCGAGCGCCTCTATGCCGACGACGGCGTGCTCACGCCCTGTCTCAAGGCCATCAACGCCATCCTGTTCAAGTGCGAGGGCCAGGCCGTGCTGCGCCACCCCGAGTGGCACATGGATGACCGCCTGCTGTGGGGCAAGATGGACCTGGAGGCCGGCGAGGTGGAGGTGTACGGCGAGCACTGCGAGCTCATGACGCGCGACTTCCCCACCTACGACGCGGCCGACCCCTATACCCTCACGGCCGAGGAGCAGCAGGTCATGGACGGCCTCGTGGAGGCGTTCACGGGCAGCGCCCGCCTGCGCTCCCAGGTTCAGTGGCTCTACGACAACGGTTCGGTCTACCGCGTTGACGGCGACCTTCTGCTCTTCCACGGCTGCGTGCCGCTCAACGAGGACGGCAGCTTCGCGCAGGTGGACTGCGGCTCGGGCGTGCTGCGCTCCGGCAGGCTTTTGCTCGACTGGACCGACGCGCTGTGCCGCCGCGCCTGGGAGGGCCGCGCCCAGGCCGATCTCGACTGGATGGGCTACCTGTGGTGCGGCTGGCAGTCCACCTTCGCGGGGCGCGTGGTGAAGACCTTCGAGCGCACCTACATCGCCGACAAGCAGACCTGGGTGGAGCCCGAGGACCCCTACTACGCCCTCACCTGCGACGACGCCGCGCCCGCCCAGGCCGTGCTCGCCGAGTTCGGCGTCGACGCCGCCCGCGGGCGCATCGTCAACGGCCACACGCCCGTCAAGCTGCCGCGCGGCCAGCGCCCCGTGCGCGCCCAGGGCAGGCGCGTCGTCATCGACGGCGGCCTGTGCCAGGCCTACCGCAAGACCACGGGCATCGCGGGCTACACGCTCGTGCGCACGGGCGGCGAGCTGGAGCTCGTCTCCCACACCGACTTCCCCGGCATGGAGCAGGTCTGCCAGGCCTGCGCCGACATGGGACACGCCTCAGAGACGCTCTAGGCGCGACTCACCGCACGGTCGCGCGCCTTGCGACCCGCACGAAAGAAGGCCCGCCCGCCCCGCCGGCGCGCATCGGCATGGGGCGGGCGGGCCTTCGTCGTGCCCGGCTTGGCGCGCTCGCCCCTACAGGGCGATCTCGAGCTGCACGGGGCAGTGGTCCGAGCCGTAGATGTCGGAGCGGATGGAGGCGTCGCAGACGCGCCCGGCAACGGAGTCGCTCACGAGGAAGTAGTCGATGCGCCAGCCGGCGTTCTTCTCGCGCGCCTTGAAGCGGTAGCTCCACCAGCTGTAGGCGCCCGTCGCGTCGGGGTGCAGCATGCGGAAGGTGTCCTGGAACCCGGCACCCAGAAGCGAGGTGAAGCCCTCGCGCTCTTGATCGGAGAAGCCCGCCTTGCCGCGGTTGGGGCCGGGGTTCTTCAGGTCGATCTCCTGGTGCGCGACGTTGAAGTCGCCGCAGCTCACCACGGGCTTGTGGGCGGCCAGCTCCTGCAGGAACTCCCTGAAGCGCCGATCCCACGCCATGCGGTAGTCGATGCGCGCCAGGCCCTCCTGGGCGTTGGGCGTGTACACGTCCACGAACCAGAACTTGTCGAACTCCAGCGCGCAGATGCGCCCCTCGTCGTCGGGGTCGTCCTCGAAGCCGTAGCGCACGCTGCGCGGCTCCTGGCGGCTGAACACCGCCGTGCCCGAATAGCCCTTCTTCTGCGCGTAGTTCCACACCTGGTGGTAGCCCTGGGGCGCAAAGCCGAGCTTTAGCATGTCGGCTTCCTGGAGCTTCGTCTCCTGCAGGGCCACGACGTCGGCGTCGAAGGAGGCGAAGATGTCGTCGAACCCCTTCTTCATGACGGCGCGCAGGCCGTTGACGTTCCAGCTGACGAGGCGCAGCGGCGTTGGTTCTTCGGGCACGGGGGCTCCTTTGCTTGAGGCGGGTGGCCGGGGCCGTCCGGTATCGGGCGGCGGCAGGCGTGTGCGCAGGCCATGATAGCAGCCCCCGGCCGGGTGGGGGAGCGCGCCCGCGCTGCTACAATGCCTGCGTCTCGACTCGTATACATGAAGCGCGGCGCCGCCGCGTGCCGGGAGGTTCCCCCTTATATGGATGCAAGCAAGATAGAGCAGGGAGTCCGTCTCATCCTGGAGGGCATGGGGGAGGACCCCTCCCGCGAGGGCCTGCTCGACACGCCCGCCCGCGTCGCCCGCGCCAGCGCGGAGCTGCTCGGGGGGATGGACGCCGACCCGGCCGAGCTCTTCGCCGTCTCCTTCGAGGCCGACCACCACGACATCGTGGTCGTGCGCGACATCCCGTTCTACTCCATGTGCGAGCACCACCTGCTGCCCTTCTTCGGCGTGGCCCACGTGGCCTACCTGCCCGGGCCTGGCGGGCGGGTCTGCGGCATCAGCAAGCTCGCGCGCACCGTGGAGCTCTTCGCGCGCCGCCTGCAGCTCCAGGAGCGCCTCACCTCCCAGGTGGCCCAGGCCGTCATGGACAATCTCGCCCCGCAGGGCGTGCTCGTGAAGATGAGCGCCGAGCACATGTGCATGTCGATGCGCGGCGTGTCCAAGCCCGGCTCCAAGACGCTGACCGTCGCGGCGCGCGGCGTGTTCGACGAAGACGCAAAGCTTGCGGCCAAGGCCATGGCCCTGCTGGCGTAAGGGGGAGGCCGTGGCAGACATCGCGCGCGTGTGGAAGTGCGGCTCTCGCACGCTTGACCTGGGGCGCACGCGCATCATGGGCGTGCTCAACGTCACGCCCGACTCCTTCAGCGACGGCGGGGCCCACGACGCCCTGCCCGAGGCCCTGGCCTGGGCAGAGCGTCTGCTCGACGACGGGGCCGACCTCATCGACGTGGGCGGCGAGTCCACCCGTCCCGGCTTTGAGCCCGTGAGCTGCGCCGACGAGATCGCGCGCGTGGTGCCCGTCGTGCAGGCCCTCGTCGGGCGCGGCGTGCTCGTGTCGGTGGACACGCGCCATGCCGAGGTGGCGTCTGCCGCCTTGGAGGCGGGGGCGCACATCATCAACGACGTCTCGGGCTTTGAGGACGAGCGGATGGTGCGCATCGCGGCCCAGGCGGGCTGCGGCGTTGTGGCCATGCACGCCTGCCCGGGCTACCTTGCCGGCGAGGTCCGCCGCGAGCGGGCCGGCTCTCCCGAGGCTTTCGCGCAGGGCGTCGAGCGCTACCTGCTCGGCCAGGCGCGCCTCCTGGAGCAGGCAGGCGTCGACCCCACCGCAATCTGCATCGACCCCGGCCCGGGCTTCGGCACAAACCCTGACGAGGACCTGGCCGTGCAGGCGGCCACGTCGCGCATGGCGCGGCTGGGCTACCCCTTCCTGTGCGCCCCCTCCCGCAAGCGCTTCGTGGGCGCCGTCTGCGGGTCCAACCCCGCCGGTGCCCGCGACGCCGCCACGGCCGGGGTGGTGTGCGCCGCCGCGCTGGCGGGCGCCCGCATCGTGCGCGTCCACGACGTGCGCACCTGCGCGCAGGCTCTGCGCGGCTTGGAGGCCTGCGCCGGCATCGCGCCCGAGCGGCGTGCCTTCGTGGCCCTGGGTTCGAACATGGGCGACCGCCTCGCCGAGCTGCGGGGGGCGCTCGACGCCCTGGAGGCCCTCCCGCAGACGCGCGTCGTGGCCGTGAGCAGGGCTTACGAGACTGAGCCCGCGTATCTGGGCGACCAGGACCTCTTCGCCAACGCCGTGGTGGAGCTGCGCAGCCGCCTGCACCCCCGCGCCCTCATCGAGTCGCTCCTGGCCATAGAGGACGCCGCCGGCAGGGTGCGCGTGGTGAGGAACGGCCCGCGCTGCCTGGACGTCGACCTCGTGTGGATGGAGGGTGAGCGCCACGCGGGCCCGCGCCTGACCCTGCCGCACCCGCGCATGGGCGAGCGCGACTTCGTGCTCGCGCCCCTGGTCGACCTCGAGCCCGACGTCGAGGCCTTCTGCACGCGCGAGGGCATCCCTTGCGTCCCGGTCGCGCAGCGCCTGGGCCGCGTCGCCCGCGTCCTGGGCGAGCTGCGCTAGCGCCTCGCCTGTCCCAACCCCCGTCCCGAAAGGCCCTCGCCATGACCCAGACCGATCCCGCCGCCCCCTCGCTGCTCCGTGTGCTCGACGTCACGGGCTCCACCAACGACGACGCCCGCGAGCTTGCGCGCCAGGGGGCCGCGCACGGCACGGCCGTCGCCGCCCGCGTGCAGACGGCGGGCCGAGGCCGGCGCGGGCACGTGTGGGTCTCCCCGCGCGGCAGCCTCTACCTGTCGGTCGTGCTGCGCCCCGAGGTGCCCATGCAGCACTTCACGGGGCTTCCCGCCGTGTGCGCCCTGGGCGTGCTCGACTGCCTGCGCGGGCCCTTGGGCCTCTCGAGGGCCGCGCTCAAGTGGCCCAACGACCTCGTGGTGGAGGGGGACAAGCTCGCCGGGGTCCTCGTGGAGGCGGGTTCCTCGCCGCAGGGCCCCTATGCCGTGTGCGGCGTGGGCCTCAACGTCGCCCCGCTCCAGGACGACGCCTCGGGCGCGGCCGCGCCCGCGCCCGCCAGCCCCGAGGCGCTCGCGCGCACCTGCCTGGAGCAGCTCGCGGACGACCCGCGCGCTCTGCCCGACTTCGCCGACCTCGCCGAGTCGCTGCGCGCCTCCATAGCCGGTCGCGTCGAGGCCTGGGCGGACAGCGTGAGGGCGGGACGTGCCCAGGCGGGCCCCTTGGCCCCCGTGCTCGACGAGTACTTCGACGCATGCCCGCTCCTGGGCCGCCAGGTGCGCGTGCTCTCGCCCGAGGGCGCCCTCATGGGCACGGGCGTGTTCGCGGGCCTGGACTGCTGGGGCCGCGCCACCGTGCGCCTAAACGATGGCCGTGAGGTTGTTTACACGGCTGAAATGGTGTCGCTGCGGCCCGCGTAGTAGACTCGGCACCCCCTTCAAGGGGAGGGGAGAAGCGGCGCCCTCGCGCCCATATATAGATTGGAGCTTTGCCCGATGAACCAGGTCGCAAGCGTTTCCAGGCCCAAGCAGGTGCTCTCGGCCCTCGAGATCTCCCAGTGCGCCGTCGTCATCGCCCTCATCGCGGTGGCCGCCCAGATCACCGTGGCGATAGGCCCTGTGCCCTTCACGCTCCAGCTGCTCGTCGTGGTGCTCGCCTCGCTCATCTTCACCCCGCGCCAGGCCCTCGTGGCGCTTGCGGGCTACGTGCTGCTCGGCCTCGTGGGCCTGCCCGTCTTCTCGGGCGCGGCCGGCGGCTTCGGCAAGCTCTGCGGCCTTACCGGCGGCTACATCTACGGCTTCATCGTCTCGGCCTTCCTGGGGGCCCTGCTGCGCCGCGCTGCCCTGGGCGACCCCGCGAAGGCCTCCAAGGCGCGCCGTATCGCCTCCGACGTCGTGGCGTGCCTGGCCACGGTCGCGGTGTGCTATGCCATCGGCACCGTGCACTTCATGGCGGTGAGCGCCTTCGCAGGCTCGGGCGTCGACGCGGCCTACGTGCTGGGCGTGTGCGTCGTGCCCTTCATCGTGCCCGACGTCCTCAAGTGCGTGGCGGCCGTGCTCGTGGCCTGGGCCCTGCGTGCGGCCATCCCCTCCATCGCCGCCCGATAGCCGCGCCCGCCCCGCCGGGCGCGCCGCGCCGCCCTGGCCCCGCGCCCGCCAAATAGTTGCGATTTCGCAACATGCGCCTTTCTTGCCCTCTCCCTCGATGTCTTGCCGCTACCATTCATGCGGTTGCGCCCTTTTGGCGCCACATCGAGAGAGAGGGCTTTTCTGTATGAACCAAGCGGCAAAGAAACGCCTCGTCGTCGTGGGGCTCGTCATCGTGGCGGTCGCCATCGCGATGTTCGCGGTGCTCGGCAGCGGCTCGGCTGCGGCCACGCTCAGCGTCGACCAGGCCGTCTCAGGCGACTATGAGGGCAAGAAGATCAAGGTGAGCGGCCCCGTCGTCAAGGACTCCTACTCCACGCAGGGCGCCACGTGCGTCTTTCGCATCGCCTCCGACCAGGACGGCTCCACCACCGAGCTCGAGGTGGTCTACGGCAAGGGCATGCCCTCCTCCTTCGGCACCGGCGTGACGGCCATCTGCACGGGCACCATGCAAGACGGCGTGCTGCAGTGCAGCGAGCTCGCCACCAAGTGCCCCTCCAAGTACGAGAGCGCCGAGGGCTCGGTCACGTGCGCCGCGATCGTCGCCTCGCCGGCCAGCTACGTGGGCGTCGAGGTCAAGCTCGCCGGCTATGTCACCGCCGGCACCATCGCCGACGCCACCTCCGACGTGCGTTTCGTCGTGAACTCCCAGGGCTCCAGCCTCGACGTGCGCTACACCGACGCCCTGCCCGACGGCATGCAGGACGGCTCGGCCGTGGTGGTGAGCGGCGCCCTTGACGAGGACGGCCAGACCTTCGCGGCCACCGACGTCGCCATCGACGCCTCGGTCGCCTCCGAGTAGCCCGCGCACGTCTGACACTAGAGAGGGATGACATGGTTTCTTACGCAATGGTAAGTGTGGGCGCGGCTTCGCTGTGGGTGGCCTTCGCGGCCACGCTCGTGGCGACGGTCATGCTCGTCGTCGGCCACGTCCAGGGCTCGAAGCCCATCGTGACGGGAGGGGCGCCCAAGGGCGCGGCCGCCACGGGGATCGGGCATGTGGCCGTGCTCGTGGCGTGCGCGGCGCTTCTCGTGGCCTGCGCCATCATCGTGGAGGGTTTCTTCACGCATAACGTGGCCATCTACTACGTGGCCGCCCAGTACCCCACCGACACCGGCTCGCTCTTCTGGTTCTACCAGCTCGCGGGCCTGTGGGCGGGCCGCGCCGGCTCGCTTCTCACCTGGGCGTTTCTCATGAGCGCCTTCGCCGCCTTCATCGCGGTGCGCTCCCGCAAGGGCGACGACGCCCTCTCCAACGTGGCCCTCGTCGTGGTCATGGTGGTGCTCGCGCTCTTCGTCGCGGTCATGCTCTTCTCCAGCGGCAACAACCCCTTCATCGCCACCGACTCCTCCTACATCGACGAGTCCGGCGCGCTCACCGGGGCCGCCACGGCCTGGGGCATGAACCCGCTGCTGCAGCACTGGGCCATGGCCATCCACCCGCCCACGCTCTTCATCGGCTACGCGGGCATGACCGTCCCCTTCGCCTACGCCATCGCCGCCCTCGTGTGCAACGACCCCTCCAAGCGTTGGGTCGAGCTGTGCCAGCGCATCGCCCTGTTCAGCTTCATCTTCCTCACCGTCGGCATCGGCCTGGGCGCCGTGTGGGCCTACGTCTGCCTGGGCTGGGGCGGCTACTGGGGCTGGGACCCGGTCGAGAACGCCTCGCTTCTCTCCTGGCTCGTCGCCGTGGCCATGATCCACACCTTCACCGCCTACCGCCGCCGCGACATGATGAAGGGCTGGGCCGTCTTCACCGCCACGCTCACCTTCGTCTTCGTGGTCCTGGGCACCTTCATCACCCGTTCGGGCCTCGTGGAGTCCGTCCACGCCTTCGACGACGACCCCGTCTCGCTCTACCTCTTCCTGGCCATCATGCTCGGCGCCCTTGCGGTGCTGCTCGTGGCCTGGCTTGTGCGCCGCCGCTTCTTCCAGAGCGCCGACGACATCGAGAAGGTCGCCTCCAAGAACGGCTCGTACTACCTCACGAACCTCATCATGGTGTTCGCCGGCATCCTGCTGGCCTACCTCACCGTGTGCAGCGCCCTGCCGAGCTGGATGCCCGCCGGCGGCCTGTCCATCGGCACGGGCTCCTATGAGTCGGTCGCGCGCCCCTTGGGCGTCATCCTGTGCGCCCTGGCCGCCGTGTGCCCCTTCCTCATGTGGAAGAAGACCGACGGCAAGCAGTTCTGGCGCAACATCCGCGTGCCGCTCGTAATCGCGGCGGTGCTCGCGGTGCTGCTCGTGGGCCACTGGGCCTTCAACTTCCTGCCCGTCTACGAGTCCAACCTCTCCCAGGCCGACACCGTCGCCGCGGCCGACCTGCAGAACATGGGCCCGGCGCTGTACTACAACGGCCTGGCCGTCGTGGCGCTGCTCGTGGCGAGCCTGCTCGTGGCCGCCTCGGCCTACCTCATCGTGCGCGGCGTGCGCGGCCGCATGGCCAACAAGGGCGAGAACGCCCTGAAGGCCCTGGCCATGCTCGTGGCGAAGACCCCCGCGCAGGCCGGCGGCTACCTCACGCACCTGGGCCTGGGCATCGTGCTCATCGGCCTGGTGGGCTCGGCCATGTACGTCACCGACCGCACCTACATCTTCAACGAGGGCGACACGGCGCGCGTGGGGGCCTACACCATCAAGCTCACCGGCGCCAACGCCGCCACGGTCAACGAGGACAACGACCGCGTCTCCGACATCACGCTCGAGATCTCCAAGAACGGCGAGGTCGTCGCCACGGAGAACCCCGCCCTCAAGTGGACGGCAAAGAGCTACTACCAGCAGACCTTCGTCACGGCGAGCACCGTCGCGAGCCCCCTGGAAGACCTCTTCGTCTCCTATCAGGGCTACAGCTCCTCGGGCTACATCGTCAACGCCCGCGTGAACCCGCTCATCTCGTGCGTGTGGGCCGGATTTGTGGTCATGGCGCTGGGCATCGTGTGCGCGTGCTTCCCCAAGCGCCGCACCGCCCCGCAGCTCGAGGTGGTCGCGGGCGGCAAGACCGGCGACGAGGAGCCGGAGACGTCTGTCGCCGGCGAGAAGCAGGAGTAGGGCGATGGGGGCCTGCGCGCTGAGCGTGCGCGACGTCAAGAAGGCCTTCGGGCAGCGCCGCGCGCTCGACGGCGTGTCGTTCGAGCTGCCTGAAGGCGCGTTCCTCTCGATCTTCGGGCCCAACGGCGCCGGCAAGACCACGCTGCTGCGCATCCTGTCCACGGTGAGCCGCCCCTCGTCGGGCGCGGTGGAGATGCTCGGCATCGACGCGCTCGAGCACCCCGACCAGCTGCGCGGGCGCGTGGGCCTCATCTCGCACAAGCCCATGGTGTACGGCGACCTCACGGCCATGGAGAACCTCGAGTTCTTCGCCCGGCTCTACGGCGTGCCCGACGCTCACGACCGCATCCTGGACCTGCTCGAGCTCGTGGAGCTCGACCATCGCCGCAACGACGCGGCCCGGACGTTCTCGCGGGGCATGACCCAGCGCCTCTCCATCGCCCGCGCCCTCATCAACGACCCGGCCCTGGTGCTGCTCGACGAGCCCTACTCGGGCCTGGACCCCCATGCCATGCAGCTGCTCGACCAGCTCATCGCCCGGGTGCGCCCGGGCCGGACGTTCGTCATGGTGTCGCACGACCTCGACAAGGGCTACGAGCTGTGCACGCACGCCCTCATCCTGGCCCAGGGCCGGGTCGTGCGCTTCGACGACAAGGAGTCGCTCGACCGGGAGGCGTTCCGCGCCCAGTACCTGTCGTGCGTGGGAATGGGGGTGGCGTAGCCATGGCGGGCTCCAACGGGGACAAGGCCGTGCGCCGTCCGGGGTTTTGGGCGCAGTACAAGGCGCTCCTGGCCAAGGACGTCCGCATGGAGCTGCGCACGCGCGACATGGTGGTCTCCATGGGCGTGTACGCGCTGCTCGTGCTCACGGTGTACGGGGCCACGGTCTCGCAGTCCGGCGACGCGCTCGACGTCCTGTCGGTGGCCTCCGGGCTGCTCTGGGCCATGATCGTCTTCACCTCGCTTCTGGGCCTCAACCGCTCCTTCGCAAACGAGCTGGAGAACGGTTGCCTTGAGGGCGTGCTGCTCGCGCCCGTGTCGCGCGCGGCCATCTACCTGGCCAAGATGACCTCCAACCTGCTCTTCCTGGCCGTGGTGGAGCTCATCGCCACGCCGCTGTTCTTCGTCTTCTTCCTGTCGGGCGCCGAGCTGGCCGACACCACCGGCTTCATCGTGCTGCCGCTGCTCGTGGGCTCCATCGGCATCGCGGGGGTGGGGACGTTCCTGTCCACGATGACCATGGACACGCGCGGCAAGGACGTGCTGCTGGCCATCCTCTTCATCCCGCTCGTGTTCCCCCTGCTCTACGCCTGCGTGAGCGCCACCTCCATCGCGCTTCTGGGCGTCGTGGGCCAGATGCCCGACTTCTGGCGCAGCCTGGCCATGGCCGGCGGCTACGACGTCATCATGGTCGCGGCGGCCTGGGGCCTTTACGAGTTCGTCGTCAGCTCCTAAAGTACGCTAAGGTTTCCATTGCCGCCCCACCTGCCCCGGGGCGCGCCCGTTGAGAAAGGCTCGATAGCATGGCAGACACGCACGGCGCCGCCAAGCGCCGCAACACCTGGGAGAGGGCGGCCCTCGTGTCGCTCGTCGTGGGCCTGGTCCTCACCACCTTCGACTTCCTGTGGGCGTTCCTCAAGGCCCCCATGGTCAACGGCGACCTCCAGCTCGACCAGACCTACGTGATCGGCGGCAAGGTCATCGACCACATCCAGGTCATCACGCAGAAGATCTTCTACTTCCACGTGCCCGTGGCCATCGTCTCCTTCGTCTTCATCATCGTGGCGGCCGTTTACGCCATCTTCTACCTCGTGCGCCGCGACGCCCGTCACGACCTGCGCTGCAAGACCTGCATGACGGTGGGCTTCACCTTCATCCTCATGACGATGGCCTCCGGCATCATGTGGACGCGCGCCGAGTGGGGCGTGTGGTGGTCGTGGGAGCCGCGCCTCACCACCTACTTCATCCTGACGATGCTCACGCTGGCCTACTTCATCCTGCGCGCCGCCATCGACGAGCCCGAGCGCCGCGCGCGCCTGTCGGGCGTCTTCGCCGTCCTGGCCGCCATCGACGCGCCCATCTCGTACTTCATCACGCGCATGGTGCCCAACTCCCTGCACCCGGTCATCTCCTACTCGGGCCTGGAGCCGGCCATGCTCATCCCGTTCATCTGCGGGATCTTCGGCATGGGCTTCGTGGCCTTCGGCGTCTACCGCCTCGCCCTGCGGTCTTCCGAGCAGTCCGAGCAGCTTGCGGCCCTCAAGGAGCGCTGGGAGGCGCTTTCCCGCTAGGGCTTCCCGGCCTGCCTGGGGCCGGCGCCCCTCGGCCCGCCCCGCCCGCCGGCACGGCGCCCCCGGCGCCCGCCGCGCGTTTCGTCCCGACACCTGCCCGCGCGCCCGTCTTGTCCGCGCGGCTCCCGACCCTAAGGAGTCACCATGGACCCCGTCCTTGCCGAGCTGTACACCAACATCTCCTCCGCGCCCCTGCTCATCGCCGGCTACGCCCTCATCTGGGTCATCCTGCTCGTCTTCGTCATCAGCCTCTTCGCGCGCATCAAGAAGTCCCAGAAGGACATCGACGCCCTGCAGGAGGCCATCGAGCGCCGCGAGAAGAAGGATGCCGCCGCCCAGAAGTAGCGCGCGGTTGTAAGATATGGCTCCCGTAGCGGCGGGGCGGCCCCTCGGGGTCGCTCCGCCGCGTTCGTTTGGAGGCGCGCCCGCGCTCCCTGCGGTGCGGGTGGGCCCTGCGGGGCGCACCCGCCATCGCGCGTCGGCACGACGACGTCTCACGCGGCACCGAGGAGGTAGCACCGCCATGCTCAAAGACTTCAGGTTTCCCGAAAAGCTCGGCCGTGAGGAGTACCGCACCCGCCGAGAGGCCCTGTCCCAACAGCTCGTGACGCTCCAACAGCAGGCCGTGCGCGCCAACATGGGCACGCTCGTCATCTTCGAGGGCTGGGGGGCGGCCGGCAAGGGCTCGCGCATCTCCGACTTGGTGGTGGGCCTCGACCCGCGCGCCTACCAGGTGCACACCATGAACGACCCGGTGGGCTATGAGAACAGCCAGCCCTTCATGACGCGCTACTGGAGCCGCCTGGGGCCGCGCGGCACGATGACCATCTTCGACCTGTCCTACTACGACGAGCTGTCGCGCAGCTACGTGGAGGACGTCCGCCTGCAGGGCGACCCCAAGATCGACCCCGAGCGCAGGCTCGTCATCGCGCGCCACGCCGAGGAGCGCATCCGCGAGCACCTCAAGAGCGTCGCGGCGTTCGAGCGCCAGCTTGAAGACGACGGCTGGCTCATCGTGCGGTTCTTCCTGCACATCGACCGCGAGATGCAGGCCGCTCGCCTCACGAACCTGCTGAGCGACGAGGCGAGCTCCTGGAAGGTGGACCAGTCCGACATCAGGCAGCTCCAGCACTACAACGAGTACCGCGACGTCTACGACCGCTGGCTGGGCTTGTCCGGCGACGAGAGCTGGACCATCGTCCCCTCCGAGCACAAGCGCAACGCCAACATCTGCATCATGCAGGCCCTGGCCGACCAGATGGACGCGGCCCTGCGCGCCCGCGGCGTCGACACCTCCCAGCCTATCCCCGCAGGCGACGAGGTGCCGTCGGCCCCCGAGGCGGGGCAGGACGCAGAGCAGGGCGGCAAGCCCCTCACCGAGGAGCAGCGCCGTCGCGCCGAGCTGGCGGCGGCCGAGAAGCGCATGGGCAGCGCCGCCAAGCTCAAGTCGCGCTTCGAGCTCGTGCAGGTCAAGTCGCTTGACGAGGCCCGCGCCAAGAAGCACGTCATGAAAAGCGACGAGGAGTACCGGGAGGAGCTTGCCGCCCAGCAGGCGCGCCTCTCGGAGCTCTCGCTGCAGATGTACCGCCACAAGCTGCCACTCATCGTGGCCTACGAGGGCTGGGACGCCGCGGGCAAGGGCGGCAACATCAAGCGCCTCACGGCCGCCATGGACGCGCGCGACTACCGCGTGAACCCCATTGGGGCGGCCACGAAAGACGAGCTCGCGCGCCCCTTCCTGTGGCGCTTCTGGACGAAGGTGCCCCGTGCCGGGCACGCCGCCATCTTCGACCGCACCTGGTACGGCCGCGTCCTGGTGGAGCGCATCGAGGGATTTGCCCGCGAGGACGAGTGGAAGCGCGCCTTCGACGAGATCAACGAGTTCGAGGACGACCTGCGCATCTGGGGCGCGGTGCTCGTGAAGTTCTGGATCGACGTCTCGCCCGAAGAGCAGCTGCGCCGCTTCGAGGACCGTCAGAACGACCCGGCCAAGCACTGGAAGATCACGGCCGACGACTGGCGCAACCGCGAGAAGAACGACCTGTACTTCCAGTGCGTCGACGACATGCTGCGCCTCACGTCCACGCCCTACGCGCCCTGGCACGTCATCCCCTCCGACGACAAGCGCTACGCCCGTGTCAAGGCGCTCAAGGTGGTCAACGACGCGCTCGAGGCACGGCTCTAGGGGCGGTTGTGCGCCCCGTGTTGTAGGGAATCGTTGGATTGGCCCTGGCCCCTTGCAAATCCTTGCAGGTTGCCAGATAATCCACAAACGCTGTCCCCATCGTCTAGCGGCCTAGGACGTCGCCCTTTCAAGGCGAAGATCGCGGGTTCGAACCCCGCTGGGGGCACCATCGCATCCTCAACCCGTCTGGCTCATCGGCCAGGCGGGTTTTTTGTTGCGCAAGCTCGTCTGTGGCGTCGCGCCTGCACCTTCAGGGCGATGCCCATGTTGTGCGATATCGCGCCGGGGCGTGCTCATCCACCTTGGTTTGGGGCATGATGGGCTTGCTATAGCAGTCGTTGGCCGTGCGCAGTCCCGCATGGCGCGAAAGGGGATTCCCATGCTCATGTCTCTGTCTCGCCGCGAGGCCCTTGCGGCCGGCTTCGCCGCCCTTGCCGTGTGCGCCGCCCGCACCGCCCTGGCCGACACCGCGGCCGGCTCCTCGGACGCGAAGGACGCCTCCTCCGCCAGCCAGCTCACCGAGTATGCCTCCCAGCTGAGCGCCGTGCCCTCCAACCTCGCCGCCGACCAGCTCGACGAGGCCGTGGCCGTGTACACCTATGACGGCCAGGCCGTGGAGGTCACGGCGCGCATGGTCATCGACGACGCCACGAACCTCCAGCAGCGCCTCAACGACGACGGCACCTACTCGTCCCCCACGGCCGACGACATCCTCACCTACGTGCGCAACCAGATCCTGCGCCAGCTCGTGAGCGCCAACGGCATCGAGGTCAGCGACGACGAGGCTCTGGAGTACATGCAGACCACGCTGGGCGTCTCCGACTACGCGACGCTGGCGACCTACTACGGCCTGGACGAAGACAAGGCGAAGACCATCATCGTGGAGGGCGCGCAGGTCGCCAAGCTGCGCGACACGGTGACCTATTCGGTCGGCTCCATGCCCGAGGCGCCCACGGCCCCCGAGGACGGCGACAACACCAAGGCCAGCGCCGACTACGCCACCTACATCCTGGGCGTCGTGGGCGACGACTGGGACGCCGACGCCAAGACGTGGGCCGAGGGCAGCGTCTACGGCCAGGCCCTGGCGGCCTACGACTTCAACGGCGAGACGGCCAACTACGAGATGGCCTTCGCCGTCTACAGCGCCGCCGCCCAGCAGTACAGCCAGTCCTCCTCCGAGCAGTACGACGCGTGGCAGACCTACACCAACGAGTATTTCTGCGCGGCCACGCTCACCCTGCTCACGCTCAAGGGCTAGTGCCCGCGCGCCCATTTATGGAGTAAGGGTAGGAAAGAGGCCTTTTGGCCCCTTTCTCATTGACACCCACCCTGTCCGTTCATAGACTCGTTTAGTTCACTTTCGCAGAGCCCCGTGAAACCTCTGTATCAGTGACAATCCCCATGCGAGTATGAGTTGGAGGAGTTTTACGTGAAGACCACGTACTACGCCAAGCCCGGTGAAGTCGAGCGCGAGTGGCTGCTCATTGATGCTGCCGAGGGCAAGAACGGTGGCATGATCCTTGGCCGTCTGGCCGCCCAGTGCGCCGCCATCCTTCGTGGCAAGCACAAGCCTACCTTTACGCCCCACGTCGACACCGGCGATTTCGTCGTCGTCATCAACGCCGACAAGGTGCGCCTCTCCGGTAACAAGGAGGAGGAGAAGGTCTGGTACCGCTACACCGGTTACATCGGCGGTCTGAGGAAGGAGACCTGGAAGGAGGCCATGGCCAAGCATCCCGAGCGCATCGTTGAGCGCGCCGTCAAGGGCATGCTTCCCAAGACCACCCTGGGTCGCAAGCAGGCCACCAAGCTGAAGGTGTATGCCGGCCCCGAGCATCCCCACCAGGCCCAGAACCCTCGCAAGATTTCCGTGGAGGCGTAACCGATGAGCAACGAAGCCATTTACTGGGGCACCGGCCGTCGTAAGAACGCCGTCGCCCGTGTCCACATCGTTCCCGGCACCGGCAAGGTGACCGTCAACAAGCGCGACGCCCGCGAGTACTTCGGCCGTCAGCAGCTTGTCGACATGGCCCTTATGCCCCTCAAGGTCACCGAGACCGAGGGTCACTTCGACGTCATCGCCCTGTGCGACGGCGGCGGCATCTCCGGCCAGGCCGGCGCCCTGCGTCTGGGCATCGCCCGCGCCCTCCTCGAGGCTGGCGACTACCGTCCCGTCCTCAAGAAGGCCGGCTACCTCACCCGCGACGCCCGCGTGGTCGAGCGCAAGAAGTACGGCCTCAAGAAGGCCCGCAAGCGCCCCCAGTTCTCCAAGCGCTAAGACTTCTTTCCAGCTTGTATGCATGCAAGGAGCCCTGCAGTTATGCGGGGCTCCTTTTTTGTTTGTGTCCCGCATGGGCTTGCGGCCGTCCGCCGCGTTGAGGTGCCGTGTACTCGCGCCCGGGCCGCCCGGGTCCCGTGGCCCTGCTGGTACAATAAGCTGCTTGAATGCATGTCTTAGACTCGGCGTAAAGGAGGTGCCCATGTGCGGCATCGTTGGTTATGTCGGACGTTCCCAGGCCCAGCCCTTCCTTCTCGACGGCCTTGCGGCCCTGGAGTATCGCGGCTACGACTCCGCGGGCCTGGCCGTGGTGTCTGATTCGGGGCAGCTCCGCTCCATCCGGCGCAAGGGCCGTGTGGCCGTGCTCGCCCAGGCCGCGAACGACGACCCCATGCAGGGCACGACCGGCATCGCGCACACGCGTTGGGCCACGCACGGCGTGCCCTCCGAGCGCAACGCCCACCCGTTCCGCGACTGCTCGGGCAACTTCGCCGTCGTGCACAACGGCATCATCGAGAACTACGCCCAGCTGCGCGACCGCCTCGTGGACGAGGGCCACTGCTTCACCTCCGACACCGACACCGAGGTGGTGGTGCACCTGGTGGAGGCCGCCTATCAGGGCGACCTGCTGGCCGCCGTGCGCGAGGCGGTGTCGCACGTCGAGGGCGCCTACGCGCTCGCGGTGGTGTGCGCCTCCCAGCCCGGCCAGGTCGTGGTGGCCCGCAAGGGGTCGCCCCTGGTGCTCGCGAGCACGCCTGAGGGCTGCGCCTGCGCCAGCGACCTCACCGTCCTGCTCGGCATGACGCACGACATGATCATGCTGGAGGACGGCCAGGTCGGCCGCATGTCGCTTGACGGCGGCATCGAGCTCGTGGACGCCCAGGGCGCCCCGGTCGAGCCCGAGGTGCTGCACGTGGACTGGGACGCGTCGGCCGCGAGTCTGGGCGGATGGCCCGACTTCATGGCCAAGGAGATCTCCGAGCAGCCCGAGGCCGTCGAGCGCCTGCTTGAGGGCAGGCTCACGCCGCAGGGCGTGGCCCTCGACGAGCTCGCCATCTCCGACGAGGAGCTGCGCGGCCTCGACCAGGTCTACATCGTGGCCTGCGGCACCTCCTATCATGCGGGCCTGTACGCCAAGCGCCTCATCGAGGCCTGGGCCCACATCCGCGTGGAGGTCGACGTCGCCAGCGAGTTCAACTACCGCCAGGCCCTGGCCGACGAGCGCACCCTGTGCATCGTCATCACCCAGTCCGGCGAGACGGCCGACACGCTCATGGCCGCCCGCAAGGTGAAGTCCCTGGGCGCCAAGGTCCTGGCGGTGACCAACGTCTTGGGGTCCACCGCCGCTCGCGAGGCCGACGCCACCGTCTACCTGCAGGCCGGCCCCGAGGTCTCCGTGGCCTCCACCAAGGCCTACACCGCCCAGCTCGTCGCCATGGCGCTCGTCGCGCTCTTCCTGGCCCAGGCCAAGGGCGTGCTTTCGGGCCGCGACTTCGGGCAGCGCGCGGCGGCCCTGCGCGCCATCCCCGGCCAGCTGCGCGCCATGCTCGACCGCAAGAACCAGGCCAACGTCTCGGCGGCGCTCTTCGAGAACGCCTCGAGCGCGCTGTTTCTGGGCCGCGGCTTCAACGCGGCGAGCGCCGAGGAAGGCGCGCTCAAGCTCAAGGAGGTCAGCTACCTGCACGCCGAGGCCTACGCCGCCGGCGAGATGAAGCACGGCCCCATCGCCCTGCTCGAGCCGGGCTTCCCCGTGCTTGTCGTGGTCCCCGACGACTCCGTGCGCTCCAAGACCATCTCCAACATCGCCGAGATCAAGGCGCGCGGCGCCATGGTGTGCGCCGTGGCCACCGAGGGCGACGACGAGGTCGCCGCTCTTGCCGACCGCATGATGTGGGTGCCCCCCGCCCCCGAGTGGGCCTATCCCGTCACCGTGGCGGTGGCCCTGCAGCAGCTCGCCCGCGAGGTGGCGCTTGCGCGCGGCTGCGACATCGACAAGCCCCGCAACCTGGCAAAATCCGTCACGACCGAGTAGGGGGCACCTTTGGCTGGCATTGGCGTCGACATCGTCGAGATAGCGCGCATCGAGCAGATCCTCACGCGCACCCCGCGCTTCGCGGAGCGCGTGTTCACCCAGCAGGAGCGCGACTGGGCCGCCAAGCGCCGCAGCCCCGCGGCGACCTTCGCCGGGTTCTTCGCCGCCCGCGAGGCCGTGCTCAAGGCCCTTGGCGTGGGGTTCGGGGCGGGCGTGGGCTTCTCCGACGTCTGGGTCGACCACGACTCGAAGGGCAAGCCCATCGCGCGCCTGGAGGGCGGGGCGAAGGCGGCCGCCCGGCAGGCCGGGGTGCACGAGGTGTACCTCTCCATCTCCCACACGGCGGGCGTGGCCGTGGCAAACGCCCTCGCGGCCGACGAGGCCTCGCAGGTGCCGCGCCCCCGCGACGTCCAGGACGAGAAGGCCCAGATAGCCCGCCAGTTCAAACAGGTACGCTCGCTTCTCGACGAGCTCGACACAAAGACAGGTGAGTGAGGCATGCAGCCGATTTTGAGCGTCAAAGACGTCCGAGAGCTCGAGGAGTCCATCGAGCAGGCAGGCATCGACTCCTTCGAGCTCATGCGCCGCGCCGGCACGGTCGTCGCCATGCAGGCGATGCGCGTCCAGGGTGAGGGGATCGTCGTGGTGCTCGCCGGCACGGGCAACAACGCCGGCGACGGCTGGGTGGCCGCCGCCCACCTTGCCCGGCACGGCGTGGGGGTGTGCGTGGTCGCGCCCGTGGAGGCCTCCCTCATGCGCACCGAGGCCGCCCGCAAGGCCGCGGCCGCAGCCGTCGCGGCCGGCGTCGACGTGCATGTCGCCCCCGAGTACGACGAGCTCGTCGCCCTGCTCATGGAGGCCGACGTCGTGGTGGATGCCGTGTTCGGCACAGGCTTCAGGGGCTGCATGGGCAAGCCTTTCGACATGTGGGTCGAGGCGGTCGACGACTATTTCGACGGCACCCTCATCAGCGTCGACGTGCCCAGCGGCGTCGACGCCACCACCGGCATGGCCGAGGGCCCCTACTTCCAGGCCGACGCCACGCTCACCATGTTCGGCCTCAAGCCGGGCCTCGTCGACGGCATGGGCAAGCAGGCCGCCGGCAAGATCGTGGTGGCGGGCCTCGTGAGCGACGAGGAGGGCATGGAGGACGTCGCGCTGTGCAGCGCCGCCTACAAGCTCGGCGAGGCCGATTATGCCGACGCCCTACCCGGCCGCGACGAGTATGCCGACAAGTACGGCCACGGGCGGGTCCTCGTGGTCGCGGGCTCGGCGCGCTACCCCGGCGCCGCTGTCATGGCCGCCAAGGCCGCGGCGCGCGCGGGCGCGGGCTATGTGACGCTCGCGGTGCCCGAGGGAGCCGTCGCCATGGCGCAGTCCCACCTGCTCAGCATCCCGGTGGTGGGCCTTCCCGCCGGGGCCGACGGGGAGTTCGACATGAGCGCCGCCCAGCGCGCCTGCGAGCTTGCCGCGAAGGCCGACTGCGTCCTCGTGGGCCCGGGGATGGGCACCTCCCTGGGGGCGGTCGAGGTCGTCCGGGCGCTCTTGGAGACGCCCGCGGCCCTCGTGGCCGACGCCGACGCCCTCAACGCGCTCGTGCGCATCTGCCAGGGCTGCCCCGAGTCCCACCCGGCCGCCTTGCGTCGCGAGGCCCCGCTCGCCCTCACCCCGCACTCCCGCGAGCTGGCGCGCCTTGTGGGCCGCGAGCCGCAGGAGCTTGGCTGCCTGGCGCAGCGCATGTCTGGCGCCCAGGAGCTGGCGTGGTCGGTGGGCTCGGCCAACTTCGCCGTGGTGGCGAAGGGCCCCGTCAGCTGCGTGGCGTGCATCGACACGACGCTCGTGCCCAAGGCGGGCCCGGCGGCCCTGGGCACGGCCGGCACGGGCGACGTGCTGGCGGGCATCTCGGCGGGCCTGCTCGCCCAGCAGGTGTGCGACCTGGGCGGGCCCGACGAGGTGGACTGCGGCGACCTGGCGCTTCTGCTCGCCGCCGCCACGCGCATCCAGGCCATCGCCGCGCAGAAGGCCGTGGAGCGGCTCGGGTCGCGCGGCATCATGGCCAGCGACCTCATCGATTACGTGGGCCTGGCCTTCGACGAGGTCGATCGCCGCGCGGCGCTTGCCCTGGGCGCCGAGGCCCCGGCCGGCGCCGACGCCCTCGACGACGAGCCCCAGATGGCGCTCGACCCGGAGGTCGAGGAGCTCATCACCGCAAACGGCGGCATGCGCATGAGTGAGGTCCCCGGCGAGGTGGGCGCCTACGAGGGCGACCTCGACGAGCCCGAGTGCGCCCCCGTGAGGTCGGAAGGCGCCCTGGACGACGCCCCCGACCAGGCCGGCGACGCCCCCCAGCAGGCCGAGGCCGTCGATGCGCGCAATGAGCAGGCCGCGCAAGCCGAGGGGACCGGCGCGCAGGCCCCCCAGGCCCCGCAGGCCGACGTGACCGACTCGGCCCAGGGGCCCTGCGCGTCGCGCGCCTGCGACCCTGCGCCCGCCCCCTTGAGCGAGCACGCCGTCATCCGCCCCTCGGTGAGGGTCGACGCCCAGGGACGCGAGGTGGCCGCCCCCTCGCGCCCCGCCGCTGCGCCTGCCGCCGCCGTCCCGGCGTTTCTGGCCCAGCGCGCCGCCGCCAGCGGGGCCATGCGTCCCGTGGGCGAGGAGGGCCCCGACGCGGCCGCGCCCGGGGCGCCCGCAGGCGAGTGCCCCGCGCCTCAGGGCGACGACGCCCGCGCGTCCCGCCCTGCCGAGGCGCCTCAGGCGCCCGCCTCGGCCCAGCCCGCCCGTGCGGGCGTCCCGGCGTTTCTGAGCCAGCGGCTCTCGGCGTCGGCCCCCATGCCCGTGGTCGGCGCCGCCCCGGCGCAGGACGCGCCTGCGGGCGCCGGCGCCGCCCAGCCCGCCCAGGCCCCCGCGCCCGCGCACGACCAGCCCGCGCCCGCGGCCGACCCCGCCACCTCGGCGCCGGCCTGGCCGTGCGCCGGCAGCACCACCATCATGCCGGCCCTCTCCCTGGAGGACATCGCCCGCGCCCGCGCCGCCGCGCTTCCCAGGACGCCCCAGACGTCCTCGCCCGAGGACGACGAGCTCAGCCCCGACATCAAGGCGCGCAGGATCAACCGCGACCGCCTCGAGGACTTCCACGCCCGCGCCTCCAAGCATGCCGGCGACGACGAGGTGAGCGCCCCGCAGGACCGTCCCCGTGCACGAAAGGTGCGTCGCAAGAAGTAGCGCCGCCAAGCGCTATACTCATTCGTCTCAAGACCAGCAATCGCGCGCCTGCCAGAAGACGACGCGCCGGTGAGGAGGAACCGTGTCGTTGGATGAACACCTGCTTCCGCAGGATCGTTGGGCCTGGGTCGAGGTGGACCTCGAGGCCATCAAGGGCAATGCCCGTGCCTGGAAGTCGTTCACGAAGGCCCCCACGCGCTTCTGCGCCGTGGTGAAGGCAAACGCGTACGGCCACGGCTCGGTGCGCGTGGCGCAGGCGCTGCGCAGCGTCGGGGTGGACATGTTCGCCGTGGCCACCGTGGCCGAGGGCGTGAGGCTTCGCGAGGGCGGCATCACCGAGCCCATCATCCTGCTCGCCCAGCCCCCCATCACCTCGGTGGGCACCCTGGTCGAGAAGCGCATCATGCCCGCCGTGTACGACCTGGAGTTTCTGGGCAGGCTCTCCGAGGAGGCCCTGAACCAGGGCGAGGTCGCGCGCTACCACCTCGCCGTGGACACGGGCATGGACCGCATCGGCGTCGCGCCTGAGTCGGCCGCCGAGTTCATGTCGATGGCCGACAAGCTGCGCGGCGTGGCCGTCGACGGCGTGTTCACCCACTTCGCCACGGCCGACCGCATCACCGACTGGGACTTCTCCGTCCAGGCCCGCCGCTTCCAAGACGCGGTGGCCTCCATCCGCGACGCCGGCATCGACCCGGGCATCGTGCACTGCGCCAACACCCCCACCACGGTGCTGCACCCCGAGTACCACTTCGACATGGTGCGCGTGGGCGTGGGCCTCTACGGCCTGCATCCCGCCGACACCACGCGCGACAAGCTCGAGCTCACGCAGGCCATGAGCGTGCGCGCCCGCGTGACGCGCGCCGTGTGCCCGGCGGTGGGCGAGGGCGTGGGCTACGGCATGACCTACCGCGTCTCGCGCTCCGGCACGCAGATCTGCACCATCCCGCTGGGCTACGCCGACGGCCTGTCGCGCGTCTACAGCAACAACCTGTCGGTCCTGTGCCAGGGCCGCCGTCTGCGCCAGGTGGGCAACATCTGCATGGACCAGTGCATGTTCGAGGTCCCCGAGAACCTTCCCGGCGGCATGCGCCCCGTCGAGCAGGGCGACATCGTGACCCTCGTGGGCCGCGACGGCAACGAGTTCGTGAGCATCGAGGAGCTCGCCGAGAAGATGGGCACCATCAACTACGAGGTCGCCTGCCAGTTCGACATCCGCCTGCCCAAGGTGTACGTCTAAAGGGCCTGTCGGGCCGGCGTCTGCAAGGTCGCGGAATCGCCCGCGGGCCTTGTGGCGCCGGCCCATGCGCGGGGGCGCGTAACGAGGGGGTTCGCCATGACTTGCGTCTTGAAGATTCCCGGCCACGAGGCCCCGCGTGCCCGCGAGGTCAAGCTGGAGGAGATTCGCTCTGTGCTGGGCGACTGCCGGCTGTGCCCCCTGTGCGAGGGACGCAAGAACATCGTCTTCGGGGTGGGGAGCCAGGACGCCAAGGTCGTGCTCGTGGGCGAGGCCCCCGGCGCCTCCGAGGACGAGCAGGGCGTTCCCTTCGTGGGACGCGCAGGCGAGCTGCTCGACCGCATGCTCGCCCAGGCCGCCCGCCTGCGTCGGGAGGACGTCTACATCGCCAACGTCCTCAAGTGCCGCCCGCCGGGCAACCGCGACCCGCGCCCCGAGGAGGTGCAGCTCTGCTCGCCCTACCTGCGCGAGCAGATCCGCAGCATCTGGCCCGACGTCATCATGACGATGGGCAACCCCGCCACGCGCTTCATCCTGCGCACCGAGGCGGGCATCACGCACCTGCGCGGCAAGCTCTTCAAGACGGGGCACTTCATCGTGCTCCCCACGTTCCACCCCGCCGCCGTCCTGCGCGACCAGCTCAAGATGCCGGCCTTGGAGCAGGACTTCCGCCTCATGGGCGCCCTGGTGCGCGGCGAGGTGAGCCTGCAGGCCGGCGACGCCACACCGAAGGAGACGCACCGATGACCCAGCAAGACATACCCCAGACCCTGGGCGCGGGCCGCTTCAGGTGCCCCACGCCGCAAGCCATGCGAGCCCTGGGCGCGGCGCTCGGGGCCTGCCTTGAGGCCGGCGACGTGGTCTTCCTGAGCGGCGAGCTCGGGGCGGGCAAGACCTGCCTGACGGGCGGGGTGGCGCAGGGCCTGGGCGACACGGGCACGGTGACGAGCCCGACGTTCCAGATCATGTGCGTCCACGACGCGGGGCGCATCCCGCTCTACCACTTCGACCTCTACCGGCTCGAGGACGCCCAGCAGCTTGAGGACGTGGGCCTGGTCGACGTCCTCGAGGGCGACGGGGCCTGCCTCATCGAGTGGGCCGAGCTCTTCGCCGACGAGCTGGGGGAGGAGCGCCTCGAGGTGCGCCTCACCCGCGATGCGGCGGCCCCCGGCGTCGAGCCGGCCCGCCTTGCGGCCGTCGAGGGCTTCGGGGCCAGATACCGCGAGCTTGCCCGCGCACTCGACGCCCGCGTGGCCGAGCTGGCCCAGGCCTAGCCGCACGGCCCGCGCGTGCCGGCCGCCGGCGGCCGTGCGCCTTCACCTGCTCTTCCGCTTTCCAAACCCCGTCTTCGAAAGGCGTGACCTCCCATCGTGAGCAACACCACCACCCCCGCCTGCCCCCAGCGCCTCATCGCCATCGACACCTCCACCGACATGCTTGCCTGCGCCTTGGGCGGCGTGGGGCAAGGGGGCGTCGACGTCCTTGCCTGCGGCGACCACCTGTGCCGCCGCCATGCCAACGAGGAGCTCGTCGGCACCGTGGACTCGCTGCTCTCCCAGGCCGGCATCGGGCGCGACGAGGTGGCGGCCGTGCTGTGCGGCACGGGCCCGGGGTCGTTCACGGGCGTGCGCATCGGCGTCGCCACGGGCAAGGGCCTCGCCTGCGGCCTGGAGGTGGCCTGCTACGGCGTCTCCACGCTCGATGCGGTGGCCTGGGGCGTGTGGAAGTCGGGCGTGCGCGGCCTTGTGGGCGTGGTGGGCGACGCCATGCGCAAGGAGGTCTACCCGGGCCTGTACCAGGTAGGGGAGGAGGGCCCCGAGCGCCTGTTTGCCTGCGAGTGCGTCATGAAGGCCCCCGACGCGGTGGCGCTGTGGGCGAGTCGCGCCGATCGCGCCGACATCACGCTCGCAGGCGACGGCCTCGTCAAGCACCGCGGCCTCTACGAGGAGGCGGGCTTTGGGCGCTTCGCCGACCAGCAGGCGTGGTACCCCACGGGCGAGGGCCTGCTGCGCACCTACGTCGCGTCGTGCGCCCGTGACGCCTGTCCCGACGGCGACCCGGCGCTCGTGCTCCCCGTGTACACGCGCCTGTCCGACGCCGAGGAGAACGAGCGCGTGCGCCTGGGCATGGCAGAGCCCGCCAGCACCCGCCTGACCGGCGTCGACGACGCCCTGGGCGACATCCACCTGCAGCTGCGCCCCATGAGCGTCAACGACGTCGCCGCGCTGGCCGCCCTTGAGGCGGAGGTCTTCGCGCAGGCGCACCACGAGCCCTGGCCCGAGAGCGCCTTCTACGACGACTTCAACGAGCCTGGGCACATCTGGTGGGTGGCGCACGACCGCGGCACCATCGTGGGCTATGCGGGCGGCGCCGTGGTTGACGGCGAGCTGCAGATCGCCAACGTCGCCGTCGCCCCCGAGCGCCGCGGCGAGCGCATCGCCGCCCGCCTCATGGGGCGCGTGGCCTACGACGCCCAGATGCTGGGCGCCACCACCTCAACGCTCGAGGTCGAGGTGGGCAACGCCCCCGCCGAGCGCCTCTACGAGCGCCTGGGCTATGTGGAGCAGGGCGTGCGTCCCAACTACTACGCGCCCGGCGTGGGCGCGCGCATCATGGCGGCGCAGCTCCCGCTCAAAGACACCGCCCCCGACCTCGACGCCGAGCCCGGCCCGCATGCCTGTGCGTGCGCCTGGCCCCCGGCGCGCCCCGAGCGCACGGAGGAGCAGCGCGCCGCGCTTGCCCAGGCCGGGCAGCTCATCCTGGCCGTCGAGAGCTCCTGCGACGAGACCGCCATGGCCGTCATCGACGGCGCGGGCAAGATAATCGCCAACGTGGTGGCAACCCAGATCGACTTCCACGCCCGCTTCGGCGGCGTCGTGCCCGAGATCGCCTCGCGCAAGCACACCGAGGCCGTCGTGGGCGTCTACCTGGAGACCATGGAGCAGGCGGGCCGCGAGCTCGGCCTTGAGGGGATGCTGTCGCCCCACGACTTGGCCGCCGTCGCCGTGACGCAGGGGCCGGGCCTTGTGGGGGCGCTCGTGGTGGGCGTGGCCTTCGCCAAGGGCCTGGCCTGGGCGTGCGACAAGCCGCTCGTGTGCGTGAACCACCTCGAGGGCCACCTCTTCGCCAACCTCTTCGAGACGCCCGACCTCAAGCCCCCCTTCGTGGCGAGCCTGCTGTCGGGCGGCCATACCATGCTCGTGCACGTGCGCGACTGGGGCGACTACCGCATCCTGGGCGAGACGCTCGACGACGCGGTGGGCGAGGCCTTCGACAAGGTGGCCAAGGCGCTCGGCCTGGGCTACCCCGGCGGCCCCATCATCTCCAAGCTCGCCAAGACCGGCAACCCCCGCGCCATCGACTTCCCCCGCGCGATGCTGCACAGCCACGACTACCGCTTCTCGCTGTCGGGCCTCAAGACGGCCGTGGTGACCTACATCAACGCCGAGAACGCCGCGGGCCGCGCCATCAACCTGCCCGACCTGGCGGCCAGCTTCCAGGCCGCCGTGGTGGACGTGCAGGTGGCCAAGGCGCTCACGGCCGTGCGCGAGTGCGGCGTCACCGACTTCTGCGCCGGAGGCGGCGTCACGGCCAACCCCGAGCTTCGCGAGGCCTTCAAGCGTGCCTTCGCCCGCCGCCATGTGCGCGTGACCCTGCCGCCCCTGTCGGCCTGCACCGACAACGCCGCGATGATCGCCCTGGTCGCCCGCCGCAAGTTCGACCTGGGCCAGACGAGCCCCCTGAGCGCCGACGCGGTGCCCAACATGGAGCTCTAAGCGGTCAAAATCCAGCGTTTTTGCCCATCTACCTGCCCTGTTATGTCTGTGTGACATACGTCGCGACCTCCATGGAACCCACAAGTCAGCGGCCGTTGGTGCGCTGTAGGCTTACGGTGCGCCAAGGGGCGCCGAAGGCGGGCTGGATGGAGGGGCGATGAGGGGCGAGGCTTCAAGCGTCGTCTGCAGGCGTTGCGCACGGGGCCGGCGGCCCCACGCGCACCTGCGGCGATGAGCGCGCCCGCGACGGGCGCGGCCCGCGCGCTGCGGGCCTGCGGCGACGCCATGGCCGAGGTGTTCTGGCCGACGCGCTGCGTGGGCTGCGACGCCCTGGGTGAGCTTCTGTGCGCGCGGTGCCGCGAGCTGATGTACGAGATAGACCAGGCCACGGCCTGCCCGCGCTGCGGGGCGCCGTTCGGCGGCCTCGTGTGCACCGAGTGCAGCCCGTGCCTCGCCTGTGAGGACGACCCCTGGTCCGAGGACGGCCCCGACCCCTCGGCGCCCGTGCCCCTGCTGGACGTCATCGCCGACCTCGACGCCCTGCGCAGCTACGCGATGCTCGAGTGGCCCCACGACCGCATGGTGCGCGCCTACAAGGACGCCCAGGAGCGCAGGCTCGCCGCCTACCTGGCCGCGGGGATGGTCAAGGCCGCGCGGGCGGGCTTTCCGGCCGAGGCGCTGGCGTGCCTGGACTCGGTGAGCTTCGTGCCCTGCACGCCCCAGGCCTTCGCCCGGCGCGGGGTCGACCACATGGAGCTCGTGGCCCGCGAGGTGGCGCGGGGCCTGGGCCTGCGGCTCGACGACGTGCTCGCCCGCCGCTCCAAGCGCGACCAGCGCGGCCTGGGCAAGCGCGACAGGGCCCAAAACGCCCTGGGGTCCTTCGCGGTCCTGCATCCGCTAGAGGGCGCGCATGTGCTGCTCTTGGACGACGTCTTCACCACGGGCGCCACCATGGGCGCGGCCGCGCACGCCCTCAAGGCTCGCGGGGCCGCCCAGGTCCTGGGCCTCACGTTCGCCCGCGCCTGGCTCGCGTGAGGCCTTGGGCGCCACGCGGTCAGGCTTCTCGCCCGCCGCCTTCTCCCGCCTGCGCCTGCGCGTCGCCGTCCTCGGCCAGCCTGCGGCGCAGGCGCAGCTCGCTTCCGCTCATCACGGCCGCGGAGCCGAACTTGTCGCGCAGCCTGTCCTTGGCGTCGGCGATGCGCTCGCGGCGCTCGTGGGCGCGCCGCAGCTCGTCCACGTCGTCGAACAGGCTCGCGCTCCAGGTGCCCTCCTGCCAGTTCGACACCCCCACGCCCAGCAGGCGCACGTGCTCGCCGGGGCGCCAGAGCTGGCCGAGCAGCGCCTTGGCCACGGGGAGCAGGTCGTGCTCGTCGTCGCAGCAGCGCTCCAGGGTCTGCTGGGCGCTGCGGGTGGCGCCGAACTCCTGGCAGCACTTCACGCACACGCAGCGCCCCTTGAGGCCCTTGGCGCGCAGCCGGTGCGCCGTCTGGGCGCACACGCCGGCCAGCGCGTCGTACACCTCCTCGGGCTGCGTGAGGTCGCGGGCGAACGTCCGCTCGCTCGATACGCTCTTGGCCGTCTCGTGCCGCGCCGCCTCGCGCACGGGCGAGGGGTCGATGCCGCGGGCGCGCGCCACGAGCTCGGGGCCGGCGCTTCCCAGCTGGGACAGCAGCGCCTCGTCGGCCCGGGCCAGCTCGCCGAGGCGCTGTATGCCCATCCGGCGCAGGGCCTCCTGGGTCTTGGGGCCCACGCCGGGCAGCGCCCGCACGCCCAGGGGTTCCAGGAAGCGCGCCTCGCGCCCTGGGTACACCACGGTGAGGCCGTTGGGCTTGTCGCGCTCGCTGGCTATCTTGCTCACCGTCTTGCCGCTCGAAAGGCCGATGGAGCACGTCACGCCCAGCTCGCGCACGCGGGCGCTGATGCGCCTGCACACGGCCACGGGGTCCTCGCGTGAGAAGCGCCCCGGCGTCACGTCGAAGTACGCCTCGTCGATGCTGACCTGCTCCAGGTAGGGGGTCTCGTCGAGGATGACCGACATCACCTGGGCCGACACCTCGCGGTAGCGCTCATGCCTGCCGGGCACCCAGATGGCGTCCGGGCAGAGCCTGCGGGCCTGCGCGGAGGGCATGGCCGAGTGCACGCCGAAGGCGCGCGCCTCGTAGGAGCAGGTGCTCACCACGCCGCGCCGCTGCGGGTCGCCGCCCACGATGAGGGGCTTGCCGCGCCACTCGGGATGGTCGAGCTGCTCCACCGAGGCGAAGAACGCGTCGAGGTCGAGCAGGCCCACGGCCCTGCCCTGCCAGGCTGCAAGTATGTCGGCACCAGTCTTTTCCATGCCGTAAGTATACGACGGCCCCGCAGCCTGCGAGCTTTGGTATCCTTGTCGGGTTCCTCCCGAGTTTGTGGTTGCGGGTCGGCCCCTGCGGGGGCGGGCCCTAGTCCAAGGCAGACGCGGTCTAAAGGATCCACGTAAGCCACCCGCGTGCGCGCGGGGGCGAGCATGGCGCGTCCTAGAAGTCAGTCGTGCCGCCCGTCATACATAAGGGGCATTCCGCCCCGCGGGCGAGAGGGCCTCCAGTGAGGGTGCCGCGGCACCCGAAGCGAAAGCCCCGGCACGCGAGTGTGGGGTCAAATACCAGGTCAATCGGGGGGAACGATTGAGATTGCACACCGGGGCGGGCACGCCCCACGATGAGGCAGGAGCCTGCGAGATGTTCGAGACGATGACGCGCCGCCGTTTTGTGAGCGCGATGGGCGCGGCGGCGATGTTGGGTGTCGCCGGCCTGTGCGCCGGTTGTTCCAGCTACCCCTCCGCCCAGGAGGCGCTCGACTCGGCCAAGAAGACCTCGCAGCTCTCCTCCACGGCCACGCTCACCCAGGGCGTCCTCACCGTGGGCGTGAACACCTCCAACGCCCCGTATTGCTGGCCCACCTCGCAGGCCGACAGCCTGCAGGGCATCGACGTCGACGTGGCCCTGGCCCTGGGCTCCCAGCTCGGCGTCGAGGTGCGCTTCGTCAACATCGGCTCGTCCTACGACGGGGCGGCGGGGGGCACCTGCGACATCGCCATGGGCGTTA
The DNA here is from genome assembly GCA_963619535.1 of Acutalibacteraceae bacterium. Lineage (GTDB taxonomy): Bacteria > Actinomycetota > Coriobacteriia > Coriobacteriales > UMGS124 > UMGS124. The sequence goes on along the minus strand of CAVEWV010000016.1, from coordinate 7,804 downwards.
CCGCCTCGACCCTGCCCAGCAGCGAGGTTCTCGTGGGCAACTACGCCGAGTCGGCGCCCGCCGTCTTCGGGCGCAGTTTCTCGGGCACCGTCTCCGACGCCGACCTGCAGGGCGCGACCGTGGGCGTCCAGGCCGACTCCGCCAGCGCCCGCGCCGCCCAGCAGATCGCCCCTGCCGTGCAGCTCTCCGCGTTCTCCACGCTCAACGATGCCTTCTCCGCCCTTGAGTCGGGCGGCGTGAGCTTCGTGGCCTGCGACTCGTTCATGGGTGGCTACCTGGCCATGGGCTACGACGACATCTCGCTCGTCGGCGCCTTCTCGCTGGCCGAGACGCGCGGGGTTGCCGTGGCCGCCACCAACACCGAGCTGCCCAGCGCCCTCACCACGGCCTTCGACGCCCTCACCTCCTCCGGCGAGCTCAACGCCATCCGCAGCAAGTGGGTGGGCAACCTGGCCACCGTCAGCTCGTCGAACCAGGTCGTGAACACTGGCGTGGCCCAGGCCGCCGCCGACCAGGCAGCAGCCGAGCAGACGGCTTCGGAGGAGTCCTACAGCGAGGAGGCCTAGGCCTGCCCCTGGGCGCCGTGCGCGGCCCGCACGCCCCGCACTTCACCTTTTGTTGTCGCCAGCGTCTTTTTTCTGCCGGGATGGGGTATCCTTCTGCCCGTCCCGTAACCGATCGAGAGGAGCGGATATGAACATCACCGTCACCGGCCGCGGCGTCGAGGTCACTGCCGCCATGCGCGCCTATGTCGAGGAGAAGCTTCAGGCCGCCACCAACGTCGTCGACATCCCCATGGAGGCCGAGGTCGTCCTGCGCGTCGAGCACAACCCGTCCAACCCCGTCCCACAGGTGGTCGAGATCACCGTCCGCGTGAAGGGCGCCGTCGTGCGCGTCTGCGAGGCCGCCGTCGACATGTACGCCGCCGTCGACCTTGCCGCCGACCGCGTCTCCCGCCAGCTGCGCAAGTACAAGACCCGCGTGGTCGACCGTCGCCAGCGCGGCGCCGCCCCCGCCCCCGAGGCTTCCGTCGACCTGGCCGACCTCATCGAGCCCGTCGCCGAGCCTCAGGAAGAGGAGGACTCCGAGGAGATCCTGCGCGAGAAGCTCATCGAGTTCACCGAGCTGTCCGTCGACCAGGCCCTGCTGCAGACCGACCTGCTCGGCCATGACTTCTTCGTGTTCACGAACAAGGACACGGGCGACGTCAACGTCATCTACCACCGCAAGGACGGCGGCTTCGGCATCCTGAAGCCCGTCGCACCCGCCCCGGCCATGAAGGCCTAAGGCCCGGTTCAACTGTTACTTCGGCGGGGCGGCCAGCTGTGGCCGCCCCGCTTGTTTCATGAAAGGTGCCCCATGGGAGCCGTGCAGCACTTCAAGACGTTCTCCACCCACCCCGCCTGCCGCATCGTCGTGGACTCGACCAGCGCCATCACCGACGACCTCGCCCGCGAGCTGGGGGTGGACGTCGTCGAGTTCCCCTTCGTCATGGCCGACGGCCAGCATTGGGACGACCAGTTCGCAAGCGTCACGGCCGCGCAGTTCTACGGGCGCATGAGGGCCGGCGAGCGCGTCCTCACCAGCGCCATTCCCACAGGCCACTTCGTGGAGATGTTCCGGGCGTGCGCCCAGGACGGCGTGCCCACGGTGTACTTCAGCCTCACCGGCGGGCTCTCCAGCTCGGTGAACGACGCGCGCCAGGCCCAGGCCCTCGTGCGCGACGAGCACCCCGACTTCCAGCTCGAGGTCGTGGACTCCTGCGCCCCGTCGCTCACGGCCGCGCTGCTCGCCGAGGGCGCGTGCAGGCGCCGCGACGAGGGGATGGCGATGCACGAGGTGGCCGCGTGGGCCGAGGCCGCCAAGAGCCGCATCCACGGCTACTTCACCCTGGAGTCGCTCGACTGGCTCGTGGCCGGCGGCCGCGTCCCCAAGGCTGCCGCCTCGCTGAGCGCCGTGCTGGGCATGAAGGCCGACCTGTCCTACGACCTCGACGGGTCGCTGAGCCTCACCGGTGTGTCGCGCGGGCGCAAGAAGGCGCTGCGCGGCCTCATCAAGAAGCTCGAGGAGTGCTACCGCAACGACGAGGGCCTCATGATCGGCATCGTCGACGCCGACGACCAGGCCGCCGCAGAGTCCGTCGAGCAGATGGTGCGCGAGTCCCTGGGCGAGGCCTGCCCGCGCATCCAGCGCTTCACGCTCGACCCCACCATCGGGGCGCACGTGGGCCCGGGCATGGTGGCCCTGGCCTTCTGGGGGAGCGACCGCGCCGCGTCGCGGCACTAGGCACGACTCCCGACTCCGTATGCGCCGCCCGCCGGGCGGCCAGAAAGGAACCACATGACCGCAAAGCGCAAGATAGCGTTCATCGGCACGGGCACCATGGGCTCGGCGATGGCCGGCCACCTCATCGACGCAGGCCATGAGCTCGCCGTCTTCAACCGCACGCCCGAGAAGTGCGCCCCCCTCGTGGAGCGCGGCGCCAGGCTGGCCCGCGACCTTGCCGACGCCGTGCGCGGCGCCGAGGTCGTCATCACCATCGTGGGCACCCCCGCCGACGTCGAGGACCTCTACCTGCGCCGCGACGGCATCCTGGAGCTGAGCGCCCCGGGCGCCTACCTCATCGACATGACCACCTCCTCGCCCCAGCTCGCCCGCGACATCTCCGAGGTCGCCGAGCTGTCGGGCAAGCACGCCTTCGACGCCCCCGTGACGGGCGGCCCCCAGGGCGCCATCGACGCCACGCTCACCGTGTTCTGCGGCACCGACGAGGCCAACCTGGCCGGCGTGCGCGACGTGCTGGAGTGCATGGCCGCCCGCGTCATCCCCTTCGGGGCGGCCGGCAAGGGCCAGATGGCCAAGCTCGCCAACCAGACGGCGCTCGCGGGCGCCATGGTGGGCTTCGCCGAGGCCGTCGCCCTGGCCGAGCAGGGCGGGCTTGACGTGGCCCAGACCCTCGACGCCCTCAAGGGCGGCATGGGCGACTCCAAGGCCATGGCGACCTTCGGCCCGAAGGTCCTCGCCGGCGACTATGCGCCCGGCTTCATGGTGGACCACTACCTCAAGGACCTCAACCTCATCGAGGAGGCCGCCGAGGGCATGGAGCTCACCCTGCCCGGCGTCGACACGGCCCGCGACCTCTACTCGGTGCTCGCCACCATCGGGGCCGGCAGGCTCGGCACGCAGACCATCGCCCTCATGTACGCCGACGAGGCCACCTGCGCCTCCTATGGCCTGGACTGGTCGCGCCTCAACGACGCGGCGGACGAGGATCCGCACGACGTGGGCCAGGCGTGCTCGTGCGGGCACGACCACGCCGGTGCGTCCGCGGCGTCAACGCCCGCACCCGCCCAGGCCGACGACGATGACGACGACTTCGAGGAGTACGACGTCGCCGCGAGCTACGGCCTGGAGAGCTTCTACGACCCCACCCGCGCCCAGCAGTAGCGCGGACCCCACGACCAAGGAAGGCATGCAAGCCATGCAGACGCAATACGACAACGCAAACGCAAGCGAGCTGGAGTTCGCCGCGCTGTGCCCCGCCGGCTTCGAGGAGCCGCTGGTAGACGAGCTGCACGGCCTGGGGGCCCGACGCATCCGGGCCGTGCGCGGCAGCGTCTCGTTCTTCGGCGACCTTGCCTGCGCCTATCGCGTGTGCCTCTGGGCGCGCCTGGCGAGCCGCGTGACCCTCGTGCTGGGCCGCTATCCCGTGGCCAGCATGGACGACCTCTACGAGGCTGTGAAGTCCTTCCCCTGGGAGGGCCATGTGGGGGAGGCGGCCACCATCGCCGTGGAGGCCCGCGGCGGCAACGACGGCGTGCGCGACATGCGCTTCGCCACCCTGCGCGTCAAGGACGCCATCTGCGACCGCCTGCGCGAGCTGCGCGGCTCGCGCCCCTTCGTGGACGCGGAGCGCCCCGACGTGCGCATCGTCGCCACGGTGCGCCAGAACAAGACGCTGCTGTCGCTCGACCTGGGTTCCTCGTCGCTCATCGACCACGGCTACCGCGTGCCCCTGCGCGGCCGTGCCGCCCAGGGCCGTGCCGGCTACGTGCGCGAGGACATGGCCGCGCTCATCCTGAGCCTGGCAGGCTGGACCAAGACCTGCCGCCGCTCCGAGCGCTCCCGTCTGGTGGATCCTCTGGGCACCTCGCCGGCGCTTGCGGTGGAGGCCGCCTGTATCGCGGCCGACCGCGCCCCGCGCCTGGCGCGCCGCCACTGGGGCTTCACCGGCTGGCTCGGCCATGACGCGCAGACCTGGGAGCAGCTCCTGCGCGAGGCCCAGAGCCGCTTCGACAAGGGCCGCGGCTGCGGCGTGCGCGTGAGCGTGGCCTGCACCGACCCGGCCGCCCGCGCCGAGCTCGCCGACATGGCCCGCCGCGCCGGCGTGGAGTCGCTGCTCGACGTGCAGGCATGCGGGCCGGCCGTCATGGACCTGGGGCAGGAGCGCCTGAGCGACCCGGTCGTCGTGTGTGCGCTTCCCGACGAGGGCGTCGTGGGCCTCATGGGCGACCTTCCCGCCCGCCTGGCCGCCATGGCCGCCCTCACGCGCGGCGAGGCCCTGGCCGAGGCGCCGCTGACGGCGCTCGTCACCACCGACATCCTGCGCAAGACGCTGGCCATCGAACCCGAGCTTGCGTGCAACGTCATCAACGGCAAGGACGATGCCTCCATCCTCGTGTTCCCGAGCGCCGCCCAGGCCGCCCGCGCCGCCGCCCTGCGTCCCCAGGGCTCCTGCGACGACGCGCAGGCCCAGGCCGAGGTCCCCGGCGAGGAGGGCCGCGCCGCCGCCCCCGCGCTCGAGGGCGCCCAGGCCGCGGCGAGCGCGCCGGCCTCGCAGCTCTTCCACACCATCGAGCTGCCCGGTGACGCGGGCTCCATCGACGTGCTCGTGTCCGCCTCCGACCAGTTCGCCGCACGCCTGCACAAGGCGGCCAAGGCGGCCGGCAAGTGGGCCCGCAGGGAGAACGTCAGCTGCTACCGCATCTACGACGCCGACCTGCCCGACTACGCCGTGAGCATCGACCTGTACCAGGGCAGCGACATCACGCCCGGCCGCTGGGTCGTCATGAGCGAGTACGCCGCTCCGCGCGGCATCGACCCCGAGCTCGCCCAACGCCGCCTGGCCGATGCGCTCGCCATCACGCCCCGTGTGCTGGGGGTCGATCCCGAGAACGTCTTCCTCAAGGTGCGTCGCCGCGCGAAGGGCGGCTCGCAGTATTCCGAGCGCGTCCGCCAGGGCCGCACGGCGCTTGTGGAGGAGGCTGGCCTGCTCTTCGAGGTCAACTTCTCCGACTACCTCGACACCGGCCTGTTCCTCGACCACCGCATCGTGCGCTCCATGATCGAGGAGCGCTCCCGCAAGACGCGCTTCCTGAACCTGTTCGCCTACACGGGCACGGCGACCTGCTACGCTGCCGCCGGCGACGCCTACCAGACCACCACGGTCGACATGAGCAAGACCTACCTGGCCTGGGCTCAGCGCAACATGGAGCAGAACGGCTTCTGCGGCCCCATGCACGAGTACGTGCAGGCCGACGTCATGCCCTGGATCTCCGAGCAGCGCCGCACCGGCAACCGCTGGGACCTCATCTACATCGACCCGCCCACGTTCTCCAACTCCGCGCGCATGCACAAGCGCGGCTTCGACGTGCAGGCCGACCACGCCGAGCTCATCATCGGTGCGTCGCGCCTGCTCACGCGCACGGGCTCCATCCTCTTCTCGTGCAACCTGCGCGGCTTCACGCCCGATGTGGAGAAGCTCGAGAGCATCGGCATCGAGCTTCAGGACGTCACGCAGGGCACCATCCCGCGCGACTTCGAGCGCAACGCCCGCATCCACCACTGCTACCTGGCGCGCCGGTTCAAGTAGTGCCAGGGGATGCCCTGCGGGTTTGATCGTCCGTACGCGAGCCGCCGTCCGTTTGTCTGATTTTTCAGGCAAGGGGCGGCGGCTCGCTGCATAATGTCCATGGTTTTTTGTTACAATAGCGTGTCCAACTGAAATTCAAGCGACGAGGAGGCAGGCTATGACTGATGCGGCTACGTCATCAGAGGAGCAGGTGATGGAGCTGTGGCGCCAGGCACTGAGCGGCCGCAGCCGCAAGGAGCGCCAGATCGCGGCCCACGCCTTTGCCGTCGCCGCCCAAGCCGTCCCCGACGCGGTCGCCTGTCATGCTGACGTCCTCGTGAGCGCGGTGGGCCGTCCGGAGGCGCAGACGCGCTGGGAGGCGCTCGACGCCCTGGCGCACATCGCGCCCTACTGCCCCGACGAGGTGGCCGAGGCCTTCGACGCCGTGCAGGACTGCCTGTTCGAGGAGGAGTCGGGCCTCGTGCGCCTCAACGCCTTCCTCTTCCTCGTCTCCCTGGGTTCCTGCGGTCCCGACTGGTCTGCCAAGACGTGGCCCCTCATCGACGAGGCCATCCAGTGCCTGCACGGCGACGAGGAGTACCCCGCTATGCTTCGCGCCCTCGTGGGGTTCGTGCAGGCCGACATCGACCCTGCCGTGCGCCAGGCCCTCATCGACCGCCTTGCCTTCGACGCGCAGTCGGGCAAGGGCATCGCGTCCAAGCTCGCGCGCGAGGTCATTCAGGCTGCCTGCTAGGGCGCAAGGAATTGTGAGAGCTGCGGGCATGCGCCCGTGAAACGTTGAAGGCCGGCTCCCCGGGAAAGGGGGCCGGCCTTCTTGCGTTTATAGCTGCGTCGCCGCTTGGGCGATGCGCAACGCGTCCTGATAGCCCAGGCCGTTCTGCGCGGCCAGGCGTGCGACGCCGTCGTGCTCGGGATAGGTGCGTATGCGCCCGTCGGGCAGGGTGACCTGCTTGGCCGGCACCGCCCCCAGGGGCGTGTCCAGGACGCATGCCTGTCGGGGCAGCACCGTGCGCTCCATACGGGAGCGGCGAATGCCGATGGTGGTCGTGTCCTGGAACAGGATGTTCTCGAGGCGCCCTCGGTGAGCCTCGCCGCAAATGACCTGCACCTGCCAGGCGGGGCGGTTCTTCTTGGTGAAGACCGGCAGGAAATGCGCCTCGCGGGCGCCGGCGTCCAGGAGCCTTCCCATGCAGTGGCCGAGCGCCTCGCCCGTGCAGTCGTCCACGTCGCACTCCAGCTTCCAGACCCATTCCTGGGCATCGCAACCGTCGAGCTCGGCGGGCGTCGGCTTGCGAGACTCCTCTATGAGGCAGGCCCGCAGGATGCCGCTGGTCCCGGGGTTGTCGCGCTTGCCGGCACCGATGCCCACGGCCGTGATGCGGAACTTCTGCGGCAGGTCGCGGCGTGTGCGCGTGGCGGCCACGAGGGCCGCGCCCGTGGGCGTCACCAGCTCCCGGGCGACGGGCAGGATATGCAGGTCGATGCCGTGCGCGCAGGCGATGGCGCTCACGGCGGGCACGGGCACGGGCAGGACGCCGTGCGCGCAGCGCACCGTCCCTGTGCCCTCGCAAAGGCTCGGCACGACGACGTCGCCGACGTCGAGGTCGTCCAGGCACACGGCGGCGGCCACGATGTCCACGATGGAGTCGACCGCCCCCACCTCGTGGAAGTGCACCTTGTCGGGTGTGGTGCCGTGCGCCTGGGCCTCCGCCTGCGCCAGGACCTCGAAGGTGCGCCGCGCCCAGCCGAAAGCACGTGCGCTGAGCTGGGCTTTTTCGAGAATCTCCATGACGTCGGCAAGCGTGCGGTGTTCGTGGCCGTGGGCGTGGCTATGCTGCTCGTGCTCGTGCTCGTGCTCGTGCTCGTGCTCGTGCTCGTGCTCGTGCTCGTGCTCGTGCTCGTGCTCGTGCTCGTGCTCGTGCTCGTGCTCGT
>CAVEWV010000015.1:0-43286 GCA_963619535.1 Acutalibacteraceae bacterium | reverse complement strand
TCGGCATCATGGCCCACATCGATGCAGGCAAGACCACCACGACCGAGCGTATCCTTTACTACACCGGCAAGACCCACAAGATCGGTGAGGTTCACGAGGGCGCTGCCAAGATGGACTGGATGGTCCAGGAGCAGGAGCGCGGCGTGACCATCACCTCCGCCGCCACCACCTGCACCTGGAAGAAGGACGGCGAGGACTACCGCATCCAGATCATCGACACCCCCGGCCACGTGGACTTCACGGCCGAGGTCGAGCGCTCCCTGCGCGTCCTCGACGGTGCCGTCGCCGTGTTCGACGCCGTCTCCGGCGTCCAGCCCCAGTCTGAGACCGTGTGGCGTCAGGCTGAGACCTACGGCGTGCCCCGCATCGCCTTCATGAACAAGTACGACCGCACCGGCGCCGACTTCTTCGCCGCCATCGAGACCATGCACGAGCGTCTCGACGCCCCCGCGGTCGCCATTCAGATCCCCATGGGCGAGGAGGACCACTTCTGGGGCCTCATCGACCTCGTCACCATGATCGCCTGGGACTTCAAGGCCGACGACAAGGGCATGACCTATCCCGAGCCCATGGACGCCATCCCCGCCGAGTTCGCCGAGCTCGCCCAGGCCAAGCACGAGGAGCTGCTCGACGAGGCCGCCAACTTCGACGACGAGCTCATGGAGCTCGTGCTCGAGGGCGAGGAAGTGCCCGTCGAGAAGCTGAAGGCCGCCATCCGCAAGGGCACCATCGCCTGCCAGCTCCACCCCGTTCTCGTGGGCTCCGCCTACAAGAACAAGGGCGTCCAGGAGCTGCTCGACGCTATGGTCGACTACCTGCCCAGCCCGCTGGACATCCCCGCCATCAAGGGCGTTCTGCCCGGCTCTGACGAGGAGACCGAGCGTCAGGCTGACACCAAGGCCCCCTTCAGCGCCCTGGCGTTCAAGATCATGACCGACCCGTTCGTCGGCAAGCTTACCTACCTGCGCATTTACTCGGGCAAGCTTTCCAGCGGCTCCTATGTCCTGAACTCCTGCAAGGACAACCGCGAGCGTATCGGCCGCATCCTCGAGATGAACGCCAACGACCGCGTCGACCGTGACGACTGCGCCGCCGGCGACATCGTCGCCGTCGTGGGCCTGAAGAACACCACCACCGGTGACACGCTGTGCGACGAGAACGCCCCCGTCATCCTCGAGTCCATGGTGTTCCCCGAGCCCGTTATCGACATTGCCGTCGAGCCCAAGAGCAAGGACGAGCAGACCAAGCTCGAGATGGGCCTGCTGAAGCTCGCCGAGGAGGACCCCACCTTCAAGGTGTCCACCAACCCCGAGACCGGCCAGACCATCATCGCCGGCATGGGCGAGCTGCACCTCGAGATCATCGTCGACCGTCTGCTGCGCGAGTTCAAGGTCGAGGCCAACGTGGGTAAGCCCCAGGTTGCCTACCGCGAGACCGCCGGCAAGGCCGTCCAGAACGTTGAGGGCAAGTTCGTCCGTCAGACCGGTGGTCACGGTCAGTACGGCCACTGCGTCATCAACATGGAGCCCCTGCCCGCCGGCAGCGGCTACCAGTTCGAGAACAAGATCGTCGGCGGCGTGATCCCCAAGGAGTTCATCCCCTCCATCGACAAGGGTATCCAGGAGTCCCTGGGCACCGGTGTCATCGCGGGCTTCCCCACCGAGGACATCAAGGTCGAGCTGGTCGACGGTTCTTACCACGAGGTCGACTCCTCGGAGGCCGCCTTCAAGGTTGCCGGCTCCATGGCCATCAAGGAGGCCCTGCGCCGTTCCAACCCCGTGCTCCTCGAGCCCGTCATGTCCGTCGAGGTCGTGACCCCCGAGCAGTACATGGGCGACGTCATGGGCAACCTGTCCTCCCGCCGCGGCAAGATCGAGGGCATGGAGGACCGCAAGAACGCCAAGGTCATCCGCGCCAAGGTGCCGCTGGGCGAGATGTTCGGCTACGCCACCGACCTGCGCAGCGCCACGCAGGGTCGCGCCACCTACACCATGCAGTTCAGCGCCTACGAGCCTGTTCCTAAGAACATCGCTGACGAGGTTTCCAGCAAGAACGCCAAGGCGTAAAGCAATTTCAGCAAAGAAGGGGAGCGCTGCGGCGCTCGGCTAAATGCCTTACCCTTGATTTTTGGAGGTATCGAGTTGGCTTCTCAGAAGATCAGGATTCGCCTGAAGGGTTTTGACCACGAGATCGTGGATCAGTCCTCCAAGCTCATCGTCGACACTGCCCTGCAGACTGGTGCCAAGGTTTCCGGCCCCATCCCGCTGCCCACCGAGCGCAACCTGTACACGGTTATCCGCTCTCCTCACGTGAACAAGGACTCTCGCGAGCAGTTCGAGATGCGCACCCACAAGCGCCTCATCGACATCGTCGAGCCCACGCCCTCCACGGTTGACTCGCTGATGCGCCTCAACCTCCCCTCCGGTGTGGATATCGAGATCAAGCTTTAGAGATTTCGTTAAAGCGTTGTAAAGCACAGCCCTCTAAGATATTCTTGGAGGGCTGTGCTTTTTAATGTACGGCTTTTGGTTCGCGGTCCTCTAGGATTGTCCGGAAGGGCCGGGCAAAGTGTCCCAAGACCGCCCGAGGTAAGGAAGATCATGATCAACACGATTCTTGGTCGCAAGATCGGGATGACTCAGGTCTGGAACGACAAGGACGAAGTCGTTCCCGTGACCGTCATCCAGGCTGGCCCCTGCGCTGTCTCGCAGGTCAAGACTGTCGAGACCGACGGCTACTGCGCCGTTCAGATCGGTTTCGGCGACATCAAGGACAAGCACGTCAACAAGCCCATGCGCGGCCACTTCGAGAAGGCCGGCGTCAAGCCCACGCGTTACCTGCGTGAGGTTCGCGTTCCCGAGGGCGAGGAGCACTCCTGCGGCGAGGTCGTGACCGTTGCCGCCTTCGCCGACGTGGAGAAGGTCGACGTCATCGGCCGTTCCAAGGGTAAGGGCTTCCAGGGCACCATCCGTCGTCACCACTTCGACGCCGGCCGCAAGACGCACGGCTCCCACAACTACCGTGCCCCCGGCTCGGTGGGTCAGTGCTCTCAGCCTTCCCGCATTTTCAAGGGTGTTCGCATGCCTGGCCATATGGGTGACGAGCGCGTGACTGTCCGCAACCTCCAGGTTGTCCGCGTTGACGAAGAGCAGAACCTCATTCTGGTTCGCGGTGCCGTGCCCGGCGCCAAGAACGGCTTCGTCATCGTCCGCATGGCCTAACGGGCCCCGTCGAAGTAGCCCATAGGCTTAAGGAGATAGACAATGTCTACGATTGATGTCAAGAACATCGCCGGCGAGAAGGTTGCCGAGCTTGACCTGAACGAGGCCGTGTACGGCATCGTTCCCAATATCCCCGTGATGCACCAGTGCGTGCGTTACCTCATGGCTGCCGACCGTGCCGGTACCCATGACACCAAGGGCCGCTCCGAGGTTCGCGGCGGTGGCCGCAAGCCTTGGCGCCAGAAGGGCACCGGTCGCGCTCGTCAGGGCTCGATTCGTGCTCCCCAGTGGCGTGGCGGTGGCGTCGTCTTCGGCCCCACTCCCCGCGATCACTCCTTCAACATGAACAAGAAGGAGATCAAGCTGGCTATGCGCAGCGCCCTGTCTGCCAAGGTCGCCGACGCCGAGCTCGTCGTTGTCGACAAGTTTGATTTCGCTGCTCCCAAGACCAAGGATGCCGTGGCCTGCATCAAGGCTCTTGGCCTGGACGGCAAGCGCGTTACGGTTGTACTGACCGAGGACGACATCGATACCGCCCTTTCCTTCCGCAACATGCCCAAGGTCACCGTCCTGTTCGACCATGAGATTGACACCTATTTCATGCTCGACAACAACGCCCTGGTCCTGGCCCAGCCCGTTGCCGCCCGTCTTGGTGAGGAGCTCGCCTAATGTCTGTTTATGATCCCCACAGCATCATCATCCGTCCTGTCGTTTCTGAGGCTGCTTTCGACAAGATGGAGCTGAACAAGTACACGTTCGAGGTCGATCGTCGTGCTGATAAGCCTGCCATTCGTCGTGCTATCCAGGACATCTTCGGTGTCAAGGTTACGCGCGTCAACACCCTGTGGGTCAAGCCGAAGCCCAAGCGCGTCCGCGCTCAGGCTGGCTACACCCGTACGTGGAAAAAGGCTGTAGTTACTGTCGCCGAGGGCGATTCCATCGAGATTTTCGGCGCTCAGGCGTAAACTACCTTTTTGGGTTTTTAGCCCGAGGCCCCGTGCCTCGGGCTTTATGTTGTGTTCGGGTGTTAAATGGATACACCCGGAGCCGTGGTTGTCCGGGGTCACAAGCGGAGACACATCGTCTCACTCCCATGCGCTTGTTGGCAATCGGACGAGAGGAGTGTAAATGGGAGTCAAGCAGTACAAGCCTACTTCGGCTGGTAGGCGCTTCACGTCGGTCTCGGACTTCGCCGAGATTACGACCACCAAGCCCTACAAGCCCCTTCTTGAGCCTATCAAGAAGCACGGCGGCCGCAACAACAGCGGTCACCTGTCCATGCGCCATCAGGGCGGCGGCGCAAAGCGCATGTATCGTGTCATCGATTTCAAGCGCAACCATGACGGCGTGCCCGCGAAGGTCGCTACCATCGAGTACGATCCCAACCGCAGCGCCCGTATCGCTCTTATCAACTACGCTGACGGCAAGAAGTCCTACATCCTTCAGCCCAAGGGCCTGAAGGTCGGCGACACCGTCATGAGCGGTTCCGGCGCTGACATCAAGCCCGGCAACTGCCTGCCCCTGGCTGATATCCCCGTGGGTACCCTTATCCACGCTGTGGAGTTCCAGCCTGGCAAGGGTGCCGCCATCGCCCGTTCCGCTGGTACCTCCATCCAGCTGATGGGCAAGGAGGGCAAGTACGCCATCCTGCGTATGCCCTCCAGCGAGATGCGTCGCGTCCTGCTCACCTGCCGTGCTACCGTTGGTGAGGTCGGCAACGCCGAGCACGCCAACATCCGCATCGGCAAGGCTGGCCGCAACCGTCTCCGCGGCATTCGTCCTACTGTCCGTGGTACGGTCATGAACCCTGTTGACCACCCCCACGGCGGTGGCGAGGGCAAGAACCACACCTCTGGTCGCGCCTCTGTTTCGCCTTGGGGCACGCCGAGCAAGGGTTACAAGACGCGCGCTCGCAAGAAGCGTTCTAACCACATGATCATCCGCCGTCGCAAGAAGTAACCCGAGAAGGAGATACGTAAATGAGTCGAAGCCTGAAGAAGGGCCCGTTCGTAGAGCCTCGCCTCCTCGGCCGCATCATTGCGATGAACGAGTCTGGCGACAAGCAGGTTATCAAGACCTGGTCCCGTGCCTCTACGATTTTCCCTGAGATGGTTGGGCACACCATCGCCGTCCACGACGGCCGCAAGCACGTGCCTGTGTACGTCACTGAGTCCATGGTTGGTCACAAGCTGGGCGAGTTTGCACCTACTCGTACCTTCAAGGGCCACTCGGCAGATAAGGGCAAGAGGTAATGAGCGAAGAGAACAAGGTTATGGAAGCCAGGGCCATCGCCCGCTATGTGAGGATTTCCCCTCGCAAGGTCCGCGTTATCGTTGACCAGATTCGCGGCAAGGGCATCGCTGAGGCTCGCACTATTCTGGCCTTCTCGGAGCGCTCTGCTGCCGAGACCGTTGCCAAGGTCCTGAACAGCGCCGTCGCCAACGCCGAGCACAACTACGGCATGCGCGCCGACAGCCTGGTCGTCAAGACCACCTTTGTCGATGAGGGCCCGACCATGAAGCGCATTCGTTGCCGCGCCAAGGGTTCCGCCGCTCGCATCAACAAGCGCACGAGCCACATCACCGTTGTCGTTGCTCCGAAGGAGGCGTAAGTCTTATGGGTCAGAAGGTACATCCTATTGGCTTCCGTCTCGGTACTACCGAGAACTGGCGTTCTCGTTGGTATTCCGGCAAGGACTACAAGGCCACCCTCAAGAGCGATCTTGCCATCCGCAAGTTCCTCACCACTCGTCTGAAGGACGCCGCCCTTTCTCGCGTTGAGATTGAGCGCGCCGGCGACAAGGTGAAGGTCATCATCTTCACCGCCCGCCCCGGCATCGTCATCGGCAAGAAGGGCACCGAGATCGATTCCCTGCGCAAGGAGATCGAGAAGGTTTCCGGCAAGTCCGGCGGCGAGCTGTCCGTCGAGGTCATCGAGGTCAAGCGCCCCGAGCTCGACGCCACCCTCGTTGCCCAGAGCATCGCCGAGCAGCTCGAGCAGCGCGTCGCTTTCCGTCGCGCCATGCGCAAGGCTGTTCAGTCCGCTCGCAAGTCCGGCGCCAAGGGTATCCGTATCCAGTGCTCCGGCCGTCTGGGCGGCGCCGAGATGGGTCGTCGCGAGTGGTACCGCGAGGGTCGCGTGCCGCTGCACACCCTGCGCGCCAAGATTGATTATGGCACCGCCACTGCCCACACCATCATGGGCTCTTGCGGCGTGAAGGTTTGGATCTACCTGGGCGAGAAGCTTCCCGGCCAGCCTGCTCCCAACCCTGCACTTGAGGGCGCTCCTCGCCAGCGTCGCGGTGGCCGCAACGAAGGTAGGAGGTAAGTAGATGCTCGCACCTAAGCGTATCGCTCACCGCAAGGTGATGCGTGGTTCCATGAAGGGTAAGTCCAAGGGCTGGACCAAGCTGAACTTCGGCGATTACGGCCTGGTTGCCCTTGAGGCCCACTGGATCACGAACCGCCAGATTGAGGCTGCTCGTGTTGCCATGACCCGTTACATGAAGCGTGGCGGCCGCGTCTGGATCACCATCTTCCCGGACAAGCCCATCACCAAGAAGCCCGCTGAGACCCGCATGGGTAAGGGCAAGGGTAACCCCGAGGGTTGGGTGGCCGTTGTCAAGCCGGGTCGTGTAATGTTCGAAATCAACGGCGTTGATGAGGCCATTGCTATGGAGGCCCTGCGTCTGGCTGCCCACAAGCTGCCCATCAAGACCAAGGTCATCACCCGTGCCGAGTCTGACGCGAAGGAGACCAACTAATGAAGCCCGCAGAGATCAGGGAGCTCGACGACAAGCAGCTTCAGGAGAAGCTGAAGGAGTGCCGTTCCGAGCTGTTCAACCTCCGTTTTCAGATGGCCACGAGCCAGCTTGACAACACGGCTCGCGTGACGAACGTCAAGAAGGATGTTGCTCGTATCCTTACTGAGATTCGTGCCCGTGAGATCGCTGCCCAGAAGAACCAGGAGTAACAATGGCTGAGGAGCGCAACCGCCGCAAGGTTCGCCAGGGTGTCGTCACCTCTATCATGGGCGACAAGTCCGTCGTCGTGACCACCACTGAGCGCAAGCGTCACCCCAAGTACGGCAAGATGATGACCTCGACCAAGAAGTTCCACGTCCACGACGAGAACAACGAGTGCCAGGTCGGCGATACCATCCGTATCATGGAGACTCGCCCTCTGTCTGCCACCAAGCGTTGGCGTCTGCTTGAGATCGTTGAGCGCGCGAAGTAGTTTTTTCTCTGCCGGTGCGCATGAGCGCACCGGCTTTCCCCGTGGCATGTAAGCCGCAAGAGGCGGGCCTACCTCTGTCACCTGAAAGCATCATTCGGAGGATGCGATGATTCAAGCAGAAACTATGCTCAAGGTCGCCGATAACTCCGGTGCACGCAAGCTGAAGTGCATCAAGGTTCTCGGTGGTTCCAAGCGTCGTTATGCCGGCGTGGGCGATGTTGTCATTTGCGCCGTGCAGGAAGCTCTTCCTAGCGGCAATGTTAAGAAGGGTTCTGTCGTGCGTTGCGTTATCGTTCGCACGAAGAAGGAGATTCGTCGCAAGGACGGAAGCTACATCCGCTTCGACGACAACGCCGCTGTCCTGATTGACGCTGGCGGCAACCCCAAGGGCACCCGTGTCTTTGGCCCTGTGGCCCGTGAGCTTCGCGATCGCAAGTACCTCAAGATCGCTTCCCTGGCTCCCGAGACCCTTTAAGGAGAAGTGGAAGAAATGGCTAAGCTGACCGTTCGCAAGGGCGATACCGTCAAGGTTCTCAACGGCAAGGATGCCGGCAAGACTGGCGAGATCATTCGTGCCCTTCCCGCTGATGGCAAGGTCGTCGTCAAGGGCGTCGCCATCGTCAAGAAGTCCGTCCGTCCTTCCCAGCAGAACCCCCGTGGTGGCATCATCTCCAAGGAGGCTGCCATCAACGTTTCTCGTGTCCAGCTCATCTGCCCCAAGTGCAACAAGCCGACCCGCGTCGGCCATGGTGGTCAGAGCGCTGACGGCAACAAGATTCGTATCTGCAAGAAGTGCGGCGCTGAGTTCTAGTTCTAACGCGACAATTTAGACAAGTCGTGGATTATTTGGCCCCGTCTGGATTATTCCGGGCGGGGCCTTTATTATCTATTGCTTGGCTCCCGGAGTGGTTCTGGGAGGTGTCGGGCGCTCCCGGCACTTAAAACCCCGTAAGAGGAGAGTTCTTCATGGCAGATCAGCCCCGTCTCAAGACCGCTTACTTTGAGAAGGTTCGTCCTGAGCTTCAGGAGAAGTATCAGTACACGAACGTTCACCTGATTCCTCGTCTCGAGAAGATCGTCGTCAACATGGGTGTTGGCGAGGCCGCTACCGATTCCAAGGCCATCGACGGCGCTGTCGCCGACCTGCGTACCATCACCGGCCAGCAGCCCATGATTGCCCGTGCCCGCAAGTCCATCGCTTCCTTCCACCTGCGTGAGGGCATGCCGATCGGTGCTAAGGTCACCCTGCGCGGCGACCGCATGTGGGAGTTCTTCGACCGCCTGGTCTCCATCGACATCCCCCGTATCCGCGACTTCCGTGGCTTCTCCACCAAGTCGTTCGACGGCAACGGCAACTACTCCATGGGCGTCAAGGAGCAGCAGATCTTCCCCGAGATTCCCTATGATAAGATTGATCGCGTCCGTGGCATGGACATCACGTTCGTGACCACTGCTACCACCGACGCTGAGGGCGAGGCCCTTCTGCGCGGTCTGGGTTTCCCCTTTGTGAAGTAAAGGCATTTACGCCTTTGCCTCAATAGCGTGGCTTCAGTAACGAGTGTTGTAGAGGAGGAAGAGTGGCTAAGAAATCGATGATCGCCGCAGCTGAGCGTGAGCCGAAGTTTTCGACTCGTCAGCACAACCGTTGCATGCGTTGCGGGCGTCCCCGCGCCTACTATCGCAAGTTCGGTCTGTGCCGAGTCTGCTTCCGTGAGCTTGCTAGCAATGGCGAACTCCCTGGCGTCAAGAAGGCTAGCTGGTAGCTTAGCGTCAGGGGACCTGTTCTGATAGGCGCGACCGTTATGGGCGGAAGCGAACCTCTGGACAGTCTCATCCAGAACTATAGGAGGATTCAATGAACCTGAGTGACCCGATCGCAGATATGCTTACGCGTATTCGCAACGCGAACTCTGCGAACAAGGCCACGGTCTCGATGCCTTCCAGCAAGAAGCTGCTCGAGATCGCTCGCGTTATGAAGGAGGAGGGCTATATCGCCGACTATGTCGTCGAGGCCGGCACTCCCCATGACGACCTTGTCATCACCCTCAAGTACGGCGAGCGCCGCGCCAAGGTTATCCGCGGCATCCGTCGTATCTCCAAGCCTGGTCTGCGTATTTTCGTGGGTAAGGACGACCTTCCCCGCGTTATCGGCGGCCTTGGCATCGCCATCATCTCTACGTCCAAGGGCGTTATGACCGACCGCGACGCTCGTAAGCTTGGCGTCGGCGGCGAAGTCATCGCCTACGTTTGGTAACGGACTGCTGGAAAGGAGCAACCACCGTGTCCCGTATCGGTAAGAAGCCCATCCCGGTCCCTGCCGGCGTTGAAGTGACCATCAACGGTACTGATGTGACCGTGAAGGGTCCCAAGGGCGAACTGAGCAAGTCTTTCTACGAGCTGCTGACCATCGAGCAGGAGGGCAACGAGATCATCGTTACCCGTCCTGACGATTCTCGCACCTGCCGTGCTATGCACGGTCTCACCCGCACTCTGCTGAACAACATGATTGTCGGCGTTTCCGAGGGCTTCTCCAAGAAGCTTGAGCTCCAGGGCGTCGGCTACCGTGTTGCTCTGAAGGGCAAGAACCTCGAGCTCGCTCTTGGTTTCTCCCACCCGGTCATCGTCGAGCCCGAAGAGGGCATCTCTTTCGAGGTTCCGGACAACACGCACATCATTGTCAAGGGTATCGACAATCAGCGCGTTGGCCAGGTTGCCGCTGACATCCGCTTCGTGCGTCCTCCCGAGCCTTACAAGGGCAAGGGCGTTCGTTATGACGGTGAGGTTGTCCGCCGCAAGCTCGGTAAGGCCTCGAAGTAGTAGAGAAAAACCGAGGCTTTTTCTCGGTCGTATGCGAGGAGACTTAGCATGAACAAGCACAAGGCGAAGCAGGAGCGTCTCGCTCGTCGCCATCGCGCGGTTCGCGGCAAGATCTCGGGCACTCCCGCCCGCCCGCGTCTGTGCGTGACCCGTTCCAACGCCAACATCTATGCTCAGGTTATCGATGACGTTGCTGGCAAGACTCTTGTCAGCGCCTCTACCCTTGACGCTGAGTTTAAGGCTACCGGCAAGGTTGGCTCCAACAAGGACGCCGCTACGTTCGTGGGCGAGCTTGTTGGCAAGCGCGCCATTGAGGCTGGCATCACCACGGTTTCGTTTGACCGTGGCGGCAACCTCTATCACGGTCGCGTGGCCGCCCTCGCCGACGGTGCTCGTAGCGCCGGCCTGGTCTTCTAGGAGGAGAACGAATGCCGCGTAATCGCCAGAACGAGACCGCTCAGCCCGAGCTGCAGGAGCGTGTCGTTTTCATCAACCGTGTTTCCAAGACCGTCAAGGGCGGTCGCCGCATGTCCCTTTCTGCCTTGGTCGTCGTGGGCGACGGCAAGGGCAACGTGGGCGTCGGCATGGGCAAGTCCGCTGAGGTGCCGCTTGCCATCCAGAAGGGTATCGAGGACGCGAAGAAGAACATGTTCTTCATCCCCGTTACCGAGGAGGGCACCATCCCCCACGAGGTCGAGGGCCACTTCGGTGCCGGCCGCGTTGTTCTGAAGCCCGCTGTCCCCGGTACCGGCATCATCGCCGGCGGCCCCGTGCGCGCCCTGTGCGAGCTGGCTGGCATCAAGAACATCCTCGGCAAGTCCCTGGGCACGAGCAACGCCATGAACATCGTCAAGGCTGCTGCCGAGGGCTTCTCTCGTCTCGAGAGCAACGAGGCCGCGGCTGCTCGTCGTGGCATCTCCGTTGCCCAGATGTTCGTCGGCAAGGAGGCCTAAGAATGGCTGAGCAGACCAAGACCCTGCGTATCAAGCAGGTCAGGAGCACCATCGGCTATCCCCAGGATCAGCGCGACACCATGCGTTCCCTGGGCCTGCGTCGTATCAACAACGTCGTGGAGTTCGCCGACAGCCCCTCCGTGCGCGGTATGATCCTCAAGGTTCGTCACCTCGTCACGGTCGAGGAGATCTAGGAGTAATCATGCAGCTTAACGATCTTTATCCCGCGCCCGGTTCGCGTAAGGACCGCAAGCGCGTTGGCCGTGGTAACTCCGGTTATGGCGGAACCACCGCTGGCCGCGGCCAGAAGGGCCAGAAGTCTCGTTCTGGCGGCGGCAAGGGCCCCGGCTTCGAGGGTGGCCAGATGAAGCTCGCCATGCGTCTTCCTAAGCTCCCTGGCTTCAGGAACCCCACGCGTGTCGAGTACGCCCCCGTCAACCTGGCTCGTCTCGACGCTCTTTTCAACGATGGCGATGTCGTGGACAACGACGCCCTCGTTGCCAAGAACGTCATCAAGAAGAGCACCACTCTGGTGAAGGTTCTCGGCGATGGCGACATCACCAAGAAGCTTACCGTGAAGGTTGACAAGGTTTCCGCTTCTGCTCAGGCCAAGATTGAGGCCGCAGGAGGGAAGGTAGAGCTTCCGTGCTAACTGCCATCCTCAACGCCTTCCGGGAACCTGAGCTGAGGAAGAAGATCCTCTTCACTCTGGGAATTATCGTTCTGTATCGCATCGGTTCGTACATTCCCCTTCCCGGCATTCCGTTTGGGGATTTGGTTAGCCAGTTTGAGGACGCCAATGGTGGCATGGCGAACACAATGGCACTGCTCAACCTCTTTGCAGGTGGCGCTCTGTCGTATGTTTCGCTGTTCTCGCTGGGTATCATGCCTTACATCACCGCCTCCATTATCCTGCAGATGATGCAGGCGGTGATTCCTTCTCTTCGCGAGCTTGCGAAGGAAGGTGAGACTGGGCAGCGTAAGATTACCCAGTACACGCGCTATTTGACGATTGTCTTGTCGCTCGTTAATGCCATTGGCTATCTCTTGCTCTTCAAGAGCCCGTCCTATGGCATCAGCTTTGCTGGTATGGGTGTTCCTGAGGCGCTCGTCGATATCATGATCGTTTTTGGCTTTGTGGTTGGCTCCGTTCTCATCATGTGGCTCGGTGAGCTCATCACCCAGCACGGCGTGGGCAACGGCATGTCGCTCATCATCTTCGCCAACATCATGTCTCGACTTCCTCAGGCCATCTTCTCTTCTGTCGAGTACAACTCGTACGGCGAGTTGATCACGATTCTTGTGATTATCGTTATCCTGGTTGTCATTCCTCCGATTATCTTTATCGAGCGTGGACAGCGTAGGATTCCGATTCAATACGCCAAGCGTGTTGTCGGCAGGAGGATGATGGGTGGTCAGACCACGTACCTTCCCATCAAGGTGAACACTGCGGGCGTCATCCCGATCATCTTCGCGTCTTCGCTGCTCTACATTCCGGCTCAGCTTGCTGTCTTCTTCCCCAATGTGGAATGGATTCAAGTTTTCTCTAACGCTGTGTCGGCTGGTTGGCTTAACTGGCTGCTGTCCTTCGCTCTGATCATCTTCTTCGCCTATTTCTATACGGCGATGGTGTTCAATCCGGAGGATACGGCTGACAACCTGCGCAAGCAGGGTGGCTTCATTCCTGGCGTTCGCCCGGGTGCAGCCACGGCCCGTTATATCAAGGACGTGCTCAACCGCATCACGCTTCCTGGTGCCGTCTTCATTGCTCTGATTGCCGTTGTTCCGAGCATCTTGTTCTACTTCACGGACAACACGCTCATTCAGGCCTTTGGCGGTACTTCGATTCTGATTATGGTCGGTGTCGCACTTGATACAATGAGCAAGGTTGAGAGCCAGCTCAAGATGCACGACTATGGTGGCTTCTTTAAGTAAGTCTCATATTCGTTCCCTTATGGGCGGGCTTTGCCCGCCCATTTTTTTAGACAAGGAGGCTCACGTGAATCTCGTACTGCTCGGTGCCCCTGGCGCAGGCAAGGGTACCCAATCCCAGTTCATCATCGATGAGTTCGGACTTCCTCACATCTCGACGGGCGACATCCTTCGCGCGGCCGTGAAGGAGGGCACACGTCTGGGTCTCAAGGCCAAGGGCTACATGGAGTCCGGCGCCCTCGTTCCCGACGAGCTTATCATCGACCTCATGCAGGAGCGCCTGGCTCAGCCGGACTGCCAGAAGGGCTTCATCCTCGATGGCTTCCCTCGTACGACCACCCAGGCCGCGGCACTTGATACGGTGCTTTCCGCCGACGGTCGTCGCATCGATGCGGCCGTGGCAATCGAGGTTCCCGACGACGTCATCGTCGAGCGCCTTTCCTCGCGTCGCGTCTGCCGTGCATGCGGTTATACCGGCAGTGCTTCCGATGCAACCTGCCCGCAGTGCTCCGGCGAGATGTACCAGCGCAGCGACGACAACCCCGAGACGATTCAGAACCGCCTCAACGTCTATCACAACTCCACCGCTCCGCTGGTCAACTACTACGCCGGTGCCGGCGTCCTGGTAGAGATTGACGGCAATCGCCCGGTTGACCAGGTGTATGCCGACGTGAAGGCCGCCATCGTCAATGATTAAGCTCAAGTCTGCCCAAGACATTGAGGGCATGAAGGTATGCGGGGCTCTTTCCAAGACCGCTCTTCGCCTGACGGGCGAGATGGCCAAGCCTGGTGTTTCGACCTGGGAACTCGACAAGTTCTGCGAGGATTTTATTCGCATGCATGGCGGGGTTCCGGGGTTTAAGGGCTATGGTGGATTTCCTGGATCCATCTGCGCCTCCATCAACGACGAGGTCGTTCACGGCATTCCCTCCAAGGACCGCATCCTGTGCGATGGCGACATCATCTCTATCGACACTGGTGCAACCGTAAACGGCTGGGTGGGGGATAACGCCTGGACCTTCGCCGTCGGCCATATCTCCAACGAGCGCAAGGCTTTGCTGGAGGTCACGCGCGATTGTCTTGCCTTGGGAATAGAGCAGGCCGTCCCCGGAAACCGTCTGGGCGATATCGGGCATGCAATTCAGGCCCATGCTGAAAAGCACGGCTATGGCGTGATTCGCGAGTATGTGGGACACGGCATAGGTCGAAGGATGCACGAGGAGCCCAACGTTCCCAACTATGGCAGGCGAGGGTTCGGTATCAAGCTCGAGGTCGGAATGTGCCTGGCTATTGAGCCGATGATTACCATGGGACGACGTCATGTGCATACCCTTGGCAACGAATGGACGGTAGTCACCAACGACGGCAGTATGGCCGCCCACTTCGAGAACACCATCGCCATTACCAAAGACGGCCCAGTCATCACGACCGCCGAGTCAGGTTATGATCCTCTGGATGTGGATTGCGGGCGCAACGCCTCTTGCTAGGCAAGTGTCTGTCCTAATACCGTCAAGGCAGGATGTTTTGTGAACCACTACACAGGATGGTTCTGGCGGTGTATGATGAATTGTCGTATGCGGTTCGAGTGAAAGTGGAGTAACGTGAGCAAGCGCGAAGATGCAATCGAGCTTGAGGGAACGGTCGTTGAGCCTCTCCCCAATGCCATGTTTAAGGTGGAGCTTGAGAACGGTCACACTGTTCTGGCTCACATCTCCGGCAAGATCAGGATGCATTACATCCGCATTCTTCCGGGCGACAGGGTTGTTATCGAGCTTTCTCCGTACGATCTTACTCGCGGTCGTATCACGTATCGTTATAAGTAATCGCGGTTTTTGATTACTCCTGCTCTACCTTGCTTCCGACGGGTGGTATCTAGACCACGCAGGAGGTAAGTTTTCGTATGCGTTTCGGCACCAACGTCTGCGGCTGGACGAAGATATAGTGTGTTGGTTCAACCGAAAGGAAAAGGCAATGAAGGTACGCCCTTCGGTCAAGAAGATTTGCGACAAGTGCAAGATTGTCCGTCGCCATGGCAAGATTCTTGTCGTGTGTGAAAACCCGCGCCACAAGCAGCGTCAAGGTTAAGAGAGGAGAGAGCGTTGGCCCGTATCTTTGGTGTCGACCTCCCGCGCGAGAAGCGTGTTGAGATTGGCCTTACCTACATCTACGGCATCGGCCGTACCACCGCCACGAAGCTTTGCGCTGAGACTGGCGTCGACCCCTCCACTCGCGTCAAGGATCTGACCGAGGACGAGGTTACCAAGCTCCGCGATGCCATCGACGGCAAGTACCTCGTCGAGGGCGATCTTCGTCGTGAGACTTCTCAGAACATCAAGCGCCTTATGGACATCGGCTGCTATCGTGGCCTGCGTCACCGTAAGGGTCTGCCTGTCCGTGGTCAGCGCACCCACACGAACGCTCGTACCCGCAAGGGTCCCCGTCGTCAAATCGGTGCGAAGAAGAGGGGCTAAGCTACAATGGCAACCAACAAGAAGGCTGTTAAGACTCGCGTGAGGCGCGCCGATCGTAAGAACATCGCCGTCGGCCAGGCTCACATCAAGAGCTCGTTCAACAACACCATCGTCTCCATCACCGATCCCCAGGGCAACGTCATCGCTTGGCAGTCCGCTGGTACCGTCGGTTTCAAGGGTTCTCGTAAGTCCACTCCCTTTGCCGCCCAGATGGCTGCTGAGGCTTGCGCCAAGGCTGCCCAGGATCACGGCATGCGCAAGGTGGCCGTTTTCGTCAAGGGCCCCGGTTCTGGTCGTGAGACCGCCATCCGCTCTCTTCAGGCTGCCGGCCTGGAGGTCACGAGCATTCAGGACAAGACTCCCACTCCGCACAACGGTTGCCGTCCGCGCAAGCGTCGTCGCGTGTAAGTAAGGAAGGATCACTAATATGGCAGTGGATAGGACCCCTGTACTGAAGAGGTGCAGGTCCCTGGGTATCGATCCCATCGTCATGGGCTATACCAAGGAGTCCAAGCGCAACCCCCAGAAGCGTCGTCGTCGTCAGGACAGCGAGTACGGCGTTCAGCTGCGCGAGAAGCAGAAGGCCAAGTTCATCTATGGCGTTCTGGAGAAGCAGTTCCATATGTACTATGAGAAGGCTCGCCGCATGAACGGCGTCACCGGCAGCAACCTGATGTCGCTGCTCGAGACCCGTCTGGACAGCGTCGTCTTCCGTCTTGGCTTTGCCCGCACCCGCAAGGAGGCCCGTCAGACCGTGAGCCACGGCCACATCTGCGTCAACGGCCGCCGCGTGGACATCGCCTCCTTCCATGTGAAGCCCGGCGACGTTGTCTCGGTTGCTCCCAAGGCCAAGGATATGCTGGTCATCAAGAGCGCCATCGTGTCCGCCGAGAACCGTCAGGTTCCCAGCTGGCTCGAGGTTGACATCGAGAAGCTTCAGGGCACTGTTCTGAACGTTCCTTCCCGTGATCAGATTGACATGGACATCCAGGAGCAGCTCATCGTCGAGCTTTACTCGAAGTAATTTTCGGCTTACGAGTCTGGGGGTACTACATGTCAGAGTTCATCAAGCCTGAGGTTACTGTTGAGGGCATCACCGACTGCGTCACGCGTTTCACGGTGGAACCGCTTGAGCGCGGCTTCGGTGACACGCTCGGCAATTCGATGCGCCGAGTTCTCCTGTCTTCTCTTGACGGTGCCGCTGTCGAGGCTATTCACATCGAAGGCGTGCAGCACGAGTTCCAGTCCCTGGCCGGAGTTCGCGAGGACGTTACGGACATTGTCCTGAACGTCAAGGGGCTGGTCTTCAGCTCCAACAACATTGGCGACGAGGCCACTGCCACCGTCGATATCGACGGCCCCGCAGTTGTGACCGGTGGGGACTTCTTCGTTCCCGCTGAGTTCGACCTCGTCAATCCCGACCATGTGATTGCCACCCTTGAGGACGGCGTTCACTTCACGATGTCCATGCGCATCGGGTGCGGTCGCGGATATGCCAGCGGTGAGACGAACGCTCGCGTGGACGATTCCATCGGTATCATCCATGTCGACAGCCTGTACTCGCCGGTTCGTCGTTGCACGAAGTTCGTTGAGCCTTGCCGTGTCGGTCAGCGCACCGACTATGACAGGCTGGTGCTTGAGGTCGAGACCAACGGGGCTCTTACGCCTACTGAGGCTGTTGTTCAGGCCGCGAACATCGTCAACCAGCATGTCAATGCTTTCCTCACGCTTAACACTGAGGCAAGCACTCCGGACGAGACTTCGATCTTTGCCCAGGAGGAGGTTGCCGACAACGTTGAGCTCGACAAGCGTATCGACGACCTTGATTTGTCTGTCCGTTCGTTCAACTGCCTGAAGCGCGCTGGTATCCACTCCGTGCGACAGCTTCTCGACTTCAGTGAGAACGACCTTCTTAACATTCGCAACTTCGGCGTCAAGTCCATTGAGGAAGTCAAGGACAAGCTTGATTCAATGGGCATGAGCCTGAAGCAGTAGGATCGGGAGATCACAAGCATGAGGCACAACAAGAAGCATGGGCAGAAGCTGGGAACTGATGCTTCCCACACCAAGGCTATGAAGCGCAGCCTGGTTTGCTCTCTCTTCATCAACGATCGCATCAAGACCACTGAAACCCGCGCGAAGGCCATTCGTGGCGACGTCGACCGTGTCATCACGTGGGCCAAGCGCGGCGACCTGCACAGCCGTCGTCTTGCCATCGCCAAGCTGAACGACAAGGAGATCGTGCGCGAGGTCTTCGACAAGGTTCAGCAGGGCATGTGGGCTGACCGCACCTGCGGCTTCACCCGCATCATCAAGCTTGGGCCCCGTAAGGGCGACAATGCTCCCATGGTTATCATCGAGCTTGTCACCGAGCCCTGCACGCCCAAGAAGAAGGCTGAGAAGCCTGCTGCTGTCGAGGTTGCCCCCGTGGCCGCCGAGGAGACTGTGGCTGAGGCCAGCACCGAGGCTGCTCCTGTTGAGGAGACGGCTGAGGCCAAGGCTGAGTAGCTTCAATCAAGCGCTGCTTGCTCAAGGGGAGGTCCTTCGGGGCCTCCCTTTTTCGTATGAGGGGTCTGTATGTCTTTGCGCGTCTCCCATCTGTGCACGTGGACGAGCCGAGTAGGCGCCGCGCGCCCGACGTCACTTTCATCGACAGGTGGTTTTGGCCTTCAAGACATCGACTTTGTCCTGGGGCAAGGCGAGCGTCTCGCTGTCGTGGGCGCAAACGGTTCAGGTAAGTCCACATTGCTCAGGGCTTTGCTGGGTTTGGTTGCACTCCAGTCGGGAACCGTATCGTTTGACGACGGGGGAACAGACTGCGCGGACAACGTGGCCACGCTTGAAGGCGGGGTTCTGCAAGCGGATGTCGATGGGGTCGCAAGCGCCCCAGACGCCCAGTGCGCGCGGCCCGCATTGGGGCCCGGCACTTCCAATCAACGGCCTGCTGAGGTTCATTTCGTCGATTTCGCTTACGTGCAACAAGATCCCGAGGCGGGTTTTGTCTGCTCATCGGTGTTTGATGAGGTGGCTTTCGGCCTGTGCAATCTTGGGCTGGAACCTGCGGTCATCCAGAGATGCGTCCGAGATGCATTGGAGGCGTGCGGTATCTCATGTCTTTCCTCCACGGCCGTCAAGCAGCTATCGGGCGGGCAGAAGCAGCTGGTGAGCATTGCGAGCGCCCTTGCGCTCAGGCCGCGCGTCCTGCTGCTTGACGAGGCGTTCTGTATGCTCGACGAGCAATGTCGCAAGGCCGCCAGGAGGGCCCTGGATGCCGCCGACGCCTCCATGGGCGTCATCGAGGTGACGCACGACATCGCCGATGTCGCGGGCTATGACACCCTTATCGCGTTGAGGCGCGGCGAGGTCGCGTGGCGCGGACGTCCCCGGGAGTTCCTCGGTGACCCGTCGCTCGTCCAATCGCTCGGCATCCGTGCCGCAACCGACTCCCAGGGCACGGCCGATTGCGGCTTCAAGCCGACCGCCCCTTGCGAGCAGGGGCCGCGCAACTCCGGCGACCTTGAGGTTTGCGACTGCTCGTTTTCCTATGGCGAGCATGCCGCCACGTTGAGCGGTGCCTCCCTGCACGTCAATCCCGGGGAACTCGTGGCCATCGTGGGGCGGTCGGGTTCAGGCAAGACGACGTGCGCATGCCTTGCTGCCGGATTGATCAAACCCCAGGCAGGCGCGGTGCGCGCCGCGGGGGAGCCGATTTGTCCCGGGGATGTGGGCATTGCCTTTCAGCGCGTGCAGGACCAGGTGTTTCGCCCTACGGTTCTTGATGACGTGATGTTCGGCCCCCTGCAGAAGGGGCGTTCGCCCAAAGAGGCCCGGCAGGATGCGGAATCGGCCCTGGAGACGGTGGGGTTGGATGTCGATGCCTTCGGGTCCATCAACCCGCATCTGCTTTCCGGCGGCGAGAAGCGTAAGGTCGGCCTTGCGGGCGTCTTGGCCATGAAGACGGACTTCGTGATTCTCGATGAGCCGACGTTGGGCTTGGATGCGGCGGGCATGGAAAGCCTTCTTCGTGCTGTGCGCGCCTTGCTTGCTCAGGGCAGGGGAGTCCTGCTCGTCACTCACGAGCCACAGGCCTTCTTGGGGCTTGTGAGCCGCGCCTATGAGCTTTACGAGGGGCGGATGCGTCCAGTTGCCATGGCCCCTGATGCCTTCGGTAAGCCAAGCGAGCCGAAAAGCGTCACAGCGGGCGGGTCCGTTGAGGATGCCGCCCACGCGCGGCTGGCCTTCGAGGGCGCATCTGGGCAATCGGGCTCTCGGCCTCGGTGTGCGTCTGCCGTAACCCCCGGGCCCCCATCGGCTGGCCCTCAGTTTTCCCTGAACCCGATCGCCTGCTTGCTTTTGTGTGCGGTGTGCTCGGTATGCGCCCTTGGACTTGAGGCCCCGGCGGCCATCGCGGTTGCCTGGGTTCTTGCCCTCGCCCTGTATCGGCGCGTGGGAGGGCCGTTGCGCGACCTGGGCCGTGCGCTTGCCATCTTGGGGGTCATGTACGCCCTGGTCGTCATAAGCGCTGCCCTTGTGTTTGACGGCAGTGCCGACCTGCGCGTTTTGGGCGATGTGGGCATCTCGATCGCGGGTGCCGGCCAAGGCATGCTCACGGTCTGTCGGCTTGCCCTGCTTGTGGTGCTGTCGCTTGTGCTTGTGCGCGCCTACACATCCGAGGAGCTTATGGACGCGCTTCAAGCCATCCTGTCGCCTCTGGGGCGCATCGGGGTCCCGGTGGCCGAAGTCAGCGTCATGTTGTCGCTTGCCGTGCGCTGCATTCCGTTGGTGGGGGAGAAGATCGCCGCGCTTGCGCTGGCGCAGAACGCCCGCGGGGCGAACGTGGGCCTGTCGGGCAATCCGGTCCGTAAGGTTCTTTCCTATGTACCCCTGCTTGCGCCAGCATGCATCGCGATGTTTCGCTATGCTGAAGACTTTGCAGAGGCGCTGCAGACCAGGGGTTTTTCGGGCGCTTGCCCGACGCCGCTGCATCGCAGGCCCATGAGGGCCGGCGATTGGGCGCTTGCCTTGGCGGGGTGTGCGTGCGCCGTGGCTGCAGCCCTGTTGTTCTGAGCTTTCGTAAGGGGTGGACGTATGAATGAGACAACGGCGCCGGCGCCGGGCGAGGAGACGCTCGTCATCCGCGTCGGTTACGACGGCGCCCGCTATGCCGGGTTTGCCGAGCAGCCCAAGCAGACGCACGTCAAGACGGTCGCAGGCGAGCTGCGTTGTGCCCTGCAGACCATCCTGCGCCGCGATGTCGAGCTGACGTGCGCCGGGCGCACCGACGCCGGCGTCCATGCGCGCGCCCAGTACGTGAGCCTGCCCTTCTCAAGCGAGGAGTTCGCCCAGCGCAGTCCCGAGAGGATGCTGCGCTCGCTTGGCGCCGTTCTTCCCGATGACATCCGCGCCCATGAGCTCATGCGCGCCCCGCAGGGCTTCTCGGCGCGTTTTGACGCACGTGCCAGGCGATATCGGTACCGCCTGGCGTCAGGACCGGTCGCGCCGCTGTTCTGCGCCGACTGGTGCTGGTGGATTCGCTCGGGCAGCCCCGATGCCCTCGACGTCGAAGCCATGAACCGGGCGGCCGCCACGCTTGTCGGCGAGCACGATTTCAAGAGCTTCTGCAAGGCGCAGAGCGCCCAGGACAAGCCGACCTGTCGCTTCGTCATGTCGGCGGCGTTTGAGCGCGAGCGGGTTCTGGGGGAGGACACCCTCGTCTTCGACATCGTGGGCAACGCCTTCCTCCACTCGATGGTCCGCACGATCGTGGGCACGCTCGTCGAGGTCGGCCTTGGTCGGCGAGACGTCGGCTGGGTGGGCGAGGTGCTCGCCGCCTGCGACCGCAACGCGGCGGGTCCCTGCGCGCCTGCCTGCGGTTTGACGTTTTGGGATGTGCAGTATCCCAGCGATGTTTTGAAACCTTGGTAACGTATCATTCGGCTCGTTTGACTGTCAGCGGTTTAGTTAGGAGTGACCTGTGAAGACCAACCCGTCTTTTGCAAAGCTCGAGAAGAGCTATCTTTTCTCCACCATCGCCAAGAAGGTCGCAGCCTACAAGCAGGCGCATCCTGAGGCCGACGTCATCCGCCTGGGAATCGGCGACGTGACCCTGCCCATCGCGCCGAGCATCGTCGAGGCCATGCATGCCGCCGTCGATGAGATGGGTAAGGCCGAGACGTTCCGCGGCTATTGCGACGACGCCGAGGGCTATGAGTTCGCCCGCGAGGCCGTCAAGGGCTTCTACGCGGGCCTGGGCGTGGAGGTCGGCCTTGACGAGGTCTTCGTTTCCGACGGCGCCAAGAGCGACCTGGGCAACTTCCTCGACATCATCGAGCCGGGCTCGTGCGTCCTCATTCCCGACCCGGTGTACCCGGCCTACGTGGACACGAACGTCATGGCGGCCAACCACGTGATCTACGCCCACTCCGGCGTCGAGGACGGCTTTCTGCCCATGCCTGAGGAGGGCGTGAGCGCCGACGTCATCTACATCTGCTCCCCGAACAACCCCACGGGCGCCACGTACGACGCGGCGGGCCTCAAGGCCTGGGTCGACTATGCCCTGGCCAACCGTGCCCTCATCATCTTCGACTCCGCCTACGAGAGCTTCATCCGCGATCCCGAGGTGCCGCACTCCATCTTCCAGATCGAGGGCGCGCGCAAGTGCGCGGTCGAGATCTCGTCGTTCTCCAAGCGCGCCGGCTTCACGGGCGTGCGCTGCGGCTTCACCATCGTCCCCAAGGACCTCGAGGTTGCCGACGCCGACCTCAACGCCTATTGGCGCCGCAGGCAGAACACCAAGTTCAACGGCGTGCCCTACATCGTGCAGCGTGCCTGCGAGGCGGCCCTGTCGCCCCAGGGCCTCAAGGAGACCACCGAGCAGGTGGACATCTACCTGTCTAACGCCCATACCATCGCCGCGGGCCTGGACAAGCTCGGCATCCGCTACACCGGCGGCAAGAACTCGCCCTACATCTGGCTTGAGTGCCCCGGCGGCCTCAGCTCCTGGGAGTTCTTCGACCTGCTGCTCGAGAAGGCCCAGGTCGTCGGCACGCCCGGTGTGGGCTTCGGTCCTGCGGGCGAGGGGTATTTCCGCCTGTCCGCCTTCGGGCGCACCGAGGCCTGCAAGGAGGCCATGGAGCGCATCGAGCGCGTCCTGAAGGCCGAGGGCGTCGTAGCCTAGCGAAGCCGCGACCCCGAGGCTGCCTGTCCGACACGACGAGGCCCCGATGCGACGCAGCGTGCCGTCGCATCGGGGCCTTTCGTTTGCCCGGGCGTTTTTCATGCGGCGAGGCCTTTCGACCCCGCCGCGTCACCATGCGTTACCTCGCTATGAGGTCGATCACCTCAAGGTCGGCTTGGGAGGCCGAGAGGATGTCCTTGCTCCCGAAGACGCAGACGCGCCCTTGGTCCGCCGTGGCCTGGAGCGCGGGGGCCAGCGTGCGCAGGGTCTGGGCGGTGCAGGCGAGCTCCTCGCGGCGCAGCTGGTCGCGCCATTCCAGGGTGCGCCCGGCCAGGAACAGGGTGTCGTTTCGGCGCGCGACCTGATAGGGGCGCTTCGGGGCGTCGTGAGCCGCCACGGTGCTCACGATGTAGCCTTCCATGTCCTGGCGCGTGGGGGCGTAGGAGCGCAGCCAATCGGCCGTTGCGTCCATGCGTCGAAGCGACGCGTCGAGGTTGGGGTCGCGATAGGTGTAGTAGCCCAGCTCGCCGCGCACGTCGCAGCGAAGGCCGCACCCGTAGGCGCCGCCCTTGACGCGGATCTCGTTCCAGAGGTACTCGTAGTTGACGGCCTTCTGCGCGACGTTCCATGCGCCGGAGAAGGTGTTGTGCGCCATGGCGCCCGAGGCCGCCTTCGCGACGAAGCAGACGTCGGCGGGCACGATGAAGGCCTCGTTGAGCCCCGCGTCGGCGGGGACGACCAGGCGCGCCTGCTGCTCGCGGGTCGAGAGGCCCATGGTCTGCGCGAGGTCCCAGTAGCGGGACATGTCCGAGGCGCTGCCGGTGAAGCTGTGGTGGTCGCCGCCGCGGCGAAACACCCGGTCGCAGACGTCGGCGAGGCGCGCGGGCAACGTCTGGGAGACCTCGTCCCAGCGGGCGAGCAGGTCGCACACGAAGCGGTAGTAGTCGACGCCGCCGAAGTGCTGGGCGAGCCGGCGCCTGGCGTCGGTGTAGCCGAACGCCCTGGCCAGGGCGTAGAAGTGCCCTGAGCTGGCAAAGCTCTGCTCGGAGTCGAGCTTCTGCTGCTGCAGGATGGTGCGGATCTTGTCGGTGTCGCTGAAGTCGGTCTTGCCCCAGATGTGCGCGGGCAGGCCGGCGAGGTCGGCCAGGTTCTCGGAGATGGCGCAGGCGCCTACGAGCAGGTGTGCCTGCAGGGCGCCGGTCACGGCGTCGCTGCCCACGTGGGTCGAGAAGGTAAGGCGGCCCAGGCGGCTCTCCACAAGCAGGTCGAGCTGGGCGGCGCTGTAGTCGGTGGTCTGCAGCTTCCCGAGCAGGCTGCATGCCAGGGAGACCAGGGGCAGCTCCTCCCAGGTGAGCGCGTCGAGCGGGAAGTAATGGTAGGTGTAGTCGATGCGACGCGTCTCGAGCTCGTAGTGCATGCAGGGAAGGGGGGCGTCCTGCACGGCTTGCCAGGGATGCTCGTGGGGCGCGTCCTGGACGTCCTCCACACCCAGGCGCGGCAGGGTCGCCAGGGCCTGCGGCGAGTCGGGCGCGTCCTGGATGCGGCGCAGGCGTTCGGCGGCACGCTCGACCTCGTCGAGGTCCGCCTCGGCGTGGGTGCCCGCCTCGACGTCGTCCCCGAACCCATCTGCCTGGGCGGCGTCATCGTCATCGTCGAGCGCGATCAGCTCGCAGCAGGCATGGTGGGCCGACGTCACGAACACGTCGCGCACGAGGTCCTCCCAGTACGTGCCCTCGAGCCCCGCCCGCAGCGCGGCCATGGCGTCCTCGTAGCGCAGGTAGTCGCAGGGCATGTCGTCGTCGTACAGCCAGCCGCACATCGCGTTGACGGCCAGGGCGACGCCGTCGGCCATTCCCGAGTCACGTTCGCGCAGGTTGAAGTCGCAGGCGTCAAGGGCCGCCCCGAGCTCGGGGCGTGGGATGCCCTCCTCGGCCATGCGTGCAAGCTCGGACTCGACGAGCTGCTCGAACTGGGCGGCGCAGCCCGGCTGGGCGCCGCGAAGCTCAAAGGCCACGTAGGGCTGCTGCAGGCCGTCGAACACGAAGCAATCCACGTCGCAGCCCAGGTCGGACTCCAGGATCTTCTTTTTGAGCGGTGCCTCGTTGCTGCCCATGAGCGCGTCGGAGAGGATGTCGCAGGCAAGAAGCCGCTGCCGGTCGCGATAGGTGCCCACCACATAGCCGAGCATGACGCACGCGTTGTCGGGGCTCGTGCGCATCGTGCGCGTGGCCTGGAGGTTGACGCAGGGCGTCTGGACGGTCAGGGGGTTGGGCAGGCCCGCGCCGGGGTTGCGGCCCTGCGCGCGTCGCGCGAACCCGTCGATGAGCTCCAGCTCGTCGTGAAGGGCCATGTCGCCGTAGAGCACGATGCGGGAGTTCGCCATGTTGTAGTGGCGGGCATGGGTGTCGAGGTAGTCCTCGTACGTCAGGGTCGGTATCACGTCGGGGTTGCCGCCCGACTCAAACCCATAGGCGTTGTCGGGGAAGAGCGCCTCGTTGAGGCCGGCAAGGGCCACCTCGTCGGGGTCGGACATCGCCCCGCGCATCTCGTTGAGCACAACTCCGTTGGTCACGAGCCTGCGCTCGTCGCCCTCGCCCTCCACCTCGTAGTGCCAGCCCTCCTGCTCGAAGATGGCGCGCTTGGAGTAGAGCTGGGGGAAGAACACCGCGTCGAGGTAGACGCTCATGAGGTTGAGCAGGTCGCGCTCGTTGGTGCTGGCCACGGGGTACATCGTCTTGTCCGAGAACGTCAAGGCGTTCAGGAAGGTCTGCATGGACGACTTGAGCAGGTTGACGAAGGGCTCCTTCACGGGATACAGGTCGCTGCCGCACAGCACCGAGTGCTCGAGGATGTGGAACACGCCCGTGCTGTCGCGCGGCGGGGTCTTGAAGGTGATGGAGAACGACTTGTTCGCGTCGTCGTTGGCGAGCCACATGAGGGGCGCGCCTGTGGCCTGATGGCGCATGAGGACGGCCCGGCCGTCGATCTCGGGCAAGTCCTGGACGTCCGTTATCACGAAGCCGTGCAGCTCCTGGCCGCAGGATAGGGCCTTTGCCGTGGCGTTTGACATATCCGCCATTGCTTGTCCCGCCTTTCTCTTGGTGAGGTGACGGCCGGATTGTACCCTTGGCGCCCGGTCGCTGTGGCCTCTCGGCGATAAAGCGGGCGTTTTGTGCGCCCGGGCGGCCCGTGCGGGGTATCATGCGTGAAGCTCATTGATGGGCGCAACCTACCGAAAGGTCAATCCATGGCTAAGAAGCATAAGTTCGATTACTTCGACGCGTTCTGCGAGCAGGCCCGCATCGCCCGCAAGGAGTCCCAGGCCCTGCTCGAGATGCTCGAGAACTTCAACGCCGACCCTGAATGGCTGCGCTCCCAGATGCAGCGCATCCATCAGATCGAGAACGAGGGCGACGTCGTGGTACACCAGGTGCTGGACAGCCTCGCCGTCGAGTTCCTGCCGCCCATCGACCGTGAGGACATCTCCGAGCTGGCCAACCTCCTCGACAACGTGACCGACGGCATCGAGGAGATCGTGCAGCACATCTACATGTACGACTTCAAGGAGCTGCACCCGGGCTGCGTCCCCACCGCCCGCGTCATCGACGCCGCGGTGGCGGCCCTGTGCGACGCCGCGAAGGCCTTCGCCGACTTCAAGAAGCACAAGAAGGCCGAGAAGATCGAGAAGCTCCTCGTCGCCGTCCATGACCGCGAGAGCGAGGGCGACACGCTCTACATCGAGAACAAGCGCGACCTCTTCGTGAACCATGCCAACGACTCCGCCGCCTACCTCATGAGCTGGAACGGCATGTTTTCGCACATGGAGGACGTCTGCGACACCTGCGAAGACGTTGCGTGCGTAATGCAGAACGTCATGCTCAAGAACGCCTAACAAGCAAAAGAGCGCTATCATTGGGGATTGCCGTGTTCCATCCGGGGCGCGGCAAGCCCGTCTCTGCGCCGTTTACGCACGACGGGCGTCTGTAGGCAAGCCACCCGACCCGACACGGGGTGGCACAGACCGATTAAGGGAGACTCCCCAATGACGAGCGTTCTCAACGAGCATTCCACGCACACCCATACGTGTGGCGAGCTGCGCGCCGACAACATCGGCGACACCGTCACCCTCAACGGCTGGGTGCAGCACCGCCGCGACCACGGCGGCCTGATCTTCGTGGACCTGCGCGATCGCGAGGGCCTCACGCAGTGCACCTTCGACCCCGAGCTTTCCGGCGCCGAGGCGTTCCACACCGCTGAGACCATCCGCCCCGAGTGGCCCATCGCCGTGACCGGCACCGTCCGCCACCGCCCCGACGACACCGCCAACCCCAACATGGCCACCGGCGAGGTCGAGGTCCTGGTCGTCGACGTCAAGGTCATCAACACCTCCAAGACCCCGCCCTTCCAGATCGAGGACGGCATCGACACCGCCGAGGACACGCGCCTTCGCTACCGCTACCTCGACCTTCGCCGCCCCGAGATGTTCAACAACCTCAAGGTGCGCAATGACTTCACCTGGGGTATGCGCGAGGCGCTGCACAAGCGTGCCTTCCTGGAGGTCGAGACCCCCATCCTCTTCAAGTCCTCTCCCGAGGGCGCGCGCGACTTCATTGTCCCGAGCCGTATCCAGCCGGGCAACTTCTACGCCCTTCCCCAGTCGCCCCAGCTCCTGAAGGAGCTGCTCATGGTGAGCGGCGTGGAGC
The DNA here is from genome assembly GCA_963619535.1 of Acutalibacteraceae bacterium. Classification (GTDB taxonomy): domain Bacteria; phylum Actinomycetota; class Coriobacteriia; order Coriobacteriales; family UMGS124; genus UMGS124. The sequence goes on along the minus strand of CAVEWV010000015.1, from coordinate 15,777 downwards.
GCTACTACCAGGTCGCCAAGTGCTTCCGCGACGAGGACCTGCGCGCCGACCGCCAGCCTGAGTTCACGCAGGTCGACCTGGAGATGTCCTTCATCGACATGGACGGCGCCATCAACCTGCTCGAGGACGTGCTGAAGGACGCCTTCGCCGAGGTGGGCGTCGAGCTGCCCGTCCCCCTGCGCCGCATGCCCTACTGGGAGGCCATGGACACCTACGGCTGCGACAAGCCCGACACCCGCTATGGCATGCACCTGGTCGACGTGACCGACGTCTTCGCGAACTCCCAGTTCAAGGTGTTCGCCAGCGCGGCCAACACCGAGGGCCAGGTCGTCAAGTGCATCAACGCCAAGGGCGCCGGCACCTGGACGCGCGGCGAGATCGACAAGCTCCCCAAGGTGGCCGAGACGTTCGGCGCCAAGGGCCTGGCCTGGATCGCCTTCCGTGAGGACGGCTCCGTCAACAGCCCCATCGTCAAGTTCTTCTCCGACGAGGAGATGGCCCTGCTCAAGGAGCGCGCCGACGTCGAGCCCGGCGACCTGGTGATGTTCGCCGCCTGCGGCCGCGTGCTCGCCGACGAGATCCTGGGCGGCATGCGCACCCACATGGCCAACGCCCTGGGCATCGAGCGCCCCGGCCATGACTTCCTGTGGGTCGTGGACTTCCCCATGTTCAAGTACGACGAGGACGAGAAGCGCTACGCCGCCGAGCACCACCCCTTCACCCAGCCCCGTTACGAGGACCTCGACAAGATCGAGGACGACCCGCTCCACGTGGGCTCCTACACCTACGACTTCGTCATGGACGGCTACGAGGCCGGCGGCGGCGGCATGCGTATCCACAACGCCGACCTGCAGCTGCGCGTGCTGAAGCGCCTGGGCTTCACCGAGGAGCAGGCGAAGGCCCAGTTCGGCTACCTCATCGAGGCCCTGGGCTACGGCGCCCCCACCCTGGGCGGCTTCGCCCTGGGCCTGGATCGCGTCTGCATGCTGCTTCGCGGCTGCGACTCCATCCGCGACGTCATGGCGTTCCCCAAGACGTCCTCCGGCTCGGACCTCATGAGCGCCGCGCCCAGCGAGGTAAGCTCCAAGCAGCTCAAGGAAGTCTCCCTGCGCGTGCTTTAACGCCTTGATGCGCGGCCCCTGCGTCGCAGGCGGCCGTATGGGCGCTATACTTGGCATTGAGCCTATGTGGGCGTGGGGGCCATGTGCCCCCGCGCCCCTTTCGTTTGATGTGTCGCCGTCCACGCCGCCATGCGCACAGGGACGGAGGAACTTAAGGAGGCCTGGCAAATGCTGCGAAAACAGACACGCCGTACATCCCTGGGGCTTGCGCTTCCCGCATCGTGCGCAGCCCTGCTCGTCGCCCTGGCGCCCGCCGCCGTCGCCGCGGCCCCATGCGCCTATGCCAGCGAGGCGTCGGATTCTGCCGTCGCCCAGGTGGCCACGGCCCGTGCCGAGCTCACGGCGCACGTGACGCTTTCCGGTTCGACCTTGGGGGCCAACCAGTTCACCTTCAGCGTCGAGGCGCTCGACTCCGCGCCCGCCCCCGAGCTTGACACGGCCTCCAACGCCGCGGACGGGTCGGTGAGCTTCGGCGAGGTCTCCTTCACGGCGCCGGGCGACTACACCTATCGCGTGACCCAGCGCGCGGGGGACCTGGCCAGCGTCGACTATGACGACACGGTTTTCGAGACCGTCTTCCATGTGGGCGCCGACTCCTCGACCGGGGCGCTCGTCGTCACCTCGACCGAGGGGGAGGCGTCGTTCTCCAATGTCGTGCAGACGACGAGCGACGAGGTGGCGTTGGCGGCCGCAAGCGCCGACCTCTCCACGACGGTGAGCCTTAAGGGGGCCACGCTCAACGCCAACGAGTTCTACTTCCGCATCACCTTGAAGGACGGCGCGCCCGAGCCGAAGACGACCATCGCGGGCAACGCCCAAGACGGCACCGTCGACTTCGGCGGCGTGTCGTTCACGGCCCCCGGTACCTACACCTACGAGGTCACGCAGGTTCCCGGCGAGGCGGCCGGCATGACCTATGACGACTCGGTCATAACGCTCAAGGTGACGGTGACGCCCAACTCGGCAAATACGGCGCTGCAGGCAAGCGTCAAGGCCTCCTCGGAGAAGGGCTTCACGAACTCCTACTCCGCGGCCTCGTCGAGCGCGGATGATGCGGCGCAATCGGCCTCCTCCCAGCAGCACAACGCCGTCGCCATCATCACGGCCTCGGTGACGCGGGAGTCGGGGTCGATGTCGGCCGGGGCCTTTATGTTCGACATCCTCGACGATACGGGCACGATCGTGACGACGGGCACGAACGACGCGAACGGCACCGTGCGCTTCTCGGCCATCGAGCTTGCCGAGCCCGGGACGTATGCCTATACCGTCCAGCCTGCCGATGGCGTGCAGCTCGCCGACTCGCAGCAGACGGACTCCTTCCGGGTCGAGGTCGTCGTTGAAGACGCGGGGACCGGGCTTTTGGCCACCGTCTCCTACCCTGATGGGCGCCCCAGCTTCGTCGCGGTCTCGGCGAGCTCCGCGTCTACGACCGCCGATGATTCCGTCGACCTCGCCAGCCAGGTGGGGCAGGCCATCTCGCCGACGATGATCGCGGTGGCGGTGGCGGGCGGCGTCGTGCTCATCGCGGCCGTCGTTGCCATCATCTGGCTGCAGTCGCGCTCGAAGGGCGGGCATGACGCGCCCGGCTCGCGTGCGAGCGGGGCAGACGGCGCGCCGGTGGCAGGCCTGAAGCCCATCGACCACCCCGTGTCGGCCCAGGACGTGTCTGCCAGGTCCTCCCAGGCCGTGGTGGACGTTCCGGTCATGGCCCCGAGCGGCTCTGCCCGTACCGAGACGGCCAAGCAGGCCGACGGCGCAGACGGTGGGTCCTCTGTGCAGGGCGCATCCGAGGGCAAGCAGGCCTAATTCCGCGGCGCCCATTGTCGGGCGGTCACCGCAAGGCTTGTTCATATCCAGGCACGAGCTGCCTGGACGGTCTTTAGGGCGGGGCCTTCGGGCTCTGCCCTTTTTGTTGCATACAACTTACTCTGTGGCATTTGCAATGTACAAATAGGACAAAAGTCACCATGTCGAACAAAATAACTTTACCAAATCAAACCGTAAGACTAGAATGACTTTTTTGTTAGCTCTGTTCAATATCGAACGGACTGGAAGGGAGAGCCTATGTCTGGAGCACTGCCCCTGTCTCTGGCCAAGGGCGGCCGCGTCATGCATGTGGAGTCGGTCCACGGCAACGCCGAGATGCATCGTCACCTGGAGTCGCTGGGCTTTGTGGACGGCGCCGAGCTGGAGGTCGTCTCGCAGGGCGGCGGCACGGTCATCGTGACCATCAAGGGTTCACGTCTGGGACTCAACGAGCAGACCGCTCGCCACGTCTACGTGATTTAAGAGTCGTTCAAACAACGGAGAGGAGGAGAGGATGAAGACTTTGCGCGATGTCGCCGTCGGAAGCGACGCAACCGTCGTGCGCCTTGCGGGCCAGGGTGCCCTCAAGCGCAGGATCATGGACATGGGCCTCACGAAGGGTGCCACTGTGCATGTGCGCAAGGTGGCCCCGCTCGGCGACCCCATCGAGGTCACCGTGCGCGGCTACGAGCTGTCGCTTCGCAAGGACGAGGCGCAGAACGTGATCGTCGAGGAGTAACGTCCCGGCATCCGACAGAGACGGGCTTCGGCCCGCAGGCGCAGGCATAGGCCTCGCCAGCAATCCCCCAGGAGGAAAGAACTGTGAGCATTCAAGTTGCTCTCGCCGGCAACCCCAACTGCGGTAAGACCACGCTCTTCAACCGCATTACCGGCGAAAACGGCTACGTCGGCAACTGGCCCGGCGTCACCGTGGAGAAGAAGCAGGCAAAGCTTATCGGCGACAAGGAAGTCACCATCACCGACCTGCCCGGCATCTACTCGCTGTCGCCCTATTCGCCCGAGGAGGTCTGCTCGCGCGACTATCTGGTGAACGACCGCCCCGACGTCGTGGTAAACCTGGTTGACTCCACCAACATCGAGCGCAGCCTGTACCTCACCACGCAGATCCTCGAGCTCGGCCTGCCCGTGGTCATCGCGCTCAACATGACCGACCTGCTCAAGAAGAACGGCGACGTGGTTGACACCGCCAAGCTCTCCGAGCTGTTCGGCTGCCCCGTGTATGAGTGCTCGGCCCTGCGCGGCACCGGCGTCGACGAGGTCATCGAGGCCGCCAAGAAGGCCGCAGCCGCCAAGAAGGCCGCCGCGCCCACCGTCAAGTTCTCCGACAAGCTCGAGGGCGCCCTCTCTCAGATCGACGAGATCGCCGGGGCCGCCGCGCCTGCCGCGCTCAAGCGCTGGTACTCGGTGAAGCTCTTCGAGGGCGACGAGACCGCCGTCTCCCAGCTCAAGCTTTCTGCCGACAAGGTCGCCAAGGTCAAGGCCATCTCCGCCGAGCTCGAGAAGGAGTTCGAGGACGACGCCGAGTCCATCGTGACCGGCGAGCGCTACGACCTCATCGCCACGGTCGTCTCGGCGTTCCTGACGAGGGCCCCCAAGAAGGTCTCCACCACCGAGAAGATCGACCGCATCGTCACGAGCCGCTGGCTGGGCATCCCGATCTTCATTGTGGTCATGTGCCTGGTGTACTACGTCGCCGTCGTGACGGTGGGCACCTGGGGCACCGACTGGGCCAACGACGGCGTCTTCGGCGACGGCTGGTTCCTGGGCTCGGGCCAGGAGGCCTACGACGAGGCCGTCGAGGCCGCCGGTGAGGACGGCGAGGTCGACCCCTCCGACTACGGCATCTACGTCACGGGTATCCCCGTGATCGTGGGCGACGCCCTGACCAACGCTGGTGTCGAGGGCTGGGTCCAGAGCCTCGTGGTCGACGGCGTCATCGGCGGTGTGGGCGCCATCCTGGGCTTCGTGCCGCAGATGATCGTGCTCTTCGCCTTCCTGTGCCTGCTTGAGGACTGCGGCTACATGGCACGCGTCGCCTTCGTCATGGACCGCGTCTTCCGCCGCTTCGGCCTGTCGGGCAAGTCGTTCATCCCCATGCTCATCTCCACGGGCTGCGGCGTTCCCGGCGTCATGTCCACCAAGACGATCGAGAACGAGAACGAGCGCCGCATGACCACCATGACGACGACGTTCATGCCCTGCGGCGCCAAGGCCCCCATCATCGCCCTGCTCATGGGCGCTCTCGTGGGTGCCGACTCCGAGTCGTGGTGGGTCGTGCCCCTCTTCTACTTCATGGGCATCGCCGCCATCATCATCTCCGGCATCATGCTCAAGAAGACGAAGTGGTTCGCCGGCGAGGCCTGCCCCTTCATCATGGAGCTGCCCGCCTACCACCTCCCGGCCCTGCGCAGCTACCTGCTGCACATCTGGGAGCGCGTGAAGTCCTTCATCGTCAAGGCCGGTACCATCATCTTCGCCGCCACCGTCCTGGTGTGGTTCCTCTCCAACTTCGGCTGGGTCGACGGCGTCTTCCAGATGCTCGACCCCGAGATGGAGATCACCGACGCTGCCATCGCCAGCTACATGGACTACTCCATCCTGGCCGCCTTCGGCAACGCGGTCGGCATCATCTTCGCCCCGCTGGGCTTCGACTCCTGGCAGGCCACCTCGATGACCATCACCGGTCTCATCGCCAAGGAGAACGTCGTCTCCACCTTCGGCACCCTGTACAACCTGGCCGACTTCGGCGAGGGTGACTCCGAGATGTGGGAGGCCTTCGCCACGATGGTCTCCAGCCAGGGCGCGCTCATCGCCTTCGGCGCCTTCAACCTGCTGTGCGCCCCCTGCTTTGCCGCTATGGGCACCATCCGCAAGCAGATGAACTCCGCCAAGTGGTTCTGGATCGCCATCGGCTATGAGTGCTGCTTCGCCTGGGTCGTGGCCCTCATGATCAACCAGTTCTACAACCTCATCGCCCTGGGCCAGTTCGGCGTCTGGACGGTCGTGGCCATCGTCTTCCTGGCCCTGATGCTGTTCCAGCTCTTCCGTCCCATGCCCAAGTTCGAGGTCGAGAAGGCCGCATAGGCACCTGTGTGACTGTGTGCTCAATCTCATGACTTGAGCGCGCGTGGCTCATTCTGTGGTATACGCTTCGGGGCTGGAAGAGCACTTCCGGCCCCGAAGTTTTTTGTTTGGGGGAGACTATGAACATCCAGACGGCCATCGTCTTGCTTGTGCTTGCGGCCCTGCTCGTCCTGGCGCTGCGCAGCCTGAAGAAAAGCCATGATGGGGGCAACTGCACGGGATGCACCCAGGACGGCTGCGCGGGCCATGGGGACGGCGGCGCCTGCCCCTCCGTCGAGCATGCCCTCGACGAGGTGGACCGAAGGCTCGGACAGCGCTGAGGGCGCTGCGTGGCGCGGCGCCTGTCGTTGTGAGGTGTGCGTAGGCGCTTTGCCCGCGTCAACGTATGCAACCGTGCGGTAACAATCGTGTGTCAAAGTTACTGCGTTGAGTTCTGCGTTTGCGATTTTGGCAAAACGCCTTGCGAAGGGAGAATCACCACGATGGTCGAGGCGAATGACGCCTGCTTTGACGACGCCCGCCAAAGCATGCTCCACGAGGACATCGAGTTCGTGCTGCGTACGGTAGAGGAGCGCGACGTCCATTTCATCCAGTTCTGGTTTACCGACACCCTCGGGAACCTCAAGTCGTTTGCGGCGACCTCCGGCGAGCTTGAGGACGCCCTCAATGAGGGCCTGGGCTTCGACGGCTCCAGCGTGGCGGGCTTCTCCAAGGTCGAGGAATCCGATTGTGTGGCCGTGCCCGACCCCTCCACGTTCCAGATCCTGCCCTGGCGCCCCCAGCAGCATGGCGCGGCGCGCATGTTCTGCGACATCAAGACCCCCGCGGGCGAGCCGTTCGAGGGTGACCCGCGCGCGGTGCTGCGCCGGCTTTGCGACGAGGCCTTCGACCACGGCCTGATTTGCAGCCTGAGCCCTGCTATCGAGCACTTCTACTTCAAGGACTCCACCGGCGTGGAGACGCTGGACTGCGGCGGGTATTTCGACAACATGCCGCTCGACTCCGGCAACGACCTGCGCCGTGAGAGCGTCCTGATGCTTGAGCGCATCGGCATCCCGGTGGAGTACTCGCACCACGAGAACGCCCCCTCCCAGCACGAGATTCACCTGCGTTATGCCGACGCGTGCTCCATGGCCGACGCCGTCATGACGCATCGCCTCGTGGTGAAGCAGATCGCCCAGGCGCACGGCTGCTACGCAACCTTCATGCCCAAGCCCTGCGCGGAGTTCGACGGCTCGGGCATGCACCTGCACCTGGCCCTGCACGACCTCGACGGCAACAACCTCTTCTACGACCCGGCCGACCCCGAGGGCTATCAGCTCTCGCAGACGGCCAAGCACTTCCTGGCCGGCCTGCTCAAGTACGCGCCCGAGTACACGCTGCTCACCAACCAGTACGTGAACTCCTACAAGCGCTTCGTTTCCGGCTTTGACGCGCCGCTCTACGTCACCTGGGCCCAGGCCAACCGCAGCGCCCTTGTGCGCGTGCCCCACTACAAGGCCGGCAAGGTCCTCTCCTCGCGTCTGGACCTGCGCAGCCCCGACCCCGCCTGCAACCCCTATCTCGCCTTCACGGGCGTCTTCGCGGCGGGCCTTCGCGGCCTTGAGGAGAAGCTCGAGCCCCCGGCGGCCCTGCCGCAGAACGTGGCCGAGCTGAGCGAGGCCGAGATCGCCGCCCTGGGCATCAAGCGCCTCCCTTCCACCTTGGGCCAGGCCATCGAGAGCTTCGAGGGCTCGAGCCTCATGCGCAAGGTTCTCGGCGACCACGTTTTCGAGTATATTGTGGCCACCAAGAAGGCCGAGTGGGCCGAGTACTGCTCCCATGTGGGCCATTGGGAGCTGCAGCACTACCTGCCCACGCTGTAAGCGAAGGATTCGCACCGTATGCAGAAGATCGCAAGCTTCACCGTCAACCATGACGACCTGGAACCCGGCGTGTATGTCTCGCGCAAGGACCGCGTCGGAAGCGAGTGCCTCACCACGTTCGACATTCGCCTGACCCAGCCCAACGACGAGCCTGTCATGGGCACGGGGGAGGTGCACACCATCGAGCACCTGGGCGCGACGTTTCTGCGCAACGACGCGCAGTGGGCGCAGCGCACGGTGTACTTTGGGCCCATGGGCTGCCGCACGGGGTTCTACGTCATCTTCGCAGGCGACCTTGAAAGCGCCGACGTGATCGATGTCATCACGCGCATGTTCGAGTTCGTGCGCGATTTCGAGGGCGACATCCCCGGCGCCGCACCTCGCGACTGCGGCAACTGGCGCGACCAGAACATCGACTTCGCGCACTGGTATGCCCGTCGCTTCCTGGACAACACGTTGTACGGCATCGACGAGAGGCATATGGTGTACCCCGAGTAGGGGAGTGCGAGAGGCACACATAGTAGGCATGCTCGACGTCTAGGCCCGCCCTGCGACCCATAGGGGACGCAGGGCGGGCCTTTCTGTGACCGTGGCCGGTGCACTGCGTCTGCGTCTGCGTTTGCGCTTGGGCGTTCGAGCGCCCTTCGATGGGCGACAAAAAAGCCCCGCAGCAATCTCGCCAAAGACTGCTGCGGGGCTTCGTCGAAGCGCTGGGTGTGTGGCCTATGCCTTGAGCCAATCGTTGACGCTGCTGGCGCAACGAAGGCCCTCGTCGATGGCGTTCACCACAAGCGAAGCGCCGTGGCGGGCGTCGCCGCAGACGAAGAACCCGTCGCGGCCGGCCACCTTGAAGGCATCTTGGCCCTGCGCGGCCATGCATACGGGCAGGCGGCGGGCGCCGCTGGTCATCGCGATGCCCAGGGCCCCGAAGGCGTCGTACTCAGGGCCTGCAAAGCCGCGGGCCACGAGCACGAGGTCGGCCGGGATGAGGCGCTCCGTGCCCGGGATGGCCACGGGCTTGCCCTGGAGCCAGCGCACCTCGCACACCTTGAGGCTGCGGGCGTGGCCGGTCTCGTCCTTCACGACCTCGAGGGTGTTCGTCGACCACTGGCGCGGGTCCACGCCCTGGCGCGCGGCGGCCTCGAGCTGGCCGTAGTCCTCGGTATAGACGTTGGGCCAGGTGGGCCAGGGGTTGCTCTGGTCGCGCGAGATGGGGGGAGCGGGGTGGTACTGGAGCTGGGTGACGCTCTTGGCCCCCTGGCGAAGCGCGGTGGCCAGGCAGTCGGTGCCGGTGTCGCCGCCGCCCACCACGACCACGTCGAGGCCCTTCGCGTCGATTTCGGGGGCGTCGAGGCCGTCGAGCACGGCCTTCGTGGCGCTCGTGAGGTAGTCCAGGGCCAGCACCACGCCCTGGGCGTCGGAGCCGGGCACGTCGAGCGTGCGGGCCTTCGTGGCGCCCACGGCCACCACCACGGCGTCGAACTCGGCGGCGATGGAAGACTGCGCCGGGCTGTTGAGCTCGATGGTGCAGCCGGCCTCCTTCAGGAGGTCGATGCGGCGCATGACCGTCTCCTTGGGCAGCTTCATGCACGGGATGCCGTACATGAGCAGGCCGCCGGGCCTGTCGGCCTTCTCGAAGACGGTGACGTCGTGGCCCTTCTGCGTGAGCTGCCAGGCGCAGGCCAGGCCGGCAGGGCCCGAGCCCACGACGGCGACGCGCTTGCCCGTCTTCGTGCGCGGCACGGGGGCGTGCACGAAGCCCTCCTCGAAGGCCTTCTCGACGATGGCGTTCTCGTTGTCGCGGATGCAGGTCGGCTCATCGTGAAGGCCCAGGTTGCAGGCCTTCTCGCACAGCGCCGGGCACACGCGGCCCGTGAACTCGGGGAAGGGGTTGCGAAGCGCGAGGCGCTCGTAGGCTTCCTTCCACAGGCCGCGCCACAGCAGGTCGTTCCATTCGGGGATGAGGTTGTGCAGGGGGCATCCCGTGACGCCCTTGCTCGCGCCGAATGTCACGCCCGACTGGCAGAAGGCGACGCCGCAAGCCATGCAACGGCCGGCCTGGGCGCGCTGCTCGGCGTCTGAGTTGGGGACGAGGATGTCGTCCCAATCGCCCAGGCGGGAGTGAACGGGCCTTGTGGAGTGCTCCACGCGGCCTTGAGTGAGAAATCCACCTATCTGTCCCATCGTTGCCCCTCCTAGGCCTTGTTGCCGGTCATGGTAGCGAAGGCGTCGCGCAGGGCGTCGTCGTGCGACTTGCCCTGGGCCTCCTCAGCCGCGATCAACGACAGCATGTGGTCGTAGTCGGCGGGAATGACCTTCTTGAAGCGGTGCTGCACGCTGTCGAACTGGTAGAGCATCTTGATGGCCCGGGGCGAGTTGGTCGCCTTCACGTGGTCGGTCATGAGCGAGCGGATCTGCATGATCTCGTCGGGAGAGGGCGTCTGGACGAGCACCATGTCGTGGTTGGTGCAGTCCTGCAGCGTCTCGAACTCGTCGTAGACGAAGGCCACGCCGCCGCTCATGCCTGCCGCGAAGTTGACGCCCACCTGTCCCAGGATGAGCACCACGCCGCCGGTCATGTACTCGCAGCCGTGGTTGCCCACGCCCTCGACCACCAGGGTGGCGCCGGAGTTGCGCACCGCGAAGCGCTGACCGGCCATGCCGTTGACATAGCCGCGGCCCGCCGTGGCGCCGTAGAAGGCTACGTTGCCGATGACCATGTTCTCATCGAACTGGATGGGCGTGGCGGGGTCGGGGTGCACGGCGAGCGTGCCGCCCGACAGGCCCTTGCCGAAGTAGTCGTTGGCGTCGCCGCAGATGTTGAGCTCGACGCCGGCGGGCAGGAAGGCGCCGAAGCTCTGGCCGCCCGAACCCGAGCAGTCGATGCGGATGGAGCCCTGGGGCAGCCCCTCCGGGTAGGCCTTCGTGACGCTCGCGCCCAGCATGGTGCCCACGCAGCGGTTCACGTTGTTGATGTCGGCATGGAAGCGCGTGGGGGCGAGGCTCTCGCGCGTCGTCTGGGTCAGGGGCACGAACAGCGTCGCGTCGAGCGTCTTGTCGAGCTTGTGGTCGAACGCCATCTTCTCGTCGAAGTGCGCGCCCTCCGCGCCCGGGATGTTTGCGCCGAAGACCAGGCGCGGCTTGGCCAGGACGTTGGAGAGGTCGACGCTGTTGGCCTTCCAGTTGCCGGGGATCTCGATCTGGCGGAGCAGCTCCACATGGCCCACCATGTCGTCGAGCTTGCGGAAGCCCAGGCGCGCCATGATCTGGCGCAGCTCCTCGGCCACGAAGTGCATGAAGTTCACCACGTACTCGGGCTTGCCGGTGAAGCGCGAGCGCAGGCACTCGTTCTGGGTGGCCACGCCCACAGGGCAGGTGTCCTGGTGGCAGTCGCGCTGCATGAGGCAGCCCAGCGCGATGAGCGGCGCGGTGGCGAAGCCGAACTCCTCGGCGCCCATGAGGCAGGCGATGGCCACGTCGCGGCCGGTGAGCAGCTTGCCGTCGGCCTCGAGCATGACGCGGGAGCGCAGGCCGTTCTGCAGCAGCGTCTGCTGGGTCTCGGCCAGGCCCAGCTCAAGCGGAAGGCCCGCGTGATACACGGAGTTGCGCGGCGCGGCGCCCGTGCCGCCGTCGTGACCGGAGATGAGGATCTTGTCGGCGCCGCCCTTGGCCACGCCCGTGGCGATGGTGCCCACGCCGGCCTCGCTCACGAGCTTGACCGAGATCTGCGCGTCGGGGTTGGCGTTCTTGAGGTCGAAGATGAGCTCGGCCAGGTCCTCGATGGAGTAGATGTCGTGGTGGGGCGGCGGCGAGATGAGGCCGACGCCGGGCGTGGACTGGCGCACCTCGGCGATCCAGGGGTAGACCTTCTTGCCGGGCAGGTGGCCGCCCTCGCCGGGCTTGGCGCCCTGGGCGAGCTTGATCTGGATCTCGCGGGCGCTCGACAGGTAGCGGCTCGTGACGCCGAAGCGGCCCGACGCCACCTGCTTGATGGCCGAAAGGGCGGTGTCGCCGTTGGCCAGGGGCACTTCGCGCACGATGTCCTCGCCGCCCTCGCCGGTGTTGGAGAAGCCGTGCAGGCGGTTCATGGCGATTGCCAGGGCCTCGTGGGCCTCCTTGCTGATGGAGCCGTAGCTCATGGCGCCCGTCTTGAAGCGCTTCACGATCTGGCTTGCGGGCTCGACCTCCTCAAGGGGCACAGGGGTGCAGGAGCGCTCGTCGAAGTCGAGCAGGTTGCGCAGCACCACGGCGCGGCCGGGGCGGTTCACGATGGCGCTGTAGGCGTCCCAGGCCTCCTGCGAGCCGGTGTGGGTGGCCGTCTGCAGGGCGAAGATGGTCTGCGGGTCGAGGAGGTGGTCTTCCTTGCCGGGCCTCCAGGCCGTCTCACCGGAGTCGGGCAGCTGGGAGGGCGTCGCGGAGTCGGCCACCTCGAGCGCCAGGTCGTACTTGGCGTTTGCCTCGCGGGCCAGGCCCTCGTAGCCCACGCCGGCGATGCGGCTCACCGTGCCGGTGAACGACGCCTCGATGACCTCGTCGGCGATGCCCACGGCCTCGAAGATCTGGGCGGAGTGGTAGCCCTGGATGGTGGAGATGCCCATCTTCGACATAATGGAGACGATGCCGGCGGTGACGGCCTTGTCGAAGTTGGCGATGGCCTCGTCCTCGGGCAGGCTGATGAGGCCGCGGCGCACGGAGTCGCGGATCTGGGCGTGTGCGAGGTAGGGGTAGACGGCGCTTGCCGAGTAGCCCACGAGCATGGCGAAGTCGTGCGTGCTCACGGCGTCGGCGGTCTCAACCACCAGGTCGGTGCGGGTGCGCACGCCCTTGCGGATGAGGTGGTGGTGCACGCTGCCCAGGGCCAGCAGGCTCGGCACGGGCACCTCGCCGGGCTTCACGCGGTCGGATAGCACGATGATGTTGCACCCGCCGGCCACGGCGTCCAGGGCCTCGCCGGTGAGCTTCTCGAGCGCCTCGCGCATGCCCTGCTCGCCGTGGGAGCGCTCGTAGGCGCAGCGCAGGCGGGCCACCTTGAAGCCGGTCTTCTTGATGTTGCAGACGCGCTCGAACATCTCGCGGTCGATGACGGGCGTCTCGAGGCGGATGCGCCTGCAGTTGGCGCTCGTGTCCTCGAGGGCGTTGCCGTGATTGCCCAGGTAGGAGATGGTGGAGGTCACGATCTTCTCGCGCAGGGCGTCGATCGGGGGGTTGGTGACCTGGGCGAAGAGCTGCTTGAAGTAGCTGTAGAGCTTGCGGGGCTGCTCGGAGAGCACGGCCAGGGGCGAGTCGACGCCCATCGAGACGAGCGGCTCGTGGCCGGTGCTGGCCATGGGGGCGATCTGGGAGGTCACGTCCTCGTAGCACACGCCGTAGCGCGCGCTCAGGCTCGCGAGGGTCTCGCCCTCGGGCACCTCGACCTCAGGCAGCTCGCTGGCCTGCGTGCGCTCGTCGAAGTCCTTGGGCAGGGGCAGCTCGCCGGCGCGGATCATGTTGTTCTTGAGCCACTCGCGCCAGGGACGCTGCGAGGCCATCTCCTCCTTGAGCTCGTCGTCCCACACGACGCGACCCTGCTCAGGGTCCACGAGCAGCATCTGGCCGGGCATGAGCCCGCCCTTGAGCAGGACGTTCTGCGGGGCGATGTCGAGCACGCCGGTCTCCGAGGCGATGATGAGCCTGTCGTCGCGGGTGAGCGTGTAGCGCGCCGGGCGCAAGCCGTTGCGGTCGAGCACGGCGCCCATGCGCACGCCGTCGGTGAAGGCGATGGCGGCCGGGCCGTCCCAGGGCTCCATGAGGCACGACTGGTAGGAGTCGAAGTCGTGGCGGCGCTCCGAGAGCGTGTGGTTGTTGTCCCAGGGCTCGGGCACGAGCATGCTCATGGCGCGCGGCAGGCTGCGGCCGTTCATGTAGAGGAACTCGGCCACGTTGTCCAGGATGGCCGAGTCGGAGCCCTCGCGGTCGATGACGGGCAGCACCCGGTCCAGGCGCGGGATGATGGGCGAGTACAGGTCGGACTCGCGTGCGCGGATCCAGTTCACGTTGCCGCGCAGGGTGTTGATCTCGCCGTTGTGCACGATGTAGCGCTGAGGGTGCGCACGCTCCCAGGAGGGGGTGGTGTTCGTCGAGTAGCGCGAGTGCACCAGGGCGATGGCGGTTTCCACGGTGGCGTCGGCCAGGTCGAGGTAGAACGTCCTGAGCTGCCCTGCGATGAGCATGCCCTTGTACACGATGACGCGCGCGCTCATGGAGCACACGTAGAAGATGTCCTTCTCCACCAGGCCCATGCCCTGCGCGCGCTTCTCGATGGCGCGGCGGGCGATGTAGAGGGCGCGCTCGAACTCCATGCCGCGCTCGATGGAGCCGGGGCGCAGCATGAACGCCTGCCAGATGCGGGGCTGGCAGGCCTGGGCCGTCACGCCCAGGTCATGGGCGTCCACCGGCACCTCGCGCCAGAAGAGCACGGGCAGGCCGTTCTCGGCGCAGCACTGCTCGAAGAGCTCGCGGGCCTGCTCGAAGAGGGCCTCGTCGCGCGGCAGGAAGAGCATGGCGACGCCGTAGTCCCCCTCGTCGGGCAGCAGGCGGCCGCACTTCTGGGCTTCTTTACGGAAGAAGCGGTGGGGCACCTGGAACAGGATGCCCGCGCCGTCGCCGGTGTTCGACTCAAGGCCGGCGCCTCCTCGGTGGTCCATGTTGAGAAGCACCGAGAGCGCGTCGCCGAGCATCTGGTGGGTACGGACGCCCTTGACGTTGGCCAGGGCGCCGATACCGCAGGCGTCGTGCTCGAACTCGGGGCGGTACAGGCCCCATGCCTTGGGCGGCAAGGCGGCGGATGCGTTCATACCTAAAACCTCCTACGTGTTGCGCGTGTCGAGGCATTTGTGAATGGCAATGCCTCCGAAACATAGGCGACTACGTTTCAATGGGGTATTTACTCTCGGTCCAAATTGTTTCAAGCGCGTAATGTAGGGCCATGTTCGCGAAACCGTAACAATGCAGGCAAGGCATCTACATCGCTGTGGTCAAACAGAGTACATCGGTTTGTTGAATGGCTGAAACGGCTCCGCAACACATCCTTTTTAATCTCTGCCATAATGTATTGAATGGAACGGGCGCAGAAGACGTGTCCCTTAGGGGGTTGAGATGCACCACAAGACAGCTTTGTTTCTCTCGCAAACCGCAGACGGCCATGAGCGGATGCGCCGGCTCTCCTCGGTGCTCGACGTCTCCATCCTCCTGGCGAGCGTCTCGCGCTTCTCGCAGGCCGTGCTCGAGCGCGAGTTCGACCTCGTTGTGCTCGAGACCAACGGCGTGCAGAACTCCCAGGTTGAGAACATCGAGATGACCCTGGCCGACAGCTCCACACCGGTGCTGCTCGTGGTCGACGAGCAGGAGATGCCTGACCTGCACCTGCCCATGCGCCCCGTGAGCGACTTCATCTGCACCACCGCCAGCGACGCCGAGTATGCGGTGCGCATCCGCCACCTGCTGTGGCCCGGCGAGGAGACCGGCGACGACGACGTGGTGAAGATCGACGACCTCATGGTGAACCTCGCCACCTACCAGGTGCGCGTGGGGGACGCCCCGGTGGACCTCACCTATATGGAATACTCGCTGCTCGCGTTCATGGTCACGCACCCGGGCCGCGCCTACTCGCGCGAGACGCTCCTGCGCCGCGTGTGGGGCTTCGATTACTGCGGCGGCTCGCGCACGGTCGACGTCCACGTGCGTCGCATCCGCGCCAAGCTCGGCCCGCAGATCTCCAACCACATCGAGACGGTCCGCGGAGTGGGGTACCTCTTCAGGCTGTAGCTCCCGGAGGGACCCGCCGCTTGTCCTATGCTCAGACAGTCCTCGTACCGAACCGAAGGGGGCCCGCCCGGCTTATG